>JABITN010000254.1 GCA_018700525.1 Opitutales bacterium
ATTTTTTCGCGCAGTTGCTCAGTGGATACGAATTGAAGCCGATTTTGTGGGATATCGCCCTGGATCGTCAGGGACTTGGCGAGTTCGCTTACCTGTCTCGCAAACCCGGCGAGGAAGAAAATGTTTGGCCTCGGCCTTTGGGTGCGGAGCGTACGCTGTTGTGCGATACGGAGTCGCGTTTGTTGCGTTATAGTTGGGTGACGCCGGATTATATCCTCGGCTGCCAGATGGATCATCCAGGCGCGGTCCACAGCCATTTGAGCAATCAAGCGCGCTGGCAGGGAGTCACGTTTAAAGGAGAGGATGGCCCACGCGTCTATCCTACGGACGTGGTGAAGGATGAAGACGGGAATTACAAGATTACTAAGACGGTGGGCTTTTGCAGATCCGTGCAGGACGAGAACGTGATGCTGGTGCAGCAGAGCCGAGGTTGGTCTCAGATGAATCCCGATTGGTTTCCCGCTAAACAGAAGGGGAATCTAGAATATGGGATTTACTTGGGGGATCAGCATGATCGAATCGTGGAAAAAGACGGGTGGATCTTTCTGAAATACGGAGATGCGTTCTTGGCGACGAGAGCGGTGATGGGCGAGTACGCCCAAGGTTGGACCATTCTGGTAGATGATGCTAGTCCGGGACTGGTCAGCCCATTGGTGGAGGAAAGCTACGAATGGAGCCCGGATCGGAAGATGATTTATCTGAAGGACAAGTATGCGGGAATGATCTTCGAAGCCTCACGTCGGGTTCATCACGAAACGCTAGAAGCGTTCATGGGCGACGTCTTGGACAATCCCTTGATTCTCGATAAAACGGTAGTGCCGGGATTTCATGTTTTGCGGTACCGAGGCTGCGGCGAAGATGCGAAGGAGATAACCTTCAACCTGGCTAATAGTGAAATGCCTTTTGTGGGGGCAGAGCGAATCGACTATGCTCCCGATATGGTTTTGAATAGCCCGTATCTGAAATCGAAATACGAAAGCGGAATTGTGAAAATCAGCAAAGGTGACCGCGAGCTGATACTGGATTTCAACAAGTGAGAATCATTCACTTATCATGAGTTGTCCTATATACCATCGCGCATTCGTATCGTTCGTTGTATGCGTCCTCTTTTTCGTTGCGCACCTGGGTGCTGAGAGCGGCGGATTAACGAGAGTCTTTCTCTTGGGAGGCCAGTCGAATATGGTCGGTCAAGGGGCTTCTGCAGACTTGAAAGAACCATACGCCAGCCCTTTTCCGCAGGTCAAAGTTTGGCAGGGAAAATCGAACGATTGGGTGTCCCTATCACCGGGAATGGGTAACAATACAGAAAGCTTTGGCCCTGAGGTTTCCTTAGGACATGCACTGGTGAAGGCATTTCCGGGTGATGATATTCGTCTGATCAAATACGGTTCAAATGGCAAAGCCTTGTATAATGACTTCAAGCCATACGCCGGTAGAAACTACATTGAGATGATGGACGCCTTCAAGGCGGCCCTGACCAATCTGAATGATGCCGGTATTGAATATGAAATTTCCGGCATGCTCTGGATGCAGGGCGAGAGCGATGCCTATGAATCGCAGGCGTCCGCCTATGAAGTTAACTTGGTCAACTTCATCGAGGTGATGCGCAAGGAGTTCAATACACCCGATATGCCGTTCATTATCGCCCGTGTACTCGATCACTTTGGAGGTATCGAGCCTCCTGAGATTGGAGAACAAACCGATCCGACCCAGGCGACCATCGTACGCGCTACTCAAGTACGGGTAGCTGAAAATACACGCTTTGTATCCTGGTTTGATACCGACGACTATGAAGTGGTGGATCCAGAAAGTAATCCCGGACACTACGGTACGCAAGGCTTGCTCGACATGGGTAAGGATTTTGCCTCGGCAATCCTTAAAGAAACCGAAACACCGGCGGAGGAACTGTCGGCCAATCACTGGAACAAGCTATTCGCCTTCGGTGACAGTTTCAGTGACAGCGGTGCCGGATACGTGGATGGCAATGGCCCGACTGCGATCGTCTACGCGGCTCGGGAACTCGGCATTCCCTTCACGCACGCTACAGATCCAGACGCTGGCAACAAGGGCCTGAATTATGCGGTGAGCGGCGCGCGTACCGGCGAAGGCGATCGAAGGCAAATCAAGGATGTCTTTCTGGAATACGGGATGCGGAACCAGGTGAGTGACTTCGCTGCAGGTGTCCAATCCGGGGCGATTTCCTTCGACCCGGAACGCACCCTGTTTTTCATAGCCGGAGGATTGAACGACCGTCGTCTGGAGACGGTGGATACGGTCAATAACGTAACCCTGCTGGTGCGCCGTTTGCATGCCGTTGGGGCCCGGCGCTTTTTTATTGCAGTACTACCCACCCAAATCGGTTCGTTTAGCGAGGTCGCCACGCGATTGAATCCCGTGCTGAGAGCCCTTCCGGCAGCGCTAGGGGAGGAGTTTTCCGATGCCACCATCCAAACCAGCCGTTGGGGTGAATTTTTCGATAAGGCTAAGCTCGAAGCTGCCAGCTACGGCATCACGAACACCACCGAGGCGTGTGCGGGCCGCTCCATCTTTGATCAGGAGACCACACCTCAAGGTGATCCGGAAAGCTATTACTTCTACCACAGCAATCACCCCTCGACGGTCGTTCACCGCCATGTTGGCAGGATGCTCGCGCGTGAGTTCCGCACGGCTGTCGATTCTATTCAATTCCTTGGGCAGTAATTTTTAACCACTGAGGACACTGATGACTAGGCTTAATCCTATCATATCAGTGCTTATCAGTGTCCTCAGTGGTTCTTGAATTCATTCCAGGTTCGATTTGATCCTCTTTCAGTCTTTAAATCTATTGCAAACACGCCCTCATTCTCAGCAATGAAAAAACAGAAAACAGTTATGTGTTTTGGAGATTCGAATACGTGGGGTTTCCCGCCCGATTGCGGAGCTCGCTATGATCGGCAGACGCGTTGGCCTGGCGTGCTTCAGCACAAGCTCGGCGAGGGTTATTACGTGATCGAGGAGGGCTTGCCGGGGCGGAATACCGTTTGGGATGATCCGGTTGAGGGTGGCAAAAACGGTCTGAAGCAGCTCGTCCCGCTGATCCATTCTCATATGCCTCTCGATTTGCTGATCATCATGCTGGGTACGAACGACTTTAAGAATCGCTTCAGCGTATCGGCCTTGGATATCGCGTGGAGCATTGGTCGGCTGGTGAAAACGGCCCGCGACAGCTCGCATCGTATTTTGGGTGAAGCGCCGGAGGTGCTCGTCATCTGCCCGCCTCCGTTGGCGGATATGAGCCAGAGCCCGTTCAAGGACATTCTGATCGGGGCGGAGGAGAAGTCGCAGCAGCTGGCGTCCACGCTGGGGGCGTTCTGCGAAGAAAACGAGATCCGCATGTTCAACGCGGGCGATGTCGTGCAAAGCAGCCCGGTCGACGGCGTCCACTGGGAACCCGAAGAGCACCGCAAGCTGGGGGCGGCGGTCTCGAAAGTCGTTCGGGGGATTCTATGATTTGAATGAGAATCCCAGGGAAATCTGACAGTCAGAATCAGTGGGGATTGACGGGCTTTATCGATAGCGCAAAAGGAAGGCTCGCATTCCATTTTATGAAATACCTCGGATTTAGATTTTTGGTTTTGCTTGGTTGCTGGGTGGTTCTGGCTCAGGCGGGATTGTCAAAACTGCCCAATGTCGTGCTGATCATGACGGACGACCAGGGCTACAGTGATGTAGGCTTTAACGGGAATCCGCATTTGGATACACCCGTGTTGGATCGCTTTGCTGAAGGAGCGACGGTCTTCGATCAGTTTTATGCCAGCCCGGTGTGCTCGCCGACGCGGGCGAGTTTGATGACGGGGCGGAGTGCTTTGAAGACGGGGGTGATTGATACGCAGGAAGGCCGGTCGATTCTGCGGCCCGACGAAGTGACGATCGCTGAAGTGCTCAAGGAGGCGGGTTACAGGACCGGTATGTTTGGCAAATGGCATCTCGGCGATAATGCTCCGGCCCGACCGATCGATCAGGGCTTCGATACTTCGCTGACACATGTGGGCGGCATGATCGGCGCTCCGTATAGTCCATTAGGGCGTGATAATTACTTCGATGCGCCGCTTCTCGAAAACGGAGTGGAGCGGGAGTTCGAGGGCTATTGCGTTGATGTCTTCACGGACGCGGCAGTGGAATTTGTCGAGTCTTCGAAAGACGCGCCCTTTTTCGTGTATTGGGCTCCCAATACGCCGCACCATCCGCTGACCGTGGCGGACTCGTATGCGGACCCGTATCGGAAGGTGGGGCTGAGCGAAGAGACGGCTCGTTTTTATGGGATGATCACGAATATCGATGATAACTTCGGAAAGCTATTAGGAGCCATCGAGGATGCGGGCGAGACAGACAATACTTTGTTCATTTTCCTCGGCGATAACGGGACTTCGAGTTTGCACAAGCAAAGCGACTTGTGGGAGAGCGGTTTGCGGGGGCGAAAGACCTATGTGTATGAAAATGGGATACGCGTTCCTGCGTTCATAAAATTGCCAGGTGCGAAGGGGAAAGGGAAAAGGCTAGAGACGGTGGGATCGGTGGAGGATTTGATGCCCACTATTTTGGATGTCTGTAAGGTGCCGTTTCCTAGATCGGTATCCTTTGACGGTAAAAGTTTGCTGCCGCTGCTGTCGGACTCCAAGGCGGATTGGCCAGAGCGAATATTCTATTATCAGTTTCATCGTGGGGTGAAGCCAATCAAGTACCGCAACGTCGCGGTACGAAGCGGAGACTATAAGTTGGTGCAGGCGGTGGGTCGAGGGATTGAACCGTATTCATTGGAGACGGCGAAGTTCGAGCTTTATGATTTGGGTCGGGATCCATTGGAGACGGATGATATTGCGTCGAAGCGACCGGAGGTCGTTGAACGTTTGAAGAAACGTTACGATTCCTGGTTCGAGGATGTGATGAGTTCTGGTTTTGAGCCCGTGCGAACTTGGGTTGGCAGTGCGCGGGAGAACCCGGTATTGCTATCACGTCAGGATTGGAAGGGTGGCGGACTGTTCGATGGCGACAACGGAGTGTTTGACCTGAATGTTAAAACCGCTGGGATTTATCGGATTACCTGTCGTTGGAGCGAAATTTTGAATGCAATGCATCCGGTGACGATGAAGATCGGTGATAAAGTATTCACGAAGGAAATACTGTATGCGGAATCCGAATGCCGATTCGATGAAATCGAACTAGAGGCGGGCCCGTTCAGCTTTGAGGCTTTCATGGAAATCGACGGAAAGCCGAATGGCTTTCGCTTCGTGGAGATTGAGAAGCTTTAATGTTGTTAGAGGGAGGTTTTTGTTGGCCACGAAGCAACTGTGTCATGATGCAAGGGCTAAGTTGTGTTTTTTCAGTAGGCTTTGAAGGTGAAGAAGTAGCTTTCTCATGCCTGCGACGATAGCGCATTTGTATGGCTTTCCTCGCGCTCTGAGA
>JABITN010000049.1 GCA_018700525.1 Opitutales bacterium
ATGAGTCGGCGACGTTTTTCGAAGATATCGGATTCGATATGTCCTATATTTTCAAATACAGTATTCGGACCGGAACGCCCGCCGAGAATATGGCCGACCAAGTTTTAAAGGAAGAAAAGGAACGGCGGAATCATGTTTTGTTGGATATATTGCACAAACGCTCGCTTTGGCGAAATGAGCAATTGATTGGTACGACTCAAGAAGTGTTGGTCGAAGGGCCTGCGAAGAAAGGCGACAAATTCGTCGGCAAGACCCGCGGCTATCGCAATTCGATTTTTGACGGAGACGAACGATTGATCGGCCAATTGGTCGACATGAAAGTGGAACGAGCCACGGCAAGTACGGTCTATGGCGATCTAGTGCTCGCCGGAGTGGATACGATATAGAACGATTATGGAACTGACTCTTTTTCAAGCGACTTTACTGGCAGGAATTCTCATCGCCGCCCTGGGGACTTTGTTCGCAGCTCCGAGCAAGCGATCCGCCGCGTTGATCCGCGGATTTCCTCGGTCTCGCTTAGCGGCCTACGTGACGATGATCATCGGGGGAGCGTGGACGCTCTATATGGTAGCTCATTTGGGGGACGCTAACTACGGAGCTTTTAAGAAGTATATTTTCGTGGCGTTCGCGGCTGTAGGCGTGCTTTCGTTTAAGTATGCTCCGGATTTTCTGTCGGTTCGCGGCGCGTGTATTTTATTTTTGCTGATTGGCAATTCGATTGTCGGTGCTGCGTTTGGTCATTACGAAGAGCCGTTGAGATTGTTTTTCGTGACTCCTATATTCGTCGGCTTCGCTTTGTCGTTATATTTGGCATACTCGCCATTTCGGTTGCGTGATTTTTTTAGTTGGCTTTTCGCTAATGCCAGTCGTCCGAGAACCATGGGATTGATCTTTTTGCTGTACGGCGGTTTTGTTAGCGTTTTGGCGTTTGCCTATTGAAAATGGAACACGTTCCCGCTGACGATATCGCTTTACTTATGATTCTTGCCGGTCCGGCAGGAAGCGGGAAGACGACTTTGTGCGAGCGGATCGTGGCAGACAATGATCGTATTGAACGTTTAGTGACATGTACGACTCGTCAGCCGCGGGAAAACGAAATTGATGGAATGGATTATCATTTCCTTTCGAACGAGGCATTCGACGAGAATATCGAAGCCGGCGCCTTTCTCGAATGGGCGAAGGTGCATACGAATCGCTATGGTACGCTGAAGAGCGTCATCGAAGACAAACTTACCGAGCAGATCGATTTGGTGATGAACATCGACGTGCAGGGAGTGGCCACGGTTCGCGAAACGGCAGCGAGTCACCCGGCGATCGAACAGCGTTTGGTAACGGTGTTTATAATGCCGTCGGATTTTGACGAACTGAGACGGCGCTTGCACGGCCGCGGTCAGGATGACGAGCAGGAAATTGCGCGGCGTATCCAATCGGCGGAAGCTGAAGTGAAGCAATGGAGTTCGTTTGACTACGTTATTCGGTCGAAGTCGAAGGAAGAGGATTACGCAGCGATCCGCAGTATTTGGCAGGCGGAAAAGCGTAAGGCGTCGCGACTGGGATAATTGCTTTTCGTTAGAAGGCTTCTGTCCATTGTTTTGGAATTAAAATAGCGAAGTGTGGCAATCAAGACGGTATAGAGGCCGTTTCACTGTGATGACGGTCTTTGGAATTCGCCGAAGATCATAGGGTTACCATCCTCGTATTCATGGGTGTTCTCGTATTTCGGGGAATAGGAAAAAGAAATTTGATCATGTGCGCCGTAGCTGTATTGATAGACGAAGATGAATCTAAACCTAGCCCAATGACATCTTCGAATTCTAAGCCACGACCGGTATTGAGTGATGCTGAATTGGTTCAGGCGGGCTACCGTTATGCGCTTTCGATTGCTCGACATCATCAAGATGCCGAGGATCTCGTGCAGCAGGCATGGATGAAATTGGTACGGGCCTATGGAAAGGTCGAGGGAACGCCGGTGCTATTCCGAGCAGTTAGGAATCTTTTCTACGACCAGAAGCGTCGTAGCAAGATCGTGCAATTCGAGCCGCTCGATTCTCATCCAGAGAATGGGAAAACAGAGCCTAAAGGCGTTTCCCTCGATATGGAGCTACTACTTTCCAGGTTGCGACCGGAAGAAAGCGAGGCTTTGTATTTGAATGTCGTAGAAGGTTTTACGGCGAGCGAGATATCCGAAAAGACGGGTTCGCCTCGCGGAACGATTTTAAGTCACATCCATCGAGCACGCCAGAAGTTGGCAAAAGCGTTGGGTAGCGAATTTCGCGATAGCAAGTAGAAGGCTAAGCAAAAGAGAAACTGTTGCGATGAACGATCTAGAACTAGATAAGAAAATCAGAGACCTCTTTATGAGCGAACGGCTACCTGCGGTAAGCGTTCAGCGAATTTTGGAGCAAAGTCGGAACGAAAAGAAAACCGCTTGGTGGCGCTATTGGGGACCGGTGGCTGCTGCTGCTGCGATTGTGGTGGTGATTTCGTTTCAAATGGCTCGCGAGCATGACAACGGCGACTTTTATTTCGATGTGGCGGGCGAGATTGCGATGCGTCATAATGATTATGCTAAATTCGATGTGAAGGCTGCGTCTTTTGAAGGAGTTCAAAAAGGACTCAAGGACTTGGGCTTTTCAGTGACTCCTCTGGTGAAACAGAAATTGCTTTCCGCTTACGAGGTGATCGGGGCGCGGTATTGTCAGCTCGAAGGGCAACAGGCGGCCCACATGCAGGTGCGAAATCGGCGAACGGGAGCTTTGTGTACGCTTTATGTTGCATCACTGAAAGGTTCATTGGAAACGCTCAGAAGCTCGGATGGGCATATCGATCTCGAAGCTAACGAAGTCGATATTTGGGAAGACTCCGGCCGTTTATATGCCTTGGTGAATTAGATGGTCGGGCGGCATCGCCGATTAGGTTAGTCTGAGGCTGGCGCAGCAGCGATTTCCGTTATCGCGGGATAAACCCGCTCCTACATTGCTTTGCTAGCAAGACCTTTATTCGCTTCGGGTTTAATTCCGCGTCGCTTGAGGCGTTGCTTAAATTGGTAGCGGTAGTCCTCCGGGCAGCCACTGAACGACGAAGTTGTTCAGCTATCTCTAGAATGATGACGGCTCGGAGATCGGTCGCTAC
>JABITN010000047.1 GCA_018700525.1 Opitutales bacterium
CTATCGCACGGTATATCGTCATGGGAGCTACGCGGGTGGATTTTTCGGCATTCATCATATCGAGAATATCATATGCGCCGACAGGCTCGTGGCTGGTCCAAATGAATTCGAGGACTTGGCGGCGAAGTTCGGTAAACCGCGAACCCCGCTCGCGACAAATCCTCACCGCAACGGCTACAGCCTCTTCCACGCATTGATCATGATCGTGAGTGGGCTCTGGAAATGCGGATTCAATCAAAGTCAATCTACTCCCTTGGAGCCGTAGATCGTCACTGAGGAGAGCCATCATACAGCCTGCTTCTTGACAATGCTATACTATAGCATTACCTATGTTATAACATAACATAAAATATAAATCCCATGAATGATTTACGCCTGACAACACCGCTCTTCGCCATATTTCTCCTGTTTGGCTGCCCGGCAATCGCCGCAGGTCCAACCGTGGTGGTCTCGATTAATCCGATACACTCCTTGGTCTCAGGCGTTATGGAAGGAATTGGAACGGCCAATCTCCTCATCAAGCCTAATCAGACTCCGCACAACTATGCGTTAAGACCTTCTGACGTTCGATCGTTGAATGAAGCAACAGTAATCTTTTGGATAGGGGAAGAGTTAGAATCATTCCTCGTAAAACCTTTGGAGACGTTGGACGGCAACGGACGGATTGTTGATCTTATTGACGTCAACGATGTGCAACTACTCAAAACACGCGAGGGCGGTGCTTGGGAAAGTCACGATGAAGAAGATCATAGCGAGCACCATCATTCGAACTTCGACCCCCATCTATGGCTCGATCCGCAGAACGCCAGAACCATCGTACAAATAATAGCTTCCGTATTGTCCGAATCAGACCCTGCGAATAAAGATCACTACCAAAAGAATGCCGCATCAATTGACCGTAAACTCCTGCGACTCACCGAAGAAGTTCAAAGTACATTAGGACCGGTGCAAAACGTACCTTACATAGTCTTCCATGATGCATTTCAGTATTTCGAGCATCGCTTTAAGACCAATGCAGTTGGCTCCTTTACCGTCGACCCATCCCGTCTGCCCGGCGCACGGCGTCTTTACGAAGTTCGGAGACGGATCGTCGACACTCGCACACGATGCGTGTTCAAGGAACCGCAGGTAAATTCCAAATTGGTCGCGAGCGTCACAGAAGGGACGAGCGCTAGGATCGCGACGCTTGATCCACTGGGCGCGGCGCTTGTTCCCGGTCCCAACGCCTATTTTCAACTGATACGAAATATAGCCGACACCATCCGCGACTGCGGGGCTTCTGCGCAATAATCGAATAGCTACGACAAAACGTGCTTCTACACTTCCATTAAATGTGACGTTATCACATATCAATTGGAGATTATCATGAAAAAAAATCGAAACTTTCCGGCCTTGGCCAGCGTCGGCCTAATCTTCGGTCTCGTCTGTTTTTCGGCTCTCCCTGATCGAGCACAGGCACAAACCGCGTCCGAGCGGATAAAACTACTAGAAGCTACCCTCAAGGACCTCTTGAAGCGGGATGAAGAAAAGGATCGACTGATGAAACGGATGGCCACCGAAATTAAGTCACTTGGCGGTGCGACCGTTTCCAAGACGCCACAGGAAGCAGGTTACGATCAAACGAATAAAAAGAAGAGTATTTTCGCCCAAAAGGTAGGCGACACAACCATCCGCCTGAATTCAATCGGGATAAATGTCGCGGCGGTCGCGGGCTATTCCTCCGAGGTAAACGCTACTTCCCGCGCGCTTCAAGGCGGAGGCCATGACCCGGACGGCACCGGCTTCACTTTGCAAACGGCCGATTTCTCAATGACCGGATCCGCCGATGGATACTTTGATACTGAATTCCATTCTGCCTTTTTCATCGATCACACAGGCACATCCCAAGTCGAGATCGAGGAAGCATTTTTGAGAACCAACAGTTTACCTTACGGCTTAGAAGTGGAAGCGGGACAGCAATTTCTTGAATTTGGCGCCTTCAATCCATTGCATGTGCACGATTGGGACTTCATTGATCAGCCAGTCATCCTGACGCGGATGTTTGGCGGAGACGGCATTCGCCAAACCGGTATTCGGGTCGGTTGGCAATTATCCGGAACTCCATTCGGTTTTCATGGAGGGGCTTACAACCCGAACGGCGAAACGATGAAGAGTTTCCTTGCCGCAGACGAGACGATTGGCGGGCGTACCTTCAAGAATCAGGAAATATCTGGCCTATCCGATCTCGTATACCTTGCCCGTTTGGAAACCCATGGGAAACTGGGCCGCACATCCCATTTCGACTTC
>JABITN010000127.1 GCA_018700525.1 Opitutales bacterium
CGCGGGCTTTCCGATAGATATAATACCACTACGCTGAATGGTTCTACTATTCCTAGCGCGGATCCGAATCGCAAATCAGTGCAGCTAGATCAGTTTCCGACTGATTTGCTCGATGTTGTCGAAACGACCAAAACGTTTACGCCAGACAAGTCCGGAGATTTTACGGGCGGGGCGATTGATATTCGGACTAAATCGTTTCCAAATCAATTCTTTTACAATGTGTCGTATGGCATCGGATATAATGAGAACACTACTGGCGATTCGTTTCTTTCGTATCCAGGGGAAGGTGACGATTGGTTGGGAAAGGACCATGGCACGCGGTCAATTCCTGAGCACCTGCTGCAAAACGAGAACCTTTCTACCTTGAGCAATGAAGAGCAATCGGGAATTTTGAATGAGTTTTCGTCCGTGGTGTCGCCTGTCGATTCAGGAGACGCTCCTCTCAATCAACGTTTCTCATTCGCGTTTGGGGATAGCATTCTTCTTTCCGGAGATGGGAAAACGATTGGGATATACAGCGAGTCTGACCCACAGCCGAGATTTTCAAACGCGAATCGGCGCTCCTGAGGCTCGATACCAATTTGATCGAGGGGTCGAAGGCAATGTGATGGTTCCCGAATACGATATGTCGGTAGATGAATCGGAAAACTCCGTGAATTTGGGGGGCTTGTTCAATGTAGCATTGCAGCTTTCTTCGGACAATGAAATCGGGTTGAAGAATTTCTATAATCAATCCGGAAACGATCGGTCCTTTTTTCAGCAAGGTATTGTTGAAGGTAGCGAGAGTAAGTATTTGCGGGAAAGTCGAATTCACTTTACCGAGCGGAATATCCGTTCGAGTCAACTTTATGGTAAGCACGTTCTCAATGCGCTTGGCGGAGGGAAGGTCGAATGGGACTATTCCAATTCCAAGAGCTCTCAAAATGAACCTGACTATATAATATTCTTCGAAGCGGTAGATCTGGAATCCTTTAGAGATGTCGATGAGGATCTTTCGCGTGTCGAGCCGGAAGACTGGAAGTTTCCGACCGGATTCACTAATCGAAGAATGTACCGCTCGCTTGAGGAAAACGCCGACGAATTCGGTTTCGACTTCGAGCTTCCCATTTCATTTGGAGATCGAGGCGGATCGATTCTCAAGACAGGCTTCCGAAGGATCGAAGCGAATCGCGCGTACAGTCAGTTCTCTTTTAGTTGGGGGAATGGGGATCGTTATATCCCGTATACCGGAAACCGTGATGATTATCTAGCTGGTGACGCTACTCGCCTCGACGAAAATGGTGAAACGGGCGTCGTCATGAGAAATTTGACGGATGCGTATCCTGAGTACTTCGGGTCCAAGAAAATCGATGCGGCGTATGTGATGGCGGACATTCCGTTTTTCGAAAAATTCCGCTTTGTCGGAGGACTGCGACACGAAGACACTGCAATCGAAGTGGTGTCGAAATCGGGGCGCCCGCAGTTTATCCCAGATGCGGAATCCGGTATTTCAGAAAGTCACCTCCTTCCCGCTGCGAACCTGGTGTATAGCATAGGCGAGCGTCAGAATCTGCGTTTCGCCGTTACTAAGACGATCGCCCGTCCGAGTTTTCGCGAGCTTACATCGGTCGCTGAATTCGATGCGATTGGTTCTTTTCAGATAATCGGCAATCCGGAATTGAAAATGTCTGAGGTTACCAACTACGATATTCGTTGGGAAATGTTCCCAGAAAGTGGTGACGAGCTTTTCGCCGTAAGCATTTTCTTCAAGGAACTGGAGAATCCAATCGAGCAGGTTATCGATCGTTTTGGCTTCATATCCTGGGATAATGTAGAAACGGGAGAGGTCCGTGGACTTGAGCTCGAGGCTAACAAAAAACTCGGGTTTCTCTCCTCTCAATTAACCGCCTTTTCGGTGGGCGGCAATCTGTCGGTAATCGATTCGGAAGTGAATCGATCGCAGTTGGAGATCGATCGCAAGATAGCGGAGTTTCCCGATCTGTCGCCGACGCGCGAGCTTCAGGGGCAATCTTCGTTGATATACAATCTCGATGCCTCTTGGGAGCATTTCAAAAAGGGAATGGGAGTTACATTGTCATATAACAATACGGGCGAACGACTGTATGCAGTAACGAATTCCTCGCTCCCTCTTGTGGACGAGCAACCTGCAGAGGATCTGGACTTGATCGTCAGCCAGCGCCTTGGGTCAAATTGGAAGCTTAAGTTTAAAGTAGGCAACCTTCTCGATTCGGAATCGACGCGCTTTCATACCTATCAAGGAGTCATCTTTCCCTATTCGGCTAAAGAATCCGGACGTACGGTTTCAATGAGCGTAAGTTTCGGAAAGTAACTAAAAAAAGGATACGAAATTTCATATCATCGTTAATCTGTATTAGAACCTGATATCAAATAAATGAAACAAGTATTAAATATGATTGCCGCTTCGGCTCTCCTTACAGCGGCGGTTTACGCAGCCGATGTGGATGTTACATCGAATATTACGACGGATACGACCTGGACGTCGGACAATGTATACCATCTCAGTGGATTCATTACTGTGAATGGCGCTGCCTTGACCATTGAACCGGGCACCGTTATCAAGGCGGCTGCAGGCACTGGCACTGACGCTACGGCGCTCATTGTCTCGCAAACCGCGACGATCAACGCAGTTGGTTTTGCGTCCGCTCCGATTATCTTCACAGCGGAAGGAGATCCGATGGATGGTTCTTGGGGGCCTGACGAAGGTAGCACCTGGGGTGGTTTGATCATCCTTGGTAATGCTCCTTTGAATTCGGATCGTAACAAGGAGAGTTGGGCGGAAGGCGCGACCATTACCGATACGGTCGAAGGTATCCCCACGTTTTACCGGAATCTTCGAGAGTCTTTGGAGGCACGGATTCCGAAGACAACTCGGGTTCGCTGAGCTACGTTTCGATTCGTTTCGGCGGTTCTGCTCTCGCGGAAGACGCGGAGATCAACGGATTGACTTTGGGCGGGGTCGGGCGTGGCACTCAGATCGATCATATCGAAGTGTTCGCGAATTCGGACGATAGCATCGAGTTCTTTGGCGGCACGGTTGATGTCAAATATGCCGTTGCGGCGTATGGCGGCGATGATGGGTTCGATTATGACCAAGGCTGGGAAGGCCGAGGTCAATTTTGGGCGTACATTGGCGGTCCTGTCGCGTCTAACGACTTCGAGCCAGACAACGGAGGCGAGCACGATGGCGAAACGTCGTCCAATCCCGGCCGAAACATCGGTGGCGGTAAGGTTTACAATGCTACCTACGTCGGGAACGGAGAAAAGGGCTTTGCTCTTCGTATTCGCGACAATGCCTATGCCGTTTACAAGAATTCGATCTTCACTGGCTGGCCCAATGGTATTCGTATCGAAGCGGACTCGGGAATTCGCATTCCTAGCAATGGTCAATCTGAGTCTTTGATCGACATCACGAACAATATTTGGGACTTCGCTGGAGGGGACCTCTTCCATGGCGACGAAGATGACACTCTAGGCGCCGGCTCAACCAATCTCGATGATGACGAGTCTTTCTTGGCGGATGTGGCGTACAAGAACACAGTGGAAAACGCAATGCTCGGCGGTATTTCCCGTATGGCAGACGGGGGCTTCGATCCCCGCCCTCAATCGGGCAGCCCGGCTTTGAGCAACGAGTTAGCGGATCTTCCAGAAGGGGACGACTTCTTTGACGATGTTTCCTATCAGGGTGCTTTCTCGAAAGACACCAATTGGATGCAAGGTTGGACTTACCTTTCGGAAGCCGGGTATCTAGCCCCAGCTCAAGCTTCGAGCAGCGAGATTGTAAATGTTTCGGCGCGCGCAAATCTCGACGCGGGTGAGTCTCTGATTCCTGGATTCACAGTGATTGGCGCTAAAACCGTTCTCATTCGAGCTGTAGGGGCAAAGCTTGCCGACTTAGGCGTATCAAATCCAATGGAGGATCCGACGATGACGCTTTTCCAGATAAATTTCGACGGCAGTCCTCCTACTGAGATTGCGACCGTTGATGATTGGATTGAAGGAAATGTGGCTGCGATATCCGCAGCAGCTCAACACTCAGGGCTTTTCCCATTCACCCCAGTCGAAGATTTCCAAGGCAGCGTATTACCGACTGATGATGTAAAAAGCGCTGCTGCGCTCGTTACCTTAGGAACCGGCGTTTACACGGTTGTGGTTGGCTCGGCTGACGGTGGATCGGGCGATGTGCTCGTTGATGTGACAGAAGTTGAATAGGGCATGAATTTCTCAGAACCGCATGGTTTTGTGATTACGGGGATCGGCTCTTCCTTCGGGAAGAGCCGGTTTTGTTTTTGCTATGCCGGAATGAATTGGCTAAGTTTTGTTGTAACGTACGGAATGTATGATGCCGTTACGTATAGAGAAAGGGTATGAAGGTAAGTTGGAGGATAACGAATTGGGAAAAACGGGCTTTATTAAGTTGGGTTGTTCTTGTTTTTGCCTGTCTTTCGTTAGCTGCTGAGCATAAATCGGTATTCGGGACCTTGGATAAGAAGCCGGCGGTTGAAACTTCCGTTGTGAAGAAACTTCCAACACGCCTGGATGGATTGGAATTCACGGGTCTGCTTGCGGTGGGAAGTGAAGTGACTTTCAGTCTCTACGATCCGCAAACCAAGCAAAGTGTTTGGGTACCTTTGGACGGTTCGGAAGAGGGAGTTTCCGTGGGAGATTTCGATGAAGAGGGAGGCACTATAAAGGTTACTCTAGATGGTCGGTCTCGGAGTATTGTAATCAACGAAAACGAAATAGTGACCCTCAAGCGAGCAGTTCCTATGCAAGTGAAAGCTCAAAGACCGGCGGTCGCTTCGAATGTGGCCAAGGCGAAGCCTAAGAAACCCGTAAGAGTGAAAGACCCTGAAACCTTGAAGAAAGAAGAGGAGGCTCGGTTTTTCGTTAGCGATTTATTGGCCAACAGTATGAGGCAGCGAGAACGTTACCGGAAAGAACGTGAAGAGCGTTTGGCTAAGGCAAAAAAGGGCTCGTACTAGGCTGGTAGACGAATTTTGGCAATCTACATCAAGATTGTTGCCAATCATTGGAGGTAATTTTGCCCTTGCTTTGCGGCGACCTAGGTTGGTCGCAGATGGAGATTGGCGAATACACTTCATCCTTAAACGTTTTGAATACGGGCGCGTTATTTGGGCAATGAGGGTCACCGCGAACGTTTGGCATTTTGGAATGGCGAGAAGTAGAACGATCGAGAGGGTGCTTACGCTGAAAATTACCTTTATCGCGATGAAACAGGTTACATGGATTTAATCAGTTTGGACCTGAAAGATCAGACGAACGTCTGTATTTCCAGCGACGTAGACCCGTCAACCGAGTGTGATCCTTGGAGGAGTTTCCAAGATTACGAGAGCGGAATCAGCTTAAGATAGAGCGATTTAGAGCGATTAGTTAAGGAATTGAGGATAGTTTTCAATACTTCGACTATTATGAGCTTGAATTTCCATATAACATATCAATAGATCTGGATATGTTGATGTTTTGCTCAATCATTGCAAATACACGACGACTAACACAAGAGAGACATATGGCTAAGAAATACGTTTTTTCCTCCGAGTCCGTTGCCGAGGGGCATCCTGATAAGGTTTCCGACTATATTTCCGACAGCGTTTTGGATGCATGCCTCGAGCAGGATCCGAACAGTCGCGTTGCTTGCGAGACGCTCGTAAAGAGCAATCAGGTCGTTTTAGCGGGCGAAATCTCAACGAAAGCCAAGCTCAACTACGAGGAAATCGTCCGTCAGGCGATTCGCGAGATCGGCTACATCAACGATGATGACATTTTTCATGCGGATAAAGTTTTTATCACCAATAACCTGACTAGCCAGTCGGCGGACATCGCTCAAGGCGTTGACGCGAAGAAAGCCAAGGACAAGGACACGGCTGAGCAGGGAGCGGGTGACCAAGGAATCATGTTCGGCTACGCGTCGAATGAAACCAAGGAGCTTATGCCAGCGGCGGTTATGTTTGCTCATCGTATCGGTCGTGAAATCGCGAAAGTACGTCACGCAGGGCGTCAGGCCAAGTGGTTGCGCCCAGACTGCAAATCGCAGGTCTCGATACGTTACGAAGGCGACAAGGCTATCGAGATTACCGCAGTGGTCGTTTCGACGCAGCATACAGAGGATGTTAGCCGCAAGGATATCGAGAAGTTCATGGTCGAAAAGATCATCAAGAAATGTCTTCCCAAGAAACTGATCACTAAGAATACGCAGTTTTTGATCAATCCAACTGGACGATTTGTCATCGGCGGCCCGCAAGGCGACGCTGGGCTAACTGGACGAAAAATTATAGTGGATACCTATGGGGGATCCGGCCGTCACGGCGGCGGCGCTTTCTCAGGAAAGGATCCATCGAAGGTTGATCGCTCTGCAGCCTACATGTGCCGTTGGGTAGCTAAGAATATCGTAGCGGCCGGATTGGCGGATCGCGCGGAGCTTCAAGTCGCGTACGCAATTGGGCATCCTGAACCCGTATCCGTTTCAGTGGATACGTTCGGAACTGGCAAGGTTGACGAGGAAATTATAGAAGCAGCAGTTTCGGAAGTATTCGATTTCAAGCCTGCAGGCATCGTTCGCCAATTGAAGTTGAAGCGACCTATCTACCGTTCGACGACGAACTACGGACACTTTGGCAAAGACGATCTTTCTTGGGAGCAGACGAATAAGGCAGCGGCTTTGACTAAGGCAGTTAAGAAACTTTCAAAATAGGGTACTGATATGAGCGATACACAAACATTTGATTATAAAGTAGCGGACATTTCGCTTGCGGATTTCGGACGTAAGGAAATCGACATTGCCGAGCACGAGATGCCTGGTTTGATGTCGATTCGGGCGAAGTATTCCGCGGAAAAGCCATTGCAAAGTGTCCGTATTATGGGTTCTTTGCACATGACAATCCAGACTGCGGTTCTCATCGAAACGCTTGTCGATCTCGGCGCGGATGTTCGATGGGTGAGCTGCAATATCTACTCGACTCAAGACCACGCAGCTGCGGCGATTGCCAAGGCAGGCGTCCCTGTTTTCGCTTGGAAGGGCGAGACCCTTGAAGAGTATTGGTGGTGCACGGATCAGGCTTTGGCCTTTCCTGGCGGTCTAGGACCTCAGTTAATCGTCGACGATGGTGGCGATGCCACGCTCTTAATCCACAAGGGCCTCGAGCTGGAGAACGGTAGCGATTGGGTCAATACCGAGTCCGGTTCGGAGGAAGAGCAAGTCATTAAGACCCTGCTCAAGAAAATTCACGTCGAAGATAGCAGCCGTTGGGCTGCAGTGGCCAAGGAGTGGAAGGGCGTTTCGGAAGAAACGACTACGGGAGTTCACCGCCTTTATCAGATGATGGAGGAAGGCAAATTGCTAATTCCTGCAATCAACGTTAATGATTCGGTCACCAAGTCTAAATTCGACAACCTGTACGGTTGCCGCGAATCCTTGGTTGACGGCATCAAGCGTGCGACGGACGTTATGACTGGCGGGAAAGTAGCTGTAATTTGTGGGTACGGTGACGTCGGCAAAGGTTGCGCTCAAGCATTGGTTGGCATGGGGTCTCGCGTTATCGTGACCGAAATCGATCCGATTTGCGCTCTTCAAGCATCGATGGAAGGATTCGAAGTTTGCCCATTGGAAGATACTTTGGGCCGGGCTGATATTTATGTGACGACGACTGGCAACAAGGATATCATTCGTGTCGAGCACATGGAAAAGATGAAGGATCAGGCGATCGTATGTAATATCGGCCATTTCGATAATGAAATCCAAATCGATAAGCTTAACGATTACGAGGGGATCGAAACGTTGGTCATCAAAGATGAGTCTCAAGGAGCCGTGGATAAGTACACATTCCCGGCCGGTAATAGCATTTACATGTTGGCTAAGGGGCGTCTTGTGAATCTCGGTTGCGCAACGGGTCACCCGTCCTTTGTCATGTCGAACTCGTTTGCGAATCAGACTTTGGCTCAAATCGACCTTTGGAGAAACAAGGAAACGTACAAGCCAGGCGTTTACTTGTTATCGAAGGTGCTCGACGAAGAAGTCGCTCGACTTCACTTAGAGAAGATCGGCGTCAAGTTGACCCAGCTCACGCCAGATCAAGCTGACTATATTGGAGTTAAAGTGGAAGGCCCTTACAAACCGAGCCACTACCGTTACTAGGAACGATACAAGTTATTTTTTGGAGGGCCCGCATGATGCGGGCCCTTTTTGTTGGCGCGATACCGAGTTCGGATGAGAATTCTGAATCGGGCTATTAGCCCCGGTGATAAAGCCTTGTTTATGTCAATGTTTCCCGCCCCTTTCTCCTTGCTCTTGGATTTGCTCGGCCCATTTTGATGGGCTTTACAGCAAACGCATCGTGTTTGGATGAGTGTGCTTGTATTCAATCGATTTCCGAAATGGCAATTTATAACAATTTAAGTGAGATGATCGGTAACACCTCGCTTGTCCGATTGGACAAGTTTGGCGTGGGGCTGCCGGGCAATATCATTGGGAAGCTCGAGGGCTACAATCCGGGCTGGAGCGTGAAAGACCGCATAGGCAAAGCGATGATCGAGGCGGCGGAGCGCGATGGGCTGCTTAAGGAAGGCGGAACCATTGTCGAGCCAACGTCCGGAAACACCGGGATTGGGCTAGCGATAACTGCAGCCGTGAAGGGCTATAAGATTATCCTCACTATGCCGTCCTCTATGAGCGTGGAGCGCCGCAAACTTCTCATCAATCTCGGCGCGGAGCTCGTGCTCACCGATGGCCACCTCGGGATACCGGGAGCGATTGAGGAAGCGGAAATGCTCCACGGCAAGATCAAGGGCTCCTTCATGCCGCAGCAATTTAGCAACCCGGCTAATCCGCAGGTTCACTACGATACGACTGGACCTGAGATCTGGAATGATCTCGAAGGCAAGGTAGACATCTTTATCGCTGGCGTCGGAACGGGCGGAACGGTTTCCGGAACGGGTAAGTATTTGAAGGAAAAAAACCCGAACATACAGATCATCGCGATCGAGCCGGAGGAATCGCCAGTATTGAGTGGAGGCGAAATGGGGCCTCACATGATTCAAGGTATTGGGGCGGGCTTCATTCCCGGTGCATATGATGCGAGTGTAGTTGATGAGGTCATTCAGATCGAGAGCCAAGCGGCTATTCGAGCGAGCAAGGAACTCGGCAAGACTGAAGGATTGATCGTGGGCATATCGTCGGGTGCAGCGGCTTTAGCTGCTAAGCAAGTAGCGGCTCGGGTTGAAAACGAGGACAAGAACATCGTAGTAGTGCAGCCCGATACGGGCGAACGCTACGTTTCAACACTTCTCTTTTACCAAGACTAATCGAGATCGAAATTATTAGGCAGTGCGATTGGTAAGCCGATCGTTGAGCCAAACGAAGGAATTTAAGTTATGCAGTGGAGACTCGACAAGAGACACGTTAGCGAAGAAGAGCAGGTCAAGGACAACGGCCTCACTCTCGACTTCGATGAGGTCGCGCGGAAAGGCGCTCTCGGAGGGGGAGAGAAATTACTCTCGAAATGGTATGGGATCTATGGGTCGCGTCACCCCGGCGCTCATATGGCGCGTGTCGTCATCCCGGGAGGCGTCGTTACCTCGAGCCAAGCTCGCCGCATCGTGCAGGTGGCTGAAGATTACGGCCAAGGTAAAATTTCGATCACGACCCGACAGTGCGTTCAGTTCCATTGGCTTAAAGCTCCGGCCTTGGCCGATATGCTTCGCGATTTGGCGAAAGACAATTTGAGCTGCTTCCACGGCTGCGGCGATGTAGCCAGAAACGTAGTGGCCTGCCCATTGGCGGAAACCTGTCAATACAAGCGGGTGAACGTACTTCCGTATGCCAAGGAAACGGCGAAAGAGCTTACTGCGATGCGGGATCTCGATAACCTGCCGCGCAAGTTCAAAATCAATTTCTCCGGTTGCGGCGCTGGCTGCGGTCAGCCGTTCATTAATTGCATTGGAGCGATCGCAGTGACTCGCAAGAACGAAGCGGGCGACGACGAGGTCGGTTTCAGAGTCGTAATCGGCGGCGGTATGGGCTGGGAAGCGTTTATCGGCAAGGAGCTTTTCTCGTTCGTTCCGGCGAATCGCATCTCTAGAGTGAATCGTGCAGTTGCGTTGCTTTTCCGCGACAACGGAGATCGTCGCGACCGTACACAGTCTCGCCTTAAGTTTGTGGTCGAGAAGAAGGGTATCGAATATTGCCGCAAGGTGGTTGTCGATTTTCTTGAAGAAGAAGGGGTCAGTATCGATGGTATCGTTCTGACGGATACGATTCAGGATTTAGGAGTGCCTTACCCGGATCGTCCGATGCTTGAACCGAACCCAGTTGGAACCGATGGTTTGGTAACCGTCCGCGTAATGGTTCCGAAAGGAGAGCTAACGCATCCGCAAATGAAGCGCATGGCTCAGCTCACCGAAGAATTCGGCGATAAGCGTTTGTTTTTCACTCAGCGTCAGAACGTTGAGATCCATGGCGTTAAGCCTGAGAAAGTCGAAGCGCTTTCCGCTGAGATCAAAAAAGCTGGTTTCGCAACTGAAGGTTTTTTCGGGTTGCAGGATATCGTGGCATGCGTTGGTTCGACTTATTGCCCGAAGGCCGTTACGGAAACACGTGCGTTGTATGACGTTTTGCAGCCGGTCGTGAAGCAAGCAAAGTATTCGGAAATTTGGGACAAGGCGTATATCAATATTACGGGCTGTCCGAATAGCTGTTCGCCGTATCGGATTGCGGATATTGGATTTCGCGGAATGCGAATTCGCGAGCAGGTCGGCTCGGTCGAGGCTTATGAAGTCCGGATCGGTGGCGAGCATGATAAGTTTGGAAGGATTTTAGGAGAATATAAAACACAGGACTGCCCTCGTGTTGTAGAGGCGGTTCTGGATACATTTTTAAAAGAGCGGCAAGGCGACGAATCACTCGCCCAATGCGTTAATCGTTTGGGGGTAGCGAAATGAACGAAGACAATTCACTCGGACCATTCTTGGATGCGGTCAAAGGCCTTGATATCGAATACGATATGGCTCCGATCGATCAGGAGTATTCTACATTCACTGGAGTGGGAGCTGAGCCTCTCGATTTCAAAAGTTACGCGAAAGATATTCCTTGCCAGGCAGCCTGCCCGGCGAAGACTCGCGTGCCGCATTATATTCAGGCGCTTGCGGAGGGAAACCCTGACAAGGCGTATTTGATCAACCAAGAGGATAATGTGTTTTCAGGCGTTCTCGGTCGTGTGTGCTCCCGGCCTTGCGAAGATGGATGTCGTCACAACTGGACCGATATCAATGGGCCGGTTCATATTTGCCACTTAAAGCGTGGAGCGTCTGATTACAAGACGAGTGCGCCTTCTCCGCTTCCGGCATGGTTCGAGGAAACGGGCAAAAAAGTCGCGGTTATCGGTGGAGGACCATCTGGGTTAACTGCGGCTCGCGAGTTGCGTCGGTACGGTCACAGCGTTACGATTTTCGAACGCGATAGCGTGCTTGGCGGAATGATGGTTCAGGGCATTCCTGTTTTTCGTCTGCCTCGAGAAACCGTAGCCGAAGAAGTGAAGGCGATCATTGATAGCGGTATCGATGTGAAGCTAAACACTCCAGTCGATGCAGAAATGATGCAGGGAATCATCGATGAATACGATTCTGTTCTTGTATCCGTAGGAACGGTACACGCTTCGAATTTGAAATTGCCAGGTCTGCCGGAAGATGGCCATGCGGTATCTGGGTTGAGTTTTATGCATGACTACAACATGGGAGACATCGAAGAAGGTTCCATGAAGGGGCAAAACGTGATCATCGTAGGTGGTGGTTTTACCGCTGTCGATTGTGCTCGTTCTTGTGCCCGGGCTGCTCTGCGTTTGGTTGGGGCTGAAGGAAATGTAACTATTATGTATCGTCGTACTGCGGGCCAAATGGCGGCTAAGTACGATGAGATCGAGGAAATGGGTGTGGAGAATATTCACATCGAAACGCTGATGAATCCGCATTCCGCTCGGGTTGAGGATGGCAAGCTCGCCGGAGTGACTTTCCAGCGTAATTCGTTGGAGGATTCCTTGAGCGAAGGTGGTAAGCCACGCGTTCATGCTATTGAAGGCACCGAAGAGGAATTCCCATGCGATCTGTTGATTGTTGCGATTGGACAGACGCGTACTTTGAGCATTCTTCCTGAAGGCGTTCACCAGAATGAAGACGATGGGCATGTCACGTCTCATGAAAAGGTGTTCATGTCAGGCGATTTCAATTACGGAAGCTTGGATGTTATTACGGCTGTTCAAGATGGTAAGGATGCGGCTGAGAAGATTGATACGTGTTTGATGGGCGGGAAGCGCCGTCAGAAGCACATAGGAATTGAAATGACGAATGTGAACGGCGAGACGGGTCGGGTTCGTGATCATGACCTACAGTTGCCTCCAGTAATGCCGACTTTGCCTCTTGCTCAACGCGATGGCATTGCGGAAGTTGAGTTGGGTCATGATCTCGATGCTTTGCAAGTGCATGCGACTCGTTGCTACTGGTGTCAACACAAGATGGAAATCGACCATGACAAGTGCATCCATTGCAATTGGTGTATCGAAGTCACTCCGCGCGATTGTATCAACAAGGTCTCTCGTCTTTTCTACGATGAAGATGATTATGTTGAGTCCAGTTTGGAGACGGACCTGAATCACGAAGCGACCTTCATTTGGATTGATAGCAAGGATTGTATTCGTTGCGGCAAGTGCGTTCGTATTTGCCCGACTTCTGCGATCACTATGCGCAAGACTGAGCTCTGCGGCTGCTCGACTGAGGAATTCGAATACAAGAAAGCTTCGAATCTGCCTTACGGGGCGGTTCCGCATAAGAAATACTAGGATTTCTTAGATCGATTTCTGTTGAGCGAGACGAATTATGCGTTCTCGGTCGGTACTGATTGGTGTTCGCGTGTCAGGAAGATGGTGTATTGGGATTGAGAATCCGTGAGTTTTGGAGGATTCGGTTCCCATTTTCATTGATTCGTCGATCGAGCAAGCCAAGTGTCGCTGAGTTATGACATCTCTCGAAACGGCATCTGAAACTTTAGATCGGCACATTGGCTCGAATCCCTATCCTGGACGTGGTTTGGTGGTTGGGAAATCAGCGAGCGGAGAAGCTTGGCAGCAGGTCTATTTTATTATGGGTCGCAGTCCGAATAGTCGTAATCGGCAATTTGCGATCGAAGGATCGAATTTGGAGACGCAACCGTTTGATCCGTCGAAAGTAGAGGATCCGTCGCTCATTATTTACGAGGCGATGCTGGAAACCGGGAAGCGGTTTTTGGTGAGCAATGGAGACCAAACAAGAACACTCCATGATGGATTAGAAGCAGGCGGATCGATGGGAAGTGCTCTTAGTCAGCGGGAACGCGAACCGGATGCTCCTAATTACACGCCACGTATCACGGGCCTTTTGGATTTACACGGCGTAGAGGCTTCAATCGGCTTGAGCATTTTGAAGGCGAATAAAATCAATCCCGATCTCACGGATCGTCACTATTTCTATCCGGATGTTCCGGGCGATGGAATTGGCTACGGTATGACGACTTATATGGGCGATGGGAACCCTCTCCCGACGTTTGTTGGCGATCCGATTTTATTGCCGCTTAAGGAAACTGCAGAAGAAACTTTGGAGACTTATTGGGGTGCTTTAGATAAAGATAATCGAATCTCTTTGGCAGTTAAGGAAGTTGCTCTGGATGGGTCGTCTTCCCGGATTGTATTCAAAAATAAATACTAGAAATTGCTTTCGATTGAATTCGATGGAGTGGTGCGTGTCGATCGTCTAATCATAATATGAGAGTTCCAGATTATATCGCATCCTACAAATCCCATTTAGCTAATCTCATCGAGAAGCATGGTCGCGAAGAAGCCATGCAATTGATCGTGGGTGGGGAATATGATCAAATTGGAAAGTTGGAGCGCAGTGCGCTTATTGATCTTGGTTTAAAACGAAACCATTCTTTAGTTGATATTGGTTGCGGTAGCGGCCGGCTCCCTTTTGCGCTTCGAGACTACTTGGAAGGGCCCTTTGTTGGAACGGACATACTAGAGGAAGCGCTTGATTATGCGAATGACAAATGCGGGCGCCCTGATTGGAGCTTTGTTCCAACGTCTGAACCATCCATCCCTCTCAGTGAAGCGACTGTAGATTTCGTTACTTTTTTTCAGTTTTTACTCATTTACTGGACGAGGACATTTACCGATTTCTATTGGAAGCAAAGCGAGTTCTTAGGCCTGGGGGAAAAATCGTCTTCTCCTTTCTCGATTTTGAGTGCGATAGGCATTGGCATATCTTTGAATCGACTGTCGCTAATCGGGATCCGCTCCGGGTGATCAATAAATTTACTTCGCATGGAGCGATTCGTCGATGGGCGCGTGCTCTCGATTTGCAGGTAGAGATTATCTACGATGGTTCGACTCAATGGATTAATCTGGATGAGCCATTTAGCTATGCGGATGGCAGGCGTGCAGAAGGTGTGGTTGAGTTTGGGCAGTCAGTTGCTGTTCTAACAAAATGCGGGGAAAACGAATTAGCCCATTGAAGGAGGATTCGGGGCATTATTGTTTAGTTGGTATGTTCTAAATTGAAGGCCGCGATCTCAGAGGACACAGCATTTTTCGACGCGTATTTTGCGGCGAGTTCGATTGCGAATTCGAGAGAGTTTTCGGGGTGATTGTATTGTTGGTCCAATAGTGTGGCGAAGAAGACATCGCCGCAGCCGATTGGCGAAGTGCATTCTACGAGAGGGGGTTGGGTGGCTTGGGGGTAGCTGCCTGACTTTAGTATCCAGATTTTCGCTTCACCGTCGGTCACGATCCAGAGAGGGCAATTGTAGTTATCGGCTACGCGTTTCATTAAGACATCGGTTGCCGAGGCTTTGACGTCTTCATCGAAAAGCATTTCTAGTTCTTGTCGGTTTATTTTGATGACGTTTGGCTTTTGGCGAGCGAACCAAGGGAGGCTTGGCCCGTAGGCGTCGACTGCTAGATGGACGTGTTCTCCGCGGTTCGGTAGCCAGTTGCGGAGGGCAGCCCAATTCGAGTTTTCCCATTTCTGAAAAACGCCACAGATTGCGAGTACATACGGTTCATGAAGGTTTTTGAGGTATTCTACACAGTCCTGTACCGATTCAGTTGATACATGGCTGTCGATTCCGAGAATTGAGATTTCCTTGCCATCGGGTGTGCGGATAATCGTTCCGGATCGAGTGATGCATCCGGAAGGAAACGATTTGAAAAATCGTTTTTGGTCGGTTAGCCACCGTTCGCAAATCGATCCGAAATCGCCTCCAGGAAAACACAGGGTCGTTGTTTCGGCCTTGAGGCGTTGCAGCATTTTAGAAACGTTGATGCCTTTGCCGCCGACTTGAAAACGCTCCTCAATTGCTCGACTGGTTTTACCAGGTCCGCATTCGGGAACGTAGTAGGTCGTCTCGGCGACAATATTGGCTGTAAGGGTGATGATTGGAGGCACGGTTGCTTTGAGGTTGAGCGTTATTGTGAAATGGGAAGAATGGTTGCGATGAAAAGGCTTGTCGAAGCGGATTTTTGTTCGAGGAATACTGTAGCTCTCGCGCGTTCATTGATCGGTAAGCATCTCGTCGTGGATACTGACGGCGAGAGAGGTGCGTTTGTGATAACGGAAACGGAGGCATATGATGGACCGGAAGATCTGGCTTGTCATGCGAGTAAAGGAAGGACGAAAAGGACCGAAACATTATTTGGACCTCCAGGGTGTTGGTATGTGTATCTATGCTATGGAGTGCATGAGATGCTGAATTTGGTAACGGGGCCGGTCGATTACCCTGCGGCGATTTTAATTCGAGGTTTGGGTGAGGTTTCGGGACCCGGACGATTGACGAAGCATTTGGGAATCGATCGCCGATTCAATGCTCGAACGGCGTCGGTAGAAACGGGAATGTGGGTGGAAGACCGAGGAAGTCGGCCCAACGAAGCGGATATCGAGACGACGCCGCGCATCGGAGTGGACTATGCGGGCGATGATTGGGCGAATCGACCGTATCGATTCGTTTTGAAAGCTTAGTGAATGCTCTTCTATGGTTGCGACTGAGCGACGAGTGCTTTGTCGCTGAGAGTAAAATTCTCGAGTCGTAGAGAGGCTGTACCGATCGAGATTTTAAAATCCATCCGAAGCGGGATACGTCGCTCGTCGGCTGAAATCCAAATGGACATTTTGCCGCCTTCTCGGAAAAGCTTGCTTTGCGGTAGGGCGAAGGTCGGCTCGATTCGGAAGGCTTCGAGCTTTCCGAATTTCGTTTGGATTGTCTCGATTTCTTTCGTTTGCATCTCGATAAGATAGAATTTCCCTTTGGAGCTAATGAGAAATGAGTGTCGGCTATCTTGAGCGAGGTCCCAGCCGCGGACTTGGAGTACCGCGGATGCGTAGTCCAAGGGAACCGGATAGGGCAGGCTCTTGCTCATGTTCCGATCCGGTCGCGTTTTGTCGACGAGGATCATTTTGCCGGTTTCGTAGTCGAAAGTGGTTTTGACGTCCGTTTCTTTCGATCGATTAATTTCGGTAACGCGACTATTGAGGATGCGTCCTTCCTCGGTATGGAGGAGGGTTTGTCCTTGGAAGAGAATCGGAAAAAGCGTTTTGGCTAAGCCGAGCGTTTGAACGTTCGTTTTCACAAGGAGGAGGGTGTCTTTGGCCTCGGTGGCCTCGGTGGAGATGGTAAGTAGGGCTGCTTTGCGTAGGATTCCCCATTGACCGCGGAATTGGAATTTCTCTCCGGGTTTGAATCCGTTCGCCGTGCGAGCGGGGTCTGGGACGTCTCTTTCTGGCCAAACGATTATTTGGGTTTGGCCGGGGCCGTCGTCGCGTATTTCGCCCAAATCGATCTTCGCGGTCAGGGTTGGCATGGTGAGCACTCCAATGAAAATGAGGAAGCCGTAAACGGACCTAGGTCTGAGCGAGCGGTTATTGCTGGAAGCGTTGTACGAAATAGGAGGCATCATTCGTGATATATCGATGAGCTTTGGCGTGAATAGAGCCGGGGATCAAGCTTTGAAGGCTATTTGAAGGTGATCCAATCGGATCCGAAGTCGGACAGCGGATTGTAGGTAGAGGTTTCCTTTTTGAGAATAAGGCCTTGGTTGCCGCGTTTTTGAGAATCTCTCAATTGGCCGTGGATTTGGTCTACGGAATCGAGGTGAGTTACTGGCGAGATGCGAAGTTTTAGATTTACAGAGAAAGAGTACAGGCGACTTTTACGTTCCGAAAGGGGTTTATCGACCAGCGAATCCCCATTGTTCCAGAGTAGATCGTGAAGCCAAAGAAGGGTGTCGACTTCGTCGCTCAGCAATAGTTCAGCCCCTGGGCGTTCGAGGCGTTCCGCCAGCTTTGCGTAGGGCAGGGGGGATTCTTTTTCCCAGGCGACGAGGGTTCCGTCGGCGATGAAGTTTTGAGGAATGAGTGTTGCGGCTTCGGCGACCTCGGGAAATTTATGAGTAATTGAGTTTCCTTGGGCATCGTACAATTCTACCCGCTCCTCAAGTTTGTGAATTTGGCAGCGGAATCCGTCGTACAAGTCCTCGGTCCAGAGCGGAGTTTCGAGGGTCGAGAGGTATTCGAGGTCGATCTGCCCTCGGTTTGAAGCTATGAGCGGTAGTGGGTAGAAAAGCTGGATCGGTATATACTCTATAATGTTATCCAGGGTTGCGTTCGCAACGCGTTCGAGATCGGAGCAGCGGAAATTTGCCTGGCGGACGCTCTCTAAAGGGCAGTCGAATCGGAGTGCTAGCGCTTCTTCGATGATGGCTTCGGTGACCTTAGTTTTGAGGTCGCCTGAGATTAGGCGGGTCAAGTATTGGCCCTCGATGGGAGCGATTTTGCGGTATTCCTCGGATAGGATCGAGTGCTGGTAAACAGGATTCGGACCCTTTTCCAGCAGACTGAAAAGAGACCTGAAATTGGCTAATGTTTGTCCGCCGGCTTGGATTTCAGAGAGAAATGAGGCGAGAGCTATCTGAGGGTCAGCGTGTTCTAGCTTGCGGTTTTTGTAGTCGGTTTCGGTTGAATTTGCTGCGAAGAGAATGGCTTGCTTGTTCAGCTTTGCGTCCACGCGAATTTGGCGGCGGGACGCTTTAGGAAAAATCTGGCCAGCGAGAAAAAGGCAGGCTGTAGCGATTTCGGTTACTGGAAGGCTCGAGAGGTATTGGGTGATGATGTCTACTTGCTTCTTATGGTTTTCGGTTTTCGAAAGAGTTTCGCAGGTGTTTGCGAAATGGAGAATGGCGTCGGCTCCCGCGGTCTTCGTTCGTTGCGTTTGAGGTGGAGAGATTTTCGGTTTGGGCCTAGCAGCGACCGGGATTCCGAGGGCCATTTGATTTTGACTTCCTAGGGCCCAAGCGGCGATTCCGCGTTCTTTGAGCGTTTCGGCGAATTCCTTGGCAAAGCCATGGGTTGTATAGACGATTTCGGGAGATACTTTATCGACGAAATCTAGAAGATCCAGGAAGTCGGCGTGATCGGAAAGCGGAAACGAACGATCGGCTTGGTTGCGGTATTGGGTAGATGGATCGATGGCCCACCCCGATATCATGGCGGTTTTTCGATTCGGAATTTTGGAGAGCCAATTGGAACGCTCGCCTAGCGGAGGGCTAATGATGACACAGTCTTGGTGGATTGGGAATTCGAACTCGGAATAGGCTGGGAAATCGAAGCCGATTTTCTCACAGGCTTGGGTCATTTTAAATACCTGAGGATGCGCCATGATTTTCAGGTCGGTCCCGGAAAGCGCTTTCAATATTTCTTGAGCCTTGCCGAGACTGTAGCCGAAGAGGATAGGCGTGTCGCCATTTTCAAGGGTGTCCTTGCAGAATCCGATGATATCTTGAATGACTTCGGAGGCTGGTGGGAATGTGTATCGAGGAATCCCGTACGTCGTTTCGATAACCAGAGTATTGGCTTGAGGAACGATGCAGGATTCGGCGGCGAGGTTTTGGCTAAGCTTGAAATCGCCTGTGTAGAGAAAGGTTTCCCCGTTTCGCTCCAACCAAAGCATGGCAGAGCCTGGGATATGGCCAGCGGGGTAAAGCTTGGCAAAAGTTCTCGGCTCGATTTCGAATGGTTCGTCGAAGTCGTAGACCTGCCAATCGCGCTCGCCTGGCATTCGAGCTTGCAGTAGCTGAGCTGTGCCTCGGGAGCACAGAATGGATGCGTGCTTGCCGAAATGGTCGAAGTGGGCGTGTGAAATGAAGGCTCTGGAAACGGGTTTTCGGGCATCGAGATTCCAGTCGATGTCCGGGAGGTAGATCCCGTTACGCTGCTCGACTTTCCAACTCATCGCGGGGCGCTAGATCCCTTTACGATCGAGGCTGATTCGTCCTGGACCGATGAATACAAGGGAGAGCAATGCCAGGCTGATTTGGAAATGGAAGAGGAGAGAGATGTCAAATCCGTTGGTGTGCTGCATCAGGTTTGCGATCGCGAAACCCGTGATAATCGTCAACAGGAGGGCAATGCCGCGCGTCAGAATGCCGAGAACCAAAAACACCCCACCGACTGCTTGGATGACTGCGGAAGCGAGACCGAAAAAGAGATGGAAGCCGGTGATGCCGATTAAGCCAACGGCTCCGCCAATCCGTTCGTAGCTATCGGTTCCGCCAACGAGTAGCGGAAAGCCATGGAAGGCTATGAGCACTCCTGTCCCCAAACGAAGAAAGAGCACTCCTAGAAAATCGAATTTGCTTAAACCTGCTAGCGATAATTTCATATCCGAGGAAGATCGGTTGCTTGGAAACCTAAGGGAAGGAATCGGGTAAGCGCAATGGATTATAATGCAAAAGCACAGCAAACTAAGTTGAGCCCGGGAGCCAACCTTTGGCCACGGCATCGCGAATGAGATCGTCGGTGTATGTCCAAAGCGAGACGCTGCCATCTTCGATCTGTCGATTGACCTTCCGTACTTGTTCGGCGGTAACATCGTGCTCGTTCCAGGTTTTGCCTTCGGCTAGGTGATTGAGCATCATAGGGTGGAGGCGATCGATAGCCTTGGCGAATTGGGCCTCGTTAGAGGCTTCCGTTTCGAATTCGATCCAAAGATCGTGAAAGGCTTGTCTTTGGTCGTCGGGCAGAAGGCCGAAGAGTCGGGTGGCTGCTTTGGTTTCGCGCTGCGCTTGGGATTTTTTGGATTCTTCGTCGTAGATGTACGTGTCGCCGGCATCTATTTCGACGATGTCGTGGATAATGACCATCTTGAGGACTTTCAGCGTATCAAGGTCCTCGAAATTCGAATGCTCGGCGAGCAGGAGAACCATCAAGCAAAGGTGCCAGGAATGTTCGGCATCGTTTTCGCGTCGCGATTGATCACTGAGATAGGATTGGCGAAAGACGTGCTTTAATTTGTCGGCTTCGGCGATGAAGTCCATTTGCTGACGGAGGCGTTCGGGGATCGATTCCATGGCCATCTATTCTCGGTGCCGCGTGTCGAGGGTGATGGTAAGTGGGCCGTCGTTGACGAGGGACACTTGCATGTTTGCGGCGAAAACACCGGTTTTGACTGGACGATCTAATGCTTTCTCTAGGCCTTCTACTGCACGAAGGTAGTAGTCGTTTCCTTTTTGAGGATCGGCGGCGTCGTTGAAAGAGGGTCGATTACCTTTCTTAGTCGAGGCGATCAAAGTAAACTGGCTGATGACTAAGGCTTCGCCTTGAATGGTGTCTAGATCCGAATTGATGAGGCCATTCTCATCTTCGAAAATACGCATGTTAGCAATTTTCCGAACCATCCATTCGATATCGGAATCAGTATCCTCTTTATGGATTCCAACGAAAACGAGGAGGCCGTGACCGATTGAGGTCCGCACGTTTCCGTCGATGCTGACGGAAGCGCTTTTTGCGCGTTGGACGACCGCTTTCATTGATATAAATAAAAGGCCGCCACATTGAGGTGGCGGCTAGAGTGTTATTCGACTTCCGGCTCGACCTCGGCTTCGTAGTCGACGCCGTCGACTCCAAATCCGAAGAGACGGAGAAACTCTTGTTGGTAGCCTACGAAATCGGTCATTTCATCGACTGTATCGGTTTCGATTCTCGGCCAAATATCGCCTACCGCGCTTTGGATTGCTTCGCCCATTTCCCAGTCGTCCATACGGATGAGTCCGAGTTCGTCGACCGGTACTTCGCTGCCATTATAAAGCCGGTCTCTGAAGAGGCGGCTCATTTGCTCGGTGCAACCTTCGTGGCCACCGCGTTCCTTCATGATCTTGAAGAGAATCGTTATGTAAAGATTGACTCCGGGGATTGCCGAACTGGCTTGAGTGACGACTGCTTTGTTGACTGCAATGTGGGCAGCACCATCGATGGAATTAAGCGTTTGGTTGATGGCTTTCTTAGCACGTCGCAGATCAAGCTTGGCGCGACCGATCGTGCCTTCCTTATATATGGGCCAGGTTATTTTCGGTCCGATGTAGTCGTAGGCTACGGTCTTGCATCCGTCGGCAAGCAGGTCGGCATTCTTGAGAGCTTGTATCCACAGCTCCCAGTCTTCGCCACCCATGACTTTTACGGTGTTACGAATATCTTCGTCGGTCGCTGCTTCGAGTTCCGCCATTTGGATGGTTTTCTTGTCCGTATCCAAATATTTGTTGGAGTAGTTCGAGCCGATCGGCTTGAGTGTGGAACGGTAGACTTCTCCGGTTTCCGGGTCGGCGCGGCGTGGGGCGGCCAGCGAGTAGATTACCAAATCAATCTTGCCCATGTCGGCTTTGATCCGATCGATCGCTTGGACCTTGATGTCGTTAGAGAAGGCGTCGCCGTTTATGCTGCTCGCATAGAGTCCGGCGGCCTTGGCTTGTTTTTCGAATGCGACCGAGTTGTACCATCCGGGGGATGCGGTGCGTCCTCGTTCTGAGGGACGCTCGAAAAATACGCCGAGAGTATTGGCTCCGCATCCAAATGCCGCGGCGATTCGGGATGAGAGGCCGTAGCCGGTCGATGCTCCGAGAATGAGCACGTTTTTAGGGCCGCCTTCGATGGTGGCCTGGGTATTAACGTAGTCGATCTGTTCTTGAACATTCACGGCACAGCCGGTGGGATGTGCAGTAACGCAGACGAAACCTCTAACTTTGGGACGGATAATCATACTATTTTAAAAAAATCGGGCTATTTCAATTAGCGTGAATCGCCTTTGGGCACTTGTAGAAGGGATCATTTGGGCGATTTTGGGAGATTATTCCAGAATAAACCTCGGGCGTTCGCAATCAGCTGAGTCTAAGTAGCGTTCTGATAAAGGCTGGAGAACTAGAATAACGCGAGTCCGATCAGTCCAAGCAGAATGAGAAGGGCTACTACTGCTAGGACCTTTTTTTCCTGTTTCGTGGTGTTAAAGAGCATCAGTATTGAGTGGATTAGCGGCGGTTGAGGTGCTAGAGATTGAATTTTTATGGATATGCACGTTTTCAAATCGATGCTCAAGCTTATCGCAGTTTTGTGGATAGTGCTTCCCGCCGCTGCGTTGGGACAGGTTTTCCAGGAGGGTCCGGTTGATACGGATCAGGCGATCGCCGAATTAGTAGCGGATGTGTCGGCGATTCGGCCGGGGCAGACTTTTGACGTGGCGCTGAGGATTAAGCTGGATCCGCATTGGCACGCTTATTGGAAGAATCCAGGCGATGCGGGGCTGGCTCCTAAAATCGATTGGGTATTGCCGGATGGTTTTGTTGCGGGCGAGTTGGAGTTTCCGGTTCCGGAACGGATCGCGACACCCCCGGATTTTGTTTCTTACGGTTATGAAGGGGAAGTGTTTTTTTTGACCCAGGTGACGGTGCCTAAGGATTTTGCGGTCGGACAAATTATTGCGCTCAATGCGAAGGCGAGCTGGTTGGTGTGCGAAAATATGTGCATCCCGGGTACCGCGGACTTGGCTTTGAAATTGCCGGTCACTGAAACCGGCGAGAGTTTGGCCTTATCGCCTTGGGCTGACGATTTGGCGAATGCTCGGGAGGAATTGCCGCGTTTGATGGAGGCGGCGACGCTGGATTTCGAAGTTTTGGAGACAACTGTGACTGCGAGCATCGATTGGGATGGTTTTGCGGGAATGGGAACGGATGGCTTGTATTTCTATGTGGAAGCCGAGGGGTTGGTGAACTCGGCCGCTAAGCAGAGTTTCGTTTTGAGTGATTCGTCGCTTATCGTATCGATGGAGAAATCGGAGTGGTTCGAGGGAGAAGTCGATCGACTGAAGGGGCTGCTTGTTAGCGTTGCTGGGTTCGAGGCCGCGGGAGGGGTGCATTCGGTTGCGCTGGATTCAGCGGCGAAGCCGACGGGAGAAGCGTCAACACTTGCGGTTGGCGGAAACGCATCTGTGGAAATGACGTTCTTCTTGTCGCTCATGTTTGCATTTCTAGGAGGAGTGATTCTGAATTTGATGCCGTGTGTGTTTCCTGTTTTATCGATAAAGATATTGGGATTCGTTCAACTGTCAGGTGAGAATCCACGAAAGACTCAAGCTCATGGGGTGGCATTTGCGGCTGGAGTATTGCTTTCTTTTTGGGCTTTGGCGGGAGCGTTGATCGTGCTACGGGCAGGTGGAGAGAGTTTAGGTTGGGGCTTTCAAATGCAGTCGCCGGGTTTCGTCGGAGTTCTATTGCTAATAATGTTTGTGTTTGGCCTTAATCTGGCAGGGGTTTTCGAAATGGGGACTTCGGCTATTGGTTTGGCTGGCAAGGTAACGGGCGATGGATACGGGAGCTCTTTTTTTACGGGAGTGTTTGCTACCGCGGTAGCAACTCCGTGCACGGGACCTTTTATGGGAGCCGCGATTGGATATGCTCTTAATCTTCCGGTGTTGGAAATTATGACTGTGTTCACATTCCTGGCTCTTGGAATGGCGGCTCCTTATCTTATTCTATCGTCGTTTCCGAAGCTAATCGATCGTTTGCCTCGGCCGGGCCCGTGGATGGAGACGTTTAAGCAAGTGATGTCCTTTCCTATGTTCGCAACCTGCATCTGGCTCATTTGGCTGATGGGAGCCCACGTGGGTAACGATGGGTTGATACTCGTTTTGGGCGGTTTGCTTGTGGTTGCGATTGCGGCCTGGGTTTACGGTCGCTGGGCAACGCCGATCAAGAGCGTCGGAACGCGGCGAATGGCTGCGTTTATCGCGTTGGTTATTGCTAGTTTCGGAGTGTGGATGTTGATACCGAGCGAAGAAACAACTTCAGCGGTCGCATCCGAAGCGAGTGGCGTTCCCGATAAGTACGGAGTGACTTGGGAGGACTTTTCTCCTGAATTCGTGGCTGCGGCTCGAGCAGAAGGTAAACCGGTTTTTATCGATTTTACAGCTAAGTGGTGCCTGACTTGTAAGGCCAATAAGGCGGTGGTTTTCGCCTCGGACGAGGTGAAGCGACGGTTTGAGGAACTCGGGGTCGTGATGGTCCGCGGCGATTGGACTAAGCGCAACCCAATGATCACTGAAGCCCTGGAATCATTCGGGCGCTCGGGTGTACCGCTCTATATATTGTACGATGGCAATCTAACGTCTTCGCCTCAATTGTTGCCTGAACTCCTCAATCCCGGCATTGTTCTCGAGGCGCTTGATAAGACCGAAAGCAATTCGGTCGCTTCGCGATAGCGGTTAGTACTAATACTGTCGTCTGAGGTTGCTTGGCAGGATGCCGAGTTCCTCGCGGTATTTAGCGACGGTGCGTCGGGCGATTTTGATGTCCCGCTCTTTTAGTTGAGCAACGATTCCTTGGTCGCTCAATGGCTTGGCGGTATTTTCGACGGACACGAGTTGTTGGATCATGTCTTTGACGCTGGTATTGGAAATAGATTCTCCGTCGCCGCCTTGGTAGCCGGGAGTGAAGAAAAACTTCATGTCGAAGATGCCGTGCGGGGTTTGAATGTATTTGTTCGCGATGGCACGGCTGACTGTCGTTTCGTGCACGCCGACGGTGTCCGCAACTTGAGTCATCGTGCAAGGGCGAAGCTTGGCCACGCCTTCTTCGAGAAAGTCGGTTTGGAGTTTTACGATCTCGTTTGCGATGCGCTCGATCGTTTGTTGGCGCTGCTCGATGGAGCTGATGAGAAATTTGCCGGAGCGCATTTTCTCTTGGATGTATTCTTTTTCCTTTCGCGACAGGTGGCCTTTGGAAATCATTTCCTTGTAGGAGGTGCTGATTCGCAGTCTGGGAATGTAATCGCTGTTGAGCGTGACCTTCCACTTACCCTCGTCGTATTCGACGACGACGTCAGGTAGCACTGAGCGGTTTGTATCTTCTGCGAACCGTCGTCCGGGCGCCGGGTCGAGTTGGGAGATTTCTTCGATGGCTGCCTGAGCGTCTTCGAGGGAGATACCCATATTCCGAGCTATGTCGGGAATTCTTCGTCGAGCCAGGAGTTTGAAGTGTTTTTCGATTATCTCGTAGGCGTCGGAATTCTTGAGACCTTGTTGATCAAGTTGCGTCATTAGGCAATCTTGGATGTCGAATGCTCCGATCCCGGTGGGGTCGAAGGATTTGAGCATTTTGTGCGCGGATTGCATCTCGCCGAGCGAGAGTCCGGAAACCAATGCGAGATCGGAAAGAGGCGTATTGAGGAAGCCGCTATTGTTCAAGCTACCGACGAGGTATTCTATCGCTGTTCGCTGAGGCTCGGATATATCCGAAAGGGAGGCTTGCGAAAGAAGGTGTTCTTGAAGGGAGGTTTCGGTGGTGAGAGAATTGAAGAAATGCTCGCGTTTTTCGCCGTCTTCGCTCGTGAAGCTTTGGGTGCCGCCGGCTTCCGAAAAGTGGTCGCGCCAATCTTGGTCGAGTTTGCTTAGAATCTCGAATGTTTCATCGAAGCGAAGCTCGTCGTTCTCGGAGCCGTTCGATTCGCTAGGAGCTTCGGAATCGGAGTTTTCATTTGCTGGCTCGTCTAGGCTCATTCCCTCCATTGGCAATTCCTCGAGCGATGGATTGGTCTGGAGCTCTTCCAGTATAGTGGTGTGGAGGTCTTGAGCAGCGACTTGAAGAATTTTGAGGGAATGGCGTAGCTGTGGAGCAAGGACTTGAGACTGTGTCTGCTTTTGTCTCAGTTCTTGGTTGAATCCTTGTGCTGCCATTATGCGGGAATCTTAATCTTTTCTCGATACAAGTGGTTATCGGTGGTGAGTGAAGGTGGAAAAATTGTGTATTGCAAGTCGCTTGAGGGTAATTAGCGCGATTTATGCTGTATCGAATTTAAGGTCCTAGTCTTGAGTGTTCAATCCCTTGACATAGGGCACTGAATATTACATCGACAGTGAGATGATAACGCTTACTGAAAACGCGGCATTAAAGGTGAAAAGCCTCCAGGAGGAGAATGGCGAAGACGGCAAATCGCTTCGTATCTTCGTTGAATCCGGAGGATGCTCGGGTTTTCAGTATGGAATGTCCTTCGATGAAAAAAAGGAGGGTGATAAAGCGTTGGAGAGTGCTGGCGTTTCGTTTTTGATGGACGATGTCAGTATCGCTTACATGGAAGGCAGCGAGATTGATTTCGACGATGGCCTGCAGGGTAAAGGATTCGAAATCAAGAATCCGAACGCCGAGAGTACTTGTGGCTGCGGAAAATCGTTTAACTAAACTCGCTTACGCGTGACAGGAATGCAGATCGTGCTTTGGTGCATCGGTCGGTTGCCGAGATGGAAAGACGGCTATTTTCGGTTTAAGCGACAGTCTCTTAGGTTTTGCCGATGTGTAGAGCTACACTGCCGAGGGCCATGGGAATAGCGATAATATCGCGGAAACCGGCGTTCTTGAGCTCTTGAGTGATACCTGCGTGGTCGGGGAAGGATTCGATCGAGTCGCTCAAGTATTGATAGGCAGCGAAGTCTCCGGTAACGATGTTGGCGAGAACGGGGAGTAGGCGCTTCAAATAGAAGTAGTAGAAAGGGCGGTAGAGAGGGTGAGGTTGGGAGAATTCGAGTATGAAGAGATGACCGGATCCGGCTTTGAGAACACGCTTCATTTCGAGCAGGCCTTTGTGGCGATTTTCGAGGTTTCGATAGCCGAATGAAATGGTTATGGCGTCCGCCGTCTCGGTTTTGAGGGGGAGGTCGAGGACGTCGCCAATCCCGAATTGGATATCGGAACGATCGAGAGCGTCTTGCTTACGCTTGGCTTCTACGATCATGGGGCCGCAGAAATCGAGCCCTTGGATGGTTGTGCTCTGCGGAAGGCCTTCGCGAAGGGCGAAAGCGACGTCGCCGCTTCCAGTCGCCAGGTCTATTACGGTTTTCGGTGATCGATAGTAGACTTCGTCAACGAGACGATTGCGCCATATTCGATCGATGCCGAAGCTGAGCATGCGGTTGGCTACATCGTATCGCGATGCGATGCGAGCGAACATCGAATTCACTTTTGAAGCGTCGGGCATGAGAAACGTGGCTTAGGATTCTTTATTCTCGTTGGGCCGGTAGCTTTTGACCACCCAGTCGGAGAGTTCCTTTTCCGCGTTCTTTACTGCGGATTCGGTGATTGGAAATATCGTTTGGCCTGTGTTGCGGGAAATGAGAGTTAGGCCGTGGTGGAAATCGCGGAATTTTTGTTCGCAGAGAGCACGGATCGTTTTGTCTAGATCGAGGCTTTCTTTGACCAGGGCAATCGCCGCGTCGTCGTCGAAGTTGAGAGTGAATCCGTATTGAGCTTCGAAGCGCCGAGTGTATGTGGTGACCTCCTTTAGGAGTACAGAGCGTTGCTCGGAAATGTTTTCGCGCAGCAATTGTTTGAGATCGCTTGCCGGATCATCGACGGTGCTTTCCTTGAGTTCGAATCGCTTGATGCCGGTGGAGGGGAGTTCGAATTTGTAGTCTCGTAATACGCGTTCGAGAATAGTCATAAGACCGCGAGCTCCGATCTTTTCTTTGTGAGCTTTTTTTGAAATGCTCTGTAGGGCTCCTTTGGTTACATCGAATTTGATGTTGTATCCGTCGAAGTCGGCCAGATATTGGGCGAGGATACTGCCTTCCGAGGAAGTAAGGATTTGCAGTAGATCGTCGGGGAGCAAGTGCTGGCAGGCTACGCGAACGGGTAGGCGGCCGATGAATTCAGGCTCGAATCCGTAGTCGATGAAGTCTCGAGTTTCGACTTTGCTGAGGAACTCGTCGCCGTCTTCCTCCTTGTTCGAGCGAGGAGCCCCGAATCCTAGGGGCGAGGTTGTGAGGCGTTTCTTGACGGATTCGCCGAGTTTGCCGAAGGCGCCGCTGACGATGAAGAGGATGTGGCGGGTGTTTAGCGTTTTTTTGCGAGCTTTACCGGATTGCTGAAAATCCATCATGGCTTGCATTTGGCCGAGGAGGTCAGTTTGGCTCTGGAGGTTGACGTCGGTTTCCTCCATTAGCTTGAGCAAATTTATCTGTACCCCTCTTCCGGATACGTCTTTCCCGCCTTCGGTTTTGTTGGCGATTTTGTCGATTTCATCGATGTAGATAATTCCGTATTGAGCGAGTTTTTCGTCGCCATTGGCGTTTTTGACTAGGTCGCGAACAAGGTCGTCGACATCGCCGCCAACGTAGCCGGTTTCGGAAAACTTCGTGGCGTCGGCTTTTACGAAAGGGACGCCAATCAGTTTCGCAACGTTTCGCATCAAATAGGTTTTCCCGACCCCTGTCGGTCCGAGGACTATAATGTTTTGCTTGGCATAGTCGCGGTCTTTGATTTCCGGATTTTCAAGGCAGCGGCGGACATGGTTGTAATGATCGCAGATCGCGACGGAAATGACTTTCTTGGCTTCGCGTTGTTGGATGACGAATCGGTCGAGGTAGTCGCGGATTTCTTTTGGTTTGAGGTTGAATCCTTGTATGCTACGCAAAATTTCCGCTCGTTCGTCGTCGTCTTCGGCAGGATCCTCCGGGTCGGGAGAACCGGTTTTGGCCGTGGCTCCGCTTTCGGGGTTAACCCCGCCGCCCATAGGGAAAAAGGCATTTCCATGGTTAAAAACCTGATCCAGATTCTTCTTCAGCTCTTCCATAGGGTCTTTCGGCTCCTTCTCTTGGCTCATAGGCGTGGGAAATTGCATGGCTTTGAGGTTGACGCAACCTAAAGTGTGAAAGTAAGTTAGCAATGATTCTACACCGATAACATCCTTACCAGTTCCCCTCATGTCCAATAATCTCACAAAGCGCGACATCGTCCTAAAGATTTTCGAAAAGACGAAAGATGTTCCCCAGAGCAAAATCCAAGAAACGGTACAGATGACTCTTGATATCGTATTGGACGCGTTGGCGGAAGGCAGAAACGTAGAATTACGCAATTTTGGCGTATTCGAAGTGCAGAAGCGCAAGGCGCGTGTCGGCCGCAATCCAAACCGACCGGAGACCGACGTTGTGATTCCGACGCGAGCGGTGGTCAAGTTCAAGGCGGGCAAAGTGCTCAAGGCCAAGATTAAGGATATCAATTTGGAAATGCTGTAGGCGGATCTCTGAAAGACTTCCTCAAGAGAGCTCGAATCCTTGACACACGGAACAGGCGGCATATGCCGCCTTTTTTGTTAGCGAAACACGATGTCGAATTTTAAATCACTGCCTGGCTTCCGCGAGTTCTATCCGGAGGCATTTGCGGAGCGCCGCTTTCTTTTTCAAGTATGGCGTCAAGTTGCCCGCCGTTTTGGCTTTCAGGAGTTCGATGGACCGGTTCTCGAGTCCCTCGAATTGTTCAAGGCCAAGTCGGGCGACGAAATCGAGTCACAGCTTTTTTGTTTCGAGGACAAGGGCGGTCGCGAGATTTCGCTGCGGCCGGAGCTGACTCCAACGTTGGCCCGCATGGTGGCCGCTAAGGGGAATGCGTTAAAGCGTCCGATAAAATGGTTCAGCATTGGCGACAATTTTCGCTACGAGCGAATGCAGAAAGGGCGTTTACGCTGTTTTACTCAGCTCAATGCGGATATTTTGGGCGAAGCAGGTCCGGCGGCGGAATTAGAATTGATATCGCTTTTGATCCAGCTGATCCAGGGATTTGGTCTGGGAAAGGAAGACTTTTTCATTCGGCTGAGCGACCGGAATTTGTGGATGCTTTATTTGGAGGCTCAAGGTTTTGAATCGGAAACTTCGAAAATCTTGGAGATCGTGGATAAGTGGGAACGCATGCCTGATGAAGTTGCTTGCGAGAAGCTATCGGCGATTGCTGGAGACCGGGGCGAGGCGTTGCAGGCTTCGATCGGCGGGTTTTTGAAAGTGAGCAATCTGGCGGAACTTTCGAATGCTTTTAAGACTGTTTCAGGAGGAGCGGACATGGGCGAGGCGTTGCAGGCGCGGATTGACGATTGGTCGACGTTACTGGATGGTTTCGACGCTATGGGATTGTCGGGTTTTGTGGAAATGGATCTGAGTATCGTTCGAGGTTTGGCGTATTATACGGGTTTCGTGTTCGAGGCTTTTGATCGGGCTAAGTCGAACCGGGCAATCGCGGGAGGCGGGCGTTACAATAATCTAATCAAAAAAATGGGCGGTCCGGATATGCCGGCGGTCGGCTTCGGAATGGGGGATGTCGTTTTGGCTGATGTTTTGAAGGAGCGAGGTATTATGCCGAAGTTTGTCGATACGATAGATGCCTACATGGTTATTGGCGGTGAAGCGGAGAGAGCAGTTGCTTTGGCTGATGCGAATGCGTTGCGGCAGTCAGGGTTTTCAGTGGACTACCCGTTAAAAACGTCGGGATTTGGGAAGCAGTTCAAGATGGCAAGCGCTTCTGGGGCACGCGTGGCGTTGATCTATGGTTCGGAAGAATTGGAGAAGGGCGTAGTCAAGCTGCGCGACATGACCGATCGGAGCGAAGAGGAAGTGCCTCGGGAGCGCTTGATTTTGGCTCTGCGCGATCGACTGAGGTAGGCTTTTGGGGATGCAAAGGGATCGAACCAAAGTTATAAATCCGTTTAATGGGGTTTTGGCCTTGGTCGTTGGTTGTGTCATCTTTTTCGTTATATTCGGACGACAGGCAGCTGAGCGGATGTTTTTTCAACCGCCTTCGACGATTTACGAGCTAGACGAGTCGTTTCTAACCGTCGAGTCGGAGGTTGGCGTGAAGGTGAATGTATTTTGGGCTGAGGGTTCGGGGGATGGGTGGACGGTATTCTATTTTTATGGGAGTGATGAGGATATTGGTTTGGCGATGCCTCGTTTGCGTTCCTACCAGCTCAAAGGCTTCAATGTCGTTTGCTTCGATTATCGCGGTTACGGCCATACGGCGGGGAAGCCGTCCGAGCCGGTCTTGTATAGCGACGCGGAAGCGGTCTACGATTATATCATAGAAGCAAAGGGAGTTCCGGAATCGAAGATTACCCTACACGGTCGTTCGCTTGGCGCGGCTTTGGCGATCGAGTTGGCAACACGTCGTTCTCCGGCTCGATTGATCGTCGAGTCGACTTTTCGAAGCGCCTACAGGGCGGTTTTGCCATTGAATTGGGTTCCGGGGGATTCGTTTGAGAATGAGAAAAAAGCGGAAAAGACGAACTGTCCGGTTCTATTGATCCATGGGGATGAGGATGCGATGTTCGATGTGGGGAATAGTTTGGTTCTTCAGGAGGCGTTCGGAGAGGATCGAGCCATGCTTTATCGGGTAGCCGGGGCGGGGCATCGAAATGTCGCCGAACAGAGCGGCGTGGCTTATTGGAGAACCGTTGAGCAGTTCATTCGCGGGCCTAAATAGGGGGGGTAGCCTGACTTTTAAGCGGGTGGGCTATGGCACCATTCGCTATTGCTTTTTATGTGGCATCACCTTTTATGGGGCCTCTTTTTTTAGATGAAGATCCTAGTAGCCGACAAAATCTCTTCCACCGGAGTAGACTTTCTCAAAAGCCAAGATGGCTTTGAGGTAATCGAAATCTTTGACCTGCCCAAAGACGAGCGGGCGGTAAAGCTCATGGAGCATGCGCCAGAGATGTCAGGGATTATCGTTAGAAGCGATTCTCGAATTACCAAGGAAGTGCTCGAAAACGCGCCGAAGCTCAAGGCTGTTGGTCGTGCGGGCGTTGGTGTCGATAATATCGATATTCCTGCGGCGACGGATCACGGTGTCGTTGTAATGAACACGCCGGGTGGCAATACGATTGCTACGGCTGAATTGACCTTCACGCATATGCTTTGCGGGGCCCGCCCGGTTCCTCAAGCGGCTGCGTCAATGGCCGCGGGACGGTGGGATCGGAAGGTCCTTGGAGGCAGTGAGTTGCTGAATAAAACTCTCGGCGTATGCGGCATGGGTCGCATCGGTGCGGAAGTGGCGAAGCGAGCGAAAGTTTTTGGAATGTCGATTGTGGCCTACGATCCTTTCTTGACGGAAGCTCGTGCGGAGGCGATGGGTATCGAACAAGTAGAGCTCGAAACGCTTTTCGAACTTTCGGATTATATTACCGTTCACATGCCTTTGACCGATCAGACTAAGTACATGATCGACGAGGCGGCTTTCGCTAAGATGAAGGCCGGGGTTCGTATCTTCAATTGTGCTCGCGGCGGCATTATAAAGGAGTCGGCTTTGCTGGAGGCCTTGAATAGCGGTAAAGTGGCGACTGCCGGATTAGATGTTTACGAATCTGAGCCTCCTGCAGAGGATCACCCCCTGCGCAGTCACCCGAAGGTGAATTTGACGCCACATTTGGGCGCTTCGACCCAGGAAGCGCAAGAAAGCGTGGGTATCGAAATAGCGGAAGCGATAGCGGATGCGGTCCGCGATGGCGAGATTCGCAACGCAATTAATATGCCGGCTTTGGATGCAACGACTCTGGGGAAAGTCGGTCCTTACTTGGACCTTTGCTCGAAGCTGGGTACTTTTGTTCAGCAACTGGCGTTGGATAAGATCGAGAGCGTGAAGATCACGTATCTCGGAAAAATTGTCGATCTCGATGCGAACTCGCTCACGCGAGGCGTTTTGAAGGGGTTTCTGCAGAATATTTCAGGAAGCAACGTGAACTTCGTCAATGCGATGGTGTTGATCGAGCGTTTGGGCATTGGAGTAGAAGTTTCGAGTTCGAATGCGGAAACCGATTACACGGAACTGATTCGCGTTGAAGCGAAATGCAGCAATGGTGAATCCGTATCGGCGGAAGGCACCTTGATGGGAAAGGGCAATACACCTCGTATTGTAACCATCAATGATCGCGAAGTGGAAGTGGACCCTTGTGGCTATCTGTTGATCATCGCTAACAGCGACGAGCTGGGAATAGTAGGTCAACTAGGCTCGATTATCGGCAAGGCGGGCGTGAATATCGCATCGATGTCTTTGAGTCGAAACGAAGTCGGCGGCATTGCTTTGAACGTCGCCGGGCTTGATAGTGCGTTGGACGATGCAGCGATGAAGGAAATCCTGTCGGTGAACGCTATCACTCAGGCTAAATTGGTGCACCTGGAGTGCTGATCTGAATACACATGTCTTTTGACGTCATAGCGGGATCGCTTTCAGCAGGATTGGGTTACCTTATTGGTTCTTTGTCGTTCGGCTACTGGATCGCGAAGGCCAATGGAGTCGACATTTTCGCAGTAGGTAGCAAGAGCCCTGGAGCGACTAATGTGAAGCGGTCGGTCGGCAAGGCTGCTGGAAACTGGGTGTTTGCTCTCGATTTCCTGAAAGGCTTGGTCGCAACGGGTTGGCCTATTTTAATGTATTCGAATACTGGTTATTCGGATGCGTATGGCTTGATTGGCCTTTTCACTGCCGTGATTGGGCATTCGTTTTCGCTTTTCACTGGGTTTCGCGGCGGCAAGGGAGTGGCCGCTATGCTCGGGGGTGTCGTGGCTTTGATGCCGATAGCGGCGTTTCTCGGAATGGGTGTTTGGCTAGTCGTGTTTTACTCGACGCGTTACGTGTCGGTGGCTTCGATCATTATGGCGATCAGCTTACCGGTATCGAATTATTTTTTGGATACGAGTAGCGCTCGGCAATGGGTGCCTGTTGCGTTGGCTCTCGTTGTGGTGTTAAGGCATAAGTCGAATATTAGCCGCCTGTTAAGGGGCGAAGAAAATCGTTTCGAAAAGAAGCAGGACGATTTGAGGGATTCAGAATGAGCGAACGAATCATAAAGGTCGGTCTTTGCGGATTTGGAGTTGTTGGACAGGGCGTTTTCGATCACCTGGAGAGGAAACGATCGGTTTTGAGCGAACAACTCGGAGCTGATATAATTGTATCCAGAATCGCGGTACGAACCCCAGGAAAAGCGCGGGATGTCGAAGTGGATGCTTCAATTGTGACGGATGATCCTCTCGCTGTAGCGATGGATCCGGAAGTTGATGTAGTTTGCGAATTGATGGGCGGAACGGGCCGTGCTCGCGAGGTGGTTCTCGCTGGATTGAAGGCAAGTAAGATCGTTATAACTGCCAATAAAGCACTGCTGTGCGATTTTGGCGAAGAATTGCTTTCGGTTGCGCGTGAGCACGGGGGGCACTTGCTTTTCGAAGCGAGCGTTGCCGGCGGAATTCCGGTTATTAAGGCGATTCGGGAGGGCCTGGTTATCAACGATTTTTCAAGTATTTACGGGATTCTAAACGGGACCTGCAATTACATTTTGACTCGGATGACGAACGAAGGATTGAGCTATCCTGAGATTCTTGTGGAAGCGAAGGCTCTGGGGTACGCGGAAGCCGATGAAGCCTTGGATGTTGACGGAATTGACGCGGCCCATAAAGCGGTTGTACTAGCCTATCTTGCTCATGGGAAGTGGGTGGATTTCAAAGAAGTCCGTTTGCAGGGAATTACAGAGGTTTCGCAGGAAGATATTCAGTTCGCGAAGAACAATGGCTACGCGATTAAGCTAATCGCAGTGATTGATCGTGCGGCCAAAGGAAGTATCTTACGCGTATCCGTATTGCCGACACTTGTATCGACTCAATGCTCCTTGGGACGAGTGGATGGTGTTTTCAATGCTATTTCGGTACATGGCGATGTGGTTGGGGAAACGGTTTACATCGGTCCGGGAGCGGGTCGAGATGCGACGGCAAGTGCGGTGATTTCCGATGTTGTCGATGCGGTTAAACTTTTGATATTCGGCGGGCCAGAAGGGCGTTTTCCGTTTTTAGATCCGGCACCGCGAAATGGTTCTTCAATCACTATTGCGAGGGCTGAGGATATCGAATCGCGCTATTATCTGCGATTGGTCGTTCTGGATCAACCAGGAGTTATGGCGCAGATTTCGTCGATTCTCGCCTCGCACGAAGTGAGCTTAGCGAGCGTATCGCAAAAAGAGGTTGGAGAGAACGCGGAGCGGGTTTCGTTAATAATCACGACGCATGTGACCACGGAAAATGCTATTGTAAATGCAGTTGCGAGTTTGACGGAATTGGAGAGCGTGGAAGAGAAGCCGTTTTACATGCCGATCGGCAACTTTGCTTGATAAGGAGATTTCGACTGAGATGGCGCGTATCGTAAAAAAGTTTGGTGGTACATCCGTAGGCGATGTAGATCGTATCCAGAATGTGGCTCGGGTTATTAAGGCTGAGTACGATAACGGTAATGAGGTTGTGGTTGTCGTTTCGGCTCGCTCGGGTGTGACTAACCAATTGATTGCGCGGGCGAAGGCAATCAACCCGAACCCGGCTGATCGCGAAATGGATATGCTGCTTGTCGCGGGGGAGCAGGAGACAATCGCATTGACGGCGATGGCTTTGCATGCCTTGGGCGTTGACGCGGTATCGATGACTGGCGCGATGGCGGGTATCAAAACGGATCCCTATCATACGCGGGCTCGTATCGTGAGGATGGAGTGTCAGCAATTGATTGAGTATCTTGAGAAAAAGCGCGTGGTTATCGTGGCGGGTTTTCAAGGAGCTAACGAACTGGGTCAAATCACAACACTTGGAAGGGGTGGTTCGGATTTGTCGGCTATCGCTCTGGCCAAGGGAGTAGACGCGGATCTTTGTCAGATCTACACGGATGTCGATGGTGTCTACACGGCAGATCCGCGTATCGTTCCGAAGGCTCGCAAGATTCAGGAAATCAGTTACGAAGAAATGCTCGAGCTCGCGAGTTTGGGAACGAAGGTTATGCAGGCGCGTTCGGTAGAGTTTTCAAACAAGTACAATGTCCCATTTGAAGTCAGATCCAGTTTTAACAACAACCCAGGCACAATCGTGAAAGAGGAAGTCAGTTCAATGGAAGATGTCGTGGTTCGCGGTATCGCTCTCGATAAGAACCAGGCAAAGGTGATCATCACTAACATTCCTGATAAGCCAGGCTCGGCGGCGAAGGTGTTTCAGGGGATTTCCGATGCGAATGTGGTCGTGGATATGATCGTCCAGAATATCGGACGCAATGGCGTTGCGAATATGACGTTTACAGTGCCGCAAGACGACATGGATCGCGCTTCTAAAGCGGTTGAAGAGATTCTCGCAGAATTGGGCGGTGGCGAAGTGACCCTTGTTGGCGATGTTGCTAAATTGTCTGTAGTGGGCGTTGGAATGCGTAGCCACTCGGGAGTTGCCGGTCAGCTTTTCGCTGCTTTGAGCGAAGCGAAAACGAACATCCAATTGATCAGCACATCCGAGATTAAGATCTCAGTTGTCATCGCTGAAGGTGATGCCGAAGAAGCCACACGCGTTGTGCACACGGCATTCGGTTTGGATAGGGTCGATTAATTTTACGTTCCATGAATTTCGTAAGTACTCGTGGCCAGACGAACCCGCACTCGTTTTCGGAAGCGGTGAAAGTTGGATTGGCTCCGGATGGAGGGCTCTTCGTTCCCGAATCGCTACCCGATTTATCGGGTGAGCTGGATTCGTGGAAGGGTAAAAACTACCCGGATTTATGCACTGCATTTTTCCGCCATTTCGCGACGGATATTCCGACGGATGAATTGAAGACTCTTATCGTCGACGCGTATTTGCGTTTCGATCACGCTCAGCATGCCCCGCTGGTGAAACTAGACGAGAAGATTGACATCTTGGAATTGTTTCACGGGCCAACCCTCGCGTTCAAAGATTTCGCTTTGCAATTGCTTGGAAAATTCTACGAGCGACAAGTGATTCTTTCTGGCGAGTCGATTAACGTGCTAGGCGCGACTTCGGGCGATACGGGTGCCGCTGCGATAAGCGGACTTCTTGGAAAACCGGGAGTTAATATTTTCATTCTGTATCCGGATGGTCGTGTTTCGCCGCTTCAAGAACGGCAAATGACCTGTACGGAAGCGTCGAATGTTTATCCGCTTTGCGTGACTGGGAGTTTCGATGATGCTCAAGCCGCGTTGAAAGAGGTGTTTGGCGATAAGGCGTTTAGCCAGTCAGTTAGTCTCTCTGCGGTTAATTCCATTAACCTCGCCCGAGTTCTCGCTCAGTGCGTGTATTATATTTATGCTTGGTTGCAGTTGCCGGATACGAGGCGAGCGAAGACGACTTTCGTGGTCCCGACGGGTAATTTCGGAAATGTGTTGGCCGGTTGGATGGCTTCGCAAATGGGAATGAAAGTGGCGGGTTTCCGCGTGGCGACGAATCAGAATGATATTCTCGACCGTTTCTTTTCGTCAGGCGACTATTCTGTAGGAGATGTCGAACCGAGCCTTGCTCCGTCGATGGATATTCAGATCGCTTCGAACTTCGAGCGTTTCCTTTACTACACGTTGGGCGAGGATCCGTCAAAAACCCGCTCGACAATGCAAGAGATAAAGGAGCGGAAAGCCTTTTCTTGCGCGGATCCTAAGGTATTACGCTCGATGAGTAGTTCGCGTATGGGTGATACTGAGATTCGCGAAACGGTTTCAAGTGTGTATGAACGATACGGCTACATCGCTGATCCGCACACGGCATGCGGTTTCAAGGACTTGGATTCGTTGGAGCATTGCGTTATTCTTTCGACAGCGCATCCTGCGAAATTTCCGGAAGTTGTTGAGGAGGCTCTGGGTCAAGTATCGACGCATCCTATATTGGACGCATTGAAAAAGCTCGATATCGTTAAGTCCCCCCTTTTTCCTGACGCGGAATCCATCAAGGCATTCATCGTTTCGAAGCAGTAGATCAATTTAAAGTGATATAGTTATGAGTAAGGCAAAAATTTCCGTTTACGACACAACTTTGAGAGATGGCACGCAAGGCGAGGGCGTTTCGTTCTCCGTTACGGATAAGTTGCGGATTGCCGAGAAATTCGACCAATTCGGAATCGACTATATCGAAGGCGGCTGGCCTGGCTCGAATCCGCGCGATATGGCGTTTTTCGAGGAAGCGAAATCGTTGAAGCTGAAGCACGCGAAGATAGCGGCATTCGGCTCTACGCGCCGTGCAAATTTGAGTGCGAGCGAGGACCCCCAGCTGCAAACGCTTTTGGATGCGGAAACGCCGGTTGTCACGATTTTTGGAAAAACCTGGCTTTTGCATGTGACGGAAGTTCTGCGCGTGGAGCCTGAGGAGAATCTTCGCATGATCGAAGATTCCGTCCGCTTTTTGAAGGAAAACGGTCGGGAAGTTGTATACGATGCTGAGCATTTCTACGATGGGTATGCGGACAGTCCGGAATACGCATTGAAGACTCTCGAAGCCGCGGTTGCCGGTGGAGCCGATTGTTTGGCGCTTTGCGATACAAATGGTGGCATGATGGTCGGTCAACTAACGGAGATTACGAAGTCTATCGTGGAGCGTTTTCCAGATACTCAGGTAGGCGTGCATTGTCACAACGATTCGGGGGTTGGCGTTGCATTATCGCTTTCCGGTATCGAAGCTGGTGCTGTGCATGTCCAGGGAACGTTCAACGGATACGGGGAACGTGTTGGTAATGCTAATTTGACTACAATTATTCCGAATCTTTCATTGAAACTCGGGTATGAAATGAATTGTGGAAATCGTTTGGAGCATTTGCGCGGTATCTCGATGTTTCTGGCGGATCTGGCGAATTTGTCGCACGACAATAAGGCGCCGTATGTTGGCTTGTCGGCTTTCACGCATAAGGGTGGAGCCCATGCGGATGCGACTAAGAAGGTTAGTTACAGTTACGAGCACGTAGATCCAACTAAGGTTGGCAATAAACAGAGAGTGCTTGTCTCCGATATGGCGGGGCGGAGTAGTTTGTTGATGAAGGCTCAGGAGCTTGGAGTGAATATCGATCGAAATTCTCCGGAGACGAAAGCGATCATCGAAAAACTCAAAGAGCTGGAGTTCAATGGTTACGAATACGAGTCGGCGGATGCTTCGCTTCGACTGTTGCTCGATAGGTTCATGGGGAAATTCAAGCCCCATTTCGAGTTCGAGAGCTATCGAGTGATCGTTGAAAAACGGACGCCCGATGAGCCGACAACGTCAGAGGCGACTATTAAGGTAAATATAAATGGCGAGCCGCATTATACGGTTGCGGAATCTAGCGGTCCGGTTGGGGCTCTGGATAAGGCTCTGCGTATTGCTCTTTCCAAGACGTATCCGAATTTAAATGACCTTCAGTTAAAGGATTACAAGGTTCGTATTCTCGCTTCGCAATCGGGTACCGATGCCAAAACGCGAGTTTTGATAGAATCGGCTGATGGTAAAGAGCTTTGGGGTACAGTTGGAGCCAGCGACAATATTATCGAAGCGAGCTGGCAAGCGATTCGCGACTCGGTGGAGTACAAGCTTTTGCTCGATGGTCAGTGATTGATTAAAGAAGAGGCGTGACGAGTCGGCTGAGGTCCTCGGCTGTCGATCGGAGAAAGCTTCGCTTTTCGGATTCGTGGAATGGTTCTGCGTCTGTGGAGAGTTCCTGTATCCAATTTGAGATAGCCTGGATGTCGCCGTTGTCGTAGAAAAATGCGCCTAGCTCGTAGTTTACGAATAGGCTTCTCAGATCGATGTTAGCAGAACCGGTCATGGCGATGGTATTGTCTACGAGGATAGCTTTGCCGTGCAGCATTCCGGAAGTGTACAGAAGAACTTCGACTCCAGCTTCGGAGAGTTCGCGCAGGAAGGAGGCACGGGCGAGATCAGTGACAGGGTGATTCGATTTTTTAGGGATGAGAAGTTTGACGGATTTTCCGGTGCGAGCTTTGACGATGAGGGATCGCTGGATGACTTCGTCGGGAATGTAGTAGGGGGTTACGATAGCGACGTTTGTATCCGCTTCTTGGATAATGGAGAGAATCTTTTCGTAAAGCGGATCGCCTAGAGTGTCAGGCCCGCTGGCCATGATCTCGATCGTGCTGAGCTCGGGGCCTCGGTACTCTTCGACGGGTTTGATCTCTCTAGGTTGACAGTTTTTTCCGCGGCAAGCGAATGCCCAGTCGGCCTCGAAAGTGGCGGATAGCTGCATGACGGCAGGGCCTTCGATGAGGAGGCTAAGGTCTTTCCAGCGTTTGCTGGATGGGGCAGGGCCCATATATTCACTGCCTATGTTGCGGCCGCCGATGATGGCGCGTTTGTTGTCGAAGATCGCTATTTTGCGGTGATTGCGAAGGTTGGCTTTACCGAGGGAGGCGAAGGGGAGGACGGGCATGAAGCGCTCGATTTTTCCGCCGGCTTTCTCTAGCTCTAAGATGTAGAGCGTTTTTTTACCAAAGGATCCGACAGCGTCTAGAAGCAGGCGAACCTCGATCCCTTTCTTCGCTTGTAGGGAAAGCTCTCTGACTATGTGTCTGCCTATAGCGTCGTGGCTAAGGATGAATGTCGCGATTTCGATGGAAGTCCTGGCTTGTTTGATTTCGCGGACGAGAGATTCGAATGCTATGACTCCGGTTTGCTGGAATTCGGTGCGATTGCCTTTGGATATGACACCGAATGGAGAAGATTTTACGGTTCCTGAAGAGGCGTTGGGTGGAGCTATGTTAATCCGGCTTTTACGGCGAGTGAGCTTGGAGATTTTCCGTCCACCGAAGATTAGGTAAAGGGGCACTCCGATGTATGGAATCCATACGATTACTAGCATCCAAGCCACAGTTGCGCTCGGTCTTCGCTTTTCGCGCATCAATCTTGAAATGAGAAGGAAGGCGAGGCCGAAGCCTAGGGGTGGACCGAGGTAGGGCCAGATGGTATCGACGTAGTATCCGATTTCCATTTATGAGCTTTGATTCACGAGCGGAACACTAGGAGAGCTCCTTCGTGTTTGAGGAGCCATTCTTTGCGCCAGATTTCTCCAGCGTAACCAACGAGTTTGCCGCTTTTTCCGATTACACGGTGGCAGGGGAGGAATATTGGTAGTGGATTTCGGTTGTTGGCGAGCCCAACGGCTCGGGATGCTTTGGGATTCCCGATGCGATCGGCGATTTTTCCGTAGGTCGTCGTGGTTCCGTTGGAGAGTTTTCCGAGTTCGGTCCAAACGCTCTTTTGGAATTCGGTGCCTTGAGGCGAGAGTGGAGTGCGAAAGGGATTCGAGCAATTTGCGAAATAGGATTCAAGGTCTCGCACGGCACTTTTTAGGTGGGTGTTTCGAGTGTTGCGTGACCGTGGCCTGGTCGAGCGTGGTGTATCGAGACCGGGGAAACGAACAGCAGTGAGACCTTGTTCGTCTGCTTCGATTCGGAGCAGTCCGATTGGCGAGTCATATTCCACATCGTCCATTATTTTGCGGATGTTGGACGAACGGTGAATTAAGTTCAATCGCGTAATTTTCGGACCTTGCGCGGTCGGGCTTGTTGGCCGATTGGTTCGGACGGCTAGAGGGCTTTCGTATATTCGAAGTCTAGGGAGTCTTGATGTTTAGACTTCGTCGCTGTTGCTCCTTTTTCAGGGCCTGATTGATTAGGCTCATATTTGGTTTCGGCTGCGTTACTTGCGATTCGATGGAATCGTAAAGGGAACAACGGCTTTTTTACCTTTGGGTTTAGGTGTAGCCGCGCAAATAACGGCATCTCGGACGGAATTCCTACTCGAGAAAGCCAAAAGGGGTTATTCGCGTATAGCCTGAAAATGAGCGAATAGGCAGACGCCAGTCCCAGAGATTAGTTGAAATCGAGAGAGCTGATTTCCTTGAGCGCGGTGCGAACGTCCCTGTACTTGACCACTTCAGAACTCCGAATGTAGGCAGAAAGAAGAGCTTTGTCGCATATGTTATTGATGATCCGAGGGATACCTCTGGATTTCCAATGTATCCAACGAACGGCCCAGCTAGTGAAAAAGGGAATACCTTGTCCACCCGCCATGGCGATGCGGTGATGGATGTATTGTTCGACTTGATAGCGATTGAGTGGGCGAAGCTCGGTGTGGACGAGAATTCTTTGGCGGAGCTGTCGCAAACGGTTTTCGGATAGGATTCGCTTAAATTCCGGCTGACCCATTAGTATAATCTGGAGCAGCTTCTGCTTGTCGGTTTCGAGATTCGAAAGGAGACGCAGTTGTTCTAACAGTTCGAAAGTGAGGTTCTGGGCTTCGTCGATGATCAGTAGAATGTCTTTTCCCTTCTGAATCCGGTCGAGGAGAATGTCGTTGACCTGCTTGACGAGTCCGCTGCGACTGCGGCTTGAGCCTTCTTCGCCAAGCTCCGTCAGGATGGTCTTGAGTAATTGGGTCTCAGTGATCCGAGGATTGAGGATCAGGGCGCAGTCGTATTTTTCGTCGTCGATCTCGTTAATGAAATGACGACAAAGAGTGGTCTTTCCGCATCCTACTTCGCCGGTCAATACGATGAAGCCCTTTTTTTCCGCTATCCCGTACTTTAGGTGCTGGAGAGCCTCCTGGTGCGTCGGACTGAGGTAAAGGAAGTTGGGATCAGGGGTTATGTTGAACGGCATCTCTTTGAGCCCGTAGAAACTTTGATACATAAGCGTAAATTATTTTTTAAATCGACGGTAAGGTACAATTATATTTTTGCAAAGAGAAGCCTATTATAGGAAATTAGCGAGTGTCTAACATGAGAACGGCTCGACTCCTAAATATTTTGTTCATATCCGGCTTATTAGCCGTTGGTTGTTTTGCGGGTTCGGATGCCTTCAAGCGCTATGAGAAGCTCCAAGCCGCACGTGGCACGGAAGCGGAAGCCCAGCGAAATTTGGAACTGTTGGACGTGAAAACAGAATCGCGAAAAATCGCTCTCGAGCGATTGAAACACGATCCTGAATACGTAGAGAAAATCATTCGGCAGAAGTTGAACTACGCGAAGGAAGACGAGGTCGTTTTCAAGTTCGAGTTTGATGATCGTTGAGCGTAGAATCGCGAGATCAGTCTTAAGAGGGTCGATCGACCGTCGTAGGAATTTGCCATATGGATATTAGGAATCGATTCGAGCAACACGGGCAAGGACATGTTTTCCAGTATTGGGACGACCTTGGAAGCGACGAGAAGGCGGGCTTGCTCGAGCAGGCCGAAGAAATCGATTTGGATGAACTCGATCGATTGATAGCGACTTTGGTCAAGGCGACCGAGGTGCATTCGGAGATTAACTACGATTCGCTTGAACCCGCTCTGTATGAACGAATCCCAGAGGATCTCGAGAATGATGTTAGGTGGCAGGCTGCTAAGCAGGCAGGTGAAACGGCTTTGAGGTCGGGGCGCGTGGCGGCCTTTACTGTCGCTGGGGGACAGGGTACCCGTTTGGGGTATGACGGACCGAAAGGGACTTTCCCGATTTCGCCGATCGAGAATAAGCCATTGTTTCAGGTTTTCGCGGAAAAAATCATGGCTGCTCGTCGTCGCTTTGAATGCGACCTGCCATGGTACGTTATGACGAGTAATGTGAATCATGAAGCGACCGAAGCGTTTTTCGCTGAAAACGATTTCTTTGGTTTAGGAGGCGGTACGGTACGTTTCTTCCGCCAAGGCCGTATGCCGGCAGTGGATCTCGAAGGACGCATTTTGATGGAGTCGAAAGGTGCGATCGCTATGAGCCCGGATGGGCATGGCGGGTCGATGCGAGCATTGGATCGTAGTGGAGCCTTGTCTGAAATGGAGTTGAAGGGGATCGATTTGCTGAGTTATTTCCAAGTCGACAATCCGCATGTGCAGGTAGTCGACCCGTATTTTATCGGATTTCATGCTTTGTCGGATACTTTGATGTCGAGCAAGATGTTGCCAAAGGCTTACGAGAAAGAGAAGTTGGGGCATTTTTGTATAAGCGGTGGCCGCCTTGAAGTGGTCGAGTACAGCGATATGCCGGATAGCCTAACGGTTTTGCGGGACGAGTCAGGCGCTTTGAAGTTTATCGCGGGCAGCATAGCGATTCACATCGTGTCGGTGGATTTTGTTAGGAAGCTGACCAAAGAGGGGAGCACCTTGGCGTTGCCGTTTCATAAGGCGTTGAAAAAGATCCCGTATTTGAACGCTTCGGGAGAGTTGGTTCGGCCGACGGAGCCCAATGGCGTGAAGTTCGAAACGTTCGTGTTCGATGCGCTCCCGTTTGCGGGTGAGGCGGTCATCGTCGAGTCTACTCGTTTGGGCGACTTCAGTCCGGTCAAGAATGCGGAAGGGGTGGATTCGGCAAAATCTTGTAGGGCAGATCAGCAGCGATTGTTTGCTCAATGGTTGATGGCCGAAGGCGTTGAGCTGGAGCTCGACGAGGAAGGCGTGCCCGTCCACAAGTTGGAAGTGTCGCCTTTATTCGGCTATGATGCCGAAAGTTTCAGCGAATCCTGGAAGCGACTAGGCGAATCGGTCGACTTTTCCAAAGACGTTTACCTGAGCTAACGTTGAGAGCCGCTGGTCTTTCAGAGGTTTATTACAAGTAGACGGCGATATTCTTTTTGAATTCGAGCGAGAGTTTAAAAGGTATTTGAATCGCTTGTAAATGGGGTTGATCTGCTTGCGGATTGCGTGGCTTTTGCCGATTTTTGGCGACTCGATAAGCAACTTTCAAACCGATTTAAATCAGCCCTTCCAAAACGCTCAATGACCTCTCCTCAACTAAATGCTCTTATTGTCGAATCCGACATTCATCGAGCTAGCCGTATTCGTACATTAATAGAGGAAATGTCTGGTTTGGCGATTGGTTGCGAGAATGTCTATTGCTGGTCTGACGGAAAAAATCGATTGCTAGAAGCGGACTGGGATTTCGTTGTTGCACGATTAAGTCTTCCCGATGCTAGAGGCCTTGACGTTTTGGTGGATGCTCAAGCGAGGGAAAACAATCTACCGGTCATTGCGATCCTCGAGGGAGGCGAGCCAGAGGCGGTGGTCGATGCTGCTAGGAGCTTGGCTGATGAATGTCTTTTTTGGGAGGAAGTCGAAAAGGGTTTTTTGAGTCAGCAGATTCTCCATGCTTTGGAGCGCGGCGAAATGCTCAAGGAGCTTCGAACTCAGCAGAGTGTTCTGGCGATGATTGGTGAGGAATCCAAGTATCGGGATTTGATTGATCGAATAGATGAGGCGGTTTTCGTAGTATCGGAGGAGTCGGGTTCTGTCTTATTTGCGAATGAAACGGCCGAATCATGGTTTGGAGAGAGACTCGGAGAGACTCTTTCAGATTTGCTAGAGTATGATCTTCGCAAAATGGATTCCGTTGAAATGGAAATTTCTATCGTGAATACGCAAACGTCGAATGTCGCCTTGAAATCGAACCGCTTGGAGTGGGCAGGGCAATCGGCCTGTATGATCGCCTTGAAAGATATCTCGAAGCAAAAAAAGGCGGAAGAAGCTTTTCAAAACAGTCGGCGGCAATTGGAGGCGATTTGCGAGCTCGTCGAATCCGCTGATAGACCCTCGGAAGTTGCCGATGAATCTGATTCTCAGGCGGAGGTGAATCGAGTGGATCCCGGGGAATCCTTAGTCCAGTCAGGCAAGGCTCTCGTCGTTGACGACGAGGAAGTGTTGCGAATGGTTTTAAAATCAATTCTGGGCGCTATGGGTTTCGAAACGATTGTCGCGAGCGACGGTTTGGAAGCGGTCCGATTGTATGAGGAGCATCGCGATGAGATCTCGCTAGCTATCGTCGATCTTAATATGCCCGGCTTGAATGGAGGTGGAGTATTTCGGGAAATTAGAGAAGATGGGCGGTGTATTCCAATTCTCGTGACAAGTGGAATGGATGATTTCGATACGCTTCCATTCGATGACTTTGAAAAGGAAAACAGCCGTTTTTTAATGAAACCGTTCGGGGCTGCGGATGTACGTGAGGCGATTGATTTGCTAATCGGCAGGGAAATGCTGGACGCTAACCGGTAACGTGGGTATCGGTCAGGCGACGTTGAATGTATGCAGAATTAGGTATACGAGTATACCGGTTACGGAAACGTACATCCAGATAGGAAAAGTCCATTTCGCAATTCGCTTGTGTTTGTCGTAGCGTTTTGTTTTCGCGAACCATAGGGTGAGCAGGATTAGCGGTACCACGACTACGGACAATAGGATGTGCGAGATAAGTATGAAGAAATAGACTGGACGGATTATTCCTTCGCCAAGGAATTTCGTATCGCCTTGGTAGTGGTGATAGATGATGTATAATACTAAGAATAAGGCCGAAGAAACTGTGGCCGATATCATCGAGCCTATATGGATCCGCCTTAAATCACGCTTGATGGCGATGAGGCCGATCGTTAGACAGCAGGCGGAAAGCGCGTTCAAAGATGCGAATATAGTTGGCAAGGTTTTTACCCAGTTGGCATCATTATGGGCGGGTGTCTTGAAATAAATCAACCAGAATAGGAAGGCTAGGATTGCAAAGCTTATTCCCATTGCGGGACCGATGGCCTTGCTTGATTCGGCTTCCTTGCCCGTGGCACTTTGATCTTCGCGGTGTTTCATGTATCGAGATGATTTAGACGAGAATCAAGGCTGGCTTTTCGAGGATGGTTTTCAGTGCCTGGATGAATTGGGCTCCGACGACTCCATCCACGACTCGGTGATCGCAGCTGAGGCCTACTCTCATTATCTGGCCGATCGCTATTTCACCGTTGGCGTCTACGACCGGGCGAGCAATGGTTGCTCCAACGGATAGAATACCCGCGTTTGGCGTATTGATGATTCCGTAGAATCCTGATACTCCGAACATTCCGAGATTGGTAACGGTGAAGGTGCTACCCGACATCTCGTTGGGCGTGAGCTTCTTGGAGCGCGATTTGCCGATGAGTTGTTTGGCTTCTAAGGCAATGGCTTTGAGTCCCTTGGCGTCGGCATCGCGAATTACAGGGGTCAATAGACCGTCGTTTATTGCGACGCCGAAGGACATATTGACGGCGGAGTGCTGACGGATGGTCGTCTGGTTCCATGAGCGATTCATCTCAGGGACGCGCCTGAGAGCTTCGGCTGAAGCTTTGAGGATGAAATCGTTGACGGAGAATTTTACGCCGCCTTGTTCGGGTGTGAGCTCGGAGAGTTCGGAGTTGAGCTGTTTTCGCAATTCCAGCAATGCCGCTACGTCGATCTCGGTTTCGAGATAGAAGTGGGGTACTGTCGTTTTACTTTCGAGCAGACGCTGGGCGATAACCGCTCTCATTTGAGAAACTGGCAGGTCTTGGGCTTCGGCTATTCCGGCCGACGCAATGACGGCAGGAGCTGATGCGGGCGTTTTTTGGGAAGCTGGTTTAGCTGCTCCAGGGATTGCTCCGAGCACGTCCTTTTTGACGATGCGCCCGTTCGGACCACTGCCGGTTACGGTCGCTAGGTCGATACCGTTTTGCGTGGCGAGTTTCTTGGCCAGAGGCGAAGCTTTGATGGCTGGCGCGTCGCTTTGCGGCTGGGGTTTGGCCGGAGCTTCGGCGGCTGATTCAGCGTCAGCTGTTCCTTTGGGCGTTTCTTCTAGGATTGCTGCCTCCGGTTCCGCTGGAGCAGCAGGTGTCGGTAGGGAACCTACGTCGAAAGTTTCACCGGCTTCTCCGACGGCTGCGATAGGCGCTCCGACGGGTACTTGGCCTCCCACAGGTACGATTTGCTTGAGCAATACGCCTTCGTCGAAAACTTCCAATTCCATGGTCGCTTTATCTGTTTCGATTTCCGCGATGATGTCTCCAGACTCGATGGAGTCCCCTTCTTTTTTCAGCCAATTAGCGACGGTTCCCACGGTCATGGTATCGCTAAGTTTAGGCATGTCGATTGTTGTAGGCATATAAGAAAAGTTTAGGAATTCAGGTTAAAGGGACGCGATGTTTAGCAGATTTCGAGAATTTTTTTGATAACGACGTCTGATTTTGGAAGCTGTATTTTTTCTAACGGTGGGCTGTAGACTGCGGGAGCATCGATTGCCGAAACCCGTTGTACAGGCGCGTCGAGATAGTCGAATGCTTGGTTCTGGATAAGGTAGGCGATTTGCGCGTCGACGCCGCAGAAAGGTTTGTTCTCTTCGACGAGTACAGCGCGGCTTGTCTTTTTGACAGAGTCGACGATGGTTTGCTCGTCTAGCGGGCGAATGGAACGGAGATCGACGACTTCGGCGTCGATGCCGTGTTCCGATTTTAGGATTTCAGCGGCTTCGAGACAGACGAGAACGGAGGGACCATGGGCGATGAGGGAGACATCGGTGCCTTCGCGTTTGACGTCGGCCTTACCCAATGGGATAACGTATTCTTCCTCTGGCACTTCTCCGACGTTATTATAGAGAATCGTGCTTTCCATGACGTAGACAGGGTCGTTGTCACGGATGGCGGCCTTGAGGAGTCCTTTCGCGTCGTAGGGAGTTGTTGGGCACACGACCTTAAGGCCTGGCGTATTCGCAATGAAATTTTCAGGCGTGTGGGAGTGGGTCGCTCCGACTCCGGTACCGCCATTGGCTGGGCCTCGGATGACGATTGGGACGTTGATCTTTCCGCCGGACATGTAGCGTACGCTGGCGGCGTTGTTGATGATCTGGTCCCATGCGACGTAGGCGAAGCTCCAAAACATGAGCTCCATGACGGGACGTATCCCTAGCATGGATGCTCCGATCCCCATGCCGATAAATCCGGCTTCGCTGATTGGCGCGTCGACGATCCGTTTCGGGCCGAACTGGGCTAGTAGACCTTCGGTGACCTTGTAGGCTCCATTGTATTGCGCGACTTCTTCTCCGATGATGACGACGTTCTCGTCTTGCTCGAGCTCTTCGATCATCGCGTCTTTAAGCGCTTGGCGGTAACTGATTTCAGACATTTAAAATTCTTTTGTATGTAAATTGTATTCAAGAGACTTCGACGACTTAATCGTTGAAGAATATGCGACCTTCCGACAGCTTTTGATCTGGATTGTCTTCTTCCCAATAGACGTCCTTGAGGATGTCGCTTTCAGGGGGAAAGGGGCTTTCGTCCGCAAATTTAGCGGATTCTTCGGCTTCGGTTTTGGCTGCTTGATCGATCTCTTTTAGACCTTTTTCGGTGAGCAATTCGGCGTCGACCAAGTAATCGCGATATAGCAATAGAGGGTCGTGGTTCTTTCGGTAGTCGTCGATTTCTTCCTTCGTCCGATACTTCTTGTGGTTGGCGTCCGCGATGGAATGGCCTTGATAGCGGTAGGTGTGGATCTCCAGAAGCGAAGGTTTGGATTCTTCGCGAGCGAGATCCATGGCGTTTTTAACGCCTTCGCGAACGTCGAAGATGGATTCCCCATTGATGTGGCCCCAATTCATCGAATAGCCCTCGGCTCTAGCTGCCAATCCGAGATCGGGATGCATGCTCGAGCGTTCTTGGGATGTCCCCATCGAGTACCCGTTGTTTTCGATGATGTAGACGACCGGCAGGTTCCAGAGGGAGGCAATGTTGAGCGATTCGTGGAAGGCGCCTTGATTGATAGCTCCATCACCCAGAAAGCAAAGGGCGCAGCCTTTTTTGTTTTGATATTTCAGACCATAGGCAAGCCCGGCTCCGAGAGGGGTCTGTCCGGCTACGATACCGTGTCCGCCCCAATAATTTTTGCTAGGGTCGAAGTAATGCATCGACCCGCCTTTGCCTTTGGAGCACCCGGTACTTTTTCCGAAAAGTTCGGCCATGCATTCGTTCATACTCATGCCGACGGCTAGCGCGTGCCCGTGGTCGCGGTAGGCCGTAATGACGTGGTCGTTTTCCTCCATCAGGGAAATGCATCCTACGGCGATTGACTCTTGCCCAATGTAGAGGTGCAAGAAGCCGGCGATCCTACCTTGTTGGTAGGCCCGGAGTGATCGTTCCTCGAAGCGCCGGATGCGTATCATCTCGCTGTAGAAGTCGATTAGCTCGTCGCTCGACAAGTTGGCGTTCGCCGGAGACTTGGCGTCTTTGGCTAGAATCGCTTTTGCCGGTTTTTGGCGTTTGGTATTTTCGGAAACGGATGATTTAGTCACAATTTGCTGTTTTTCAGGCTTTGCGGAGAACTTGTGTTGAAAAAGTCGCGTTGATCAAGGTCATACCGACAATCGGGAGCGAACTCCTGTACAGCGGAGGATCTCTTGGGTTTCGCGGCACATGGATTGCGGTTTCAGGCGCCGTCGACTGCTTGTTCTATTATGATTTTGAGTGGTTGATCCGGGGTGCAGTTGGCTCGGGCTGAGACGAAGCCATTACGATGTTTGTCGTAGATTGTCCATAATCCCTCTCGGTCCGTTTCCGGTATCGGTATCGTTTCGATGGATTCTCTTGAAAAGAACGAAAAGCGTCCTTCGTCAATGGTTTCGGGTAGTTTGGAGATTGAAGCCCGACAGTCGAAAAGGAACATGAGCCAGTGATTGCTCCCTTCGTAGGCTTTTTCTGCGATCATGCAGAAGAGGTGGAGCTGGGAGCTGTCGATTCGCAGCCCGATTTCTTCGAAGGTTTCTCGGACAGCGCATTCGTGCGGCGACTCGCCGCTGCCCATTTCGAGTTTTCCGCCGATTGGGCTCCAAAGGCCTTTATTGGGGGCTTTTTCTCGTTGAATCATAAGGAACTCGCCTACTTCGTTACGGATGAAGACTAGGACGCTGATTTTGTAGTGCATGTGTGATCGGAAGGTTGGCGGTTTTACTCTTTCTTGCGCTCTTTGGGGGCTATTCGAGAAAATTCTGCCATTTTCGTGCTAAGGCTTGCCGATGAATGGACCGGGATCTAGCTTATCCGGATGACATGGATCTCTCGAATCACGCTAGCGTTGCTCTCGGCCTTGGTTGTGGACGCATTCGCGGCGCTCGCTTCGGTGTCGGTCCGTGAAGTCGAATTTAATCGAGTAAATGCTCAGACGAGTTCGAGCGATTGGCTCGAATGTTCTATTGAGGTTGAGGTGCGGCGCGATCCGCAGGACTCGACGCGTAGGCTTCCGGATTACATTGATGATTTGGTAGTGGAGCTCGTGCTAGGGATAGAATCGAGCATTAGCGGGCAAAGTAGTTTCGAATTTTTCAAGGTGGAGGCTGCGTTGGTGAGTTTGAAGGAAGGAAAGCATTTTGTCCGCTTCTATCTCCCACCAGAAATCGTTGAGAGAGATCGTATTAGGAATGAGGTGCATTCCTTTTTGATTCGCCTGAAGTGTTCAGGAAAAGTGGTTGAGGAGCAGGTTTCGAGGCGATTGGAGCGAATTAATGTGCTCGATAGCTTTTTAAAGCGGGTAGATCTGGACTCTCCTCGTAACGATGGTATCCTGCTTCCTCAATTTAAGACGCCGTTTAGCGTCGCCTATCCTAATGACACGCCGAGTTTTAGGGACTCTGGGGATCTCGTCGGCGAGCAAGGGTAATTATGATCGCTGCCTCGGGCAGTGCTTAGATTAGATTTCTTGTAACGGCTTGAATCTCAAGCGTTTTTTCTTGTGCTGGCTAGGCAAATATCAAAAAATGGTAAATTCCTCTGCATGAGACCTCCTCATTACCTAGTCATTAGTTGTGGTTCGAGCCACATCGCCGCTGTTCATCTTTCCATGAATACGAGTGGCCGATGTGAGTTGGAGAACTATTGGATAAAGGAAGTGGAACTTTCGATAAACGAACCCCTACTTTGGTTAAAGGCGATGTCGCAGTCATTCGAGGAAATTCGTTTGACGTTTAAGGAAGTTTCTCCGGTAGGCTACGCGCTACCGGGTAATTTGATTCTGACGAAATATCTGAAGATTCCTCAGACTCCGCGTAAGAAGCGCGATAAGATAATTGCTTTTGAGGCGAAGCAGAACATTCCGTATCCGATAGGTGAAGTCGCCTGGGATGATTGCCTGATAGAGGAAAGCGACCTGGATCTCGAAACGCTTATTGCGGCTTCGAAGATTGAATTGGTCGAATCGCTATCGCGGTACGGCAAAGAGGCAAAAATGGATCCGGACATGATCGAGCCGGCGTTCATGGGGTTGATCAATTGTTTTCGCTTTAACGAGCCTCAGATAGACGGTTGTACGCTTTTGCTTTCGATTGGTGCCAAGTCGACGGATATTATTTTCTTCAACGGCTCTGAATTCTATTCCCGCAACGTATCGTTTGGCGGTAATACGGTGACGCAGGAAATGCGCAGCGTCTTAAACTTGCCCTTTGAGGATGTGGAGAGAATTAAGCGTTCCGCGATAGCGGGGGAACCGATTCCGACTGTCGAGCATGTTGCGTTCGAGGAAGCTCAGGAGGCATTTCTAAAGCGTTTGAATGTCGAAATTTCCCGAACTCAGGCGATTTATAAAAATCACGGATACAGCGACGAACCGATTCGGTGTCGCTTGTCGGGCGGTGGCTCGTTACTACCGAATATTGGAGCGAGTTTGAAGAATCGCTTGGCTATTCCTGTCGAGCAATTTGATCCATTCAAGCAAGTGCGGGTAGGGCAGGGTTGCTCGGAGAGGGCGCTTGAGATCGATAAGGCATTCGTGAGCGAGGCGATGGGAGTGGCTATCGGTCGTTTCCTTCCAGATTCGCCGGAAATAAATCTTTTGCCGCGCAGCATTGTTTGGCAGCGTAGATTTAAGCGTCAGCAACCCTATTATTTGGTAGCTGGTTTGGTCGCCTGCGCCGCGGTTGCGTTACCTTTGGTTAATACAAATCTGTCTCTGCAGCGATATAGCGAAGAAATTCAAAATTTGGATACTAATACAGCTCCGCTTCGTGCGTTGAATACGAAGATTGTCGACCGGATACGTGAAATTGAGTCGGTAAAGGGAGTGATTGTCGATGCTAACAAAGTGTCTCTCGCTCGTTCGAATTGGATGCATTTTTTGAACGACATCCAAATGCGACTATACGAAGTAGAGGATGTTTGGTTGGATCGAATCGAAATCGTTCGATTAGATACACGTGCGGGCAGTACTTCGAATCGTTTTAATTCCGCTCGGAAGAAAGTGGCGAATCCGGTGCCTGAACTCTTGAAGTTGCGTTTGGAAGGTCGGCTCTTAGATGTTTCGAATCCACTTTCAACGGTGAGCCAAGAATCAAATAAACGAGTGTCGGCTTTGTTGGATAGTTTTGCTGCATCGGAATTTATCTATCGCCTGGAAGATGAGCGCTTTGACAATAACTTACCGGGCATTCTGAAATTTAATTTCACTCTAGTCGTCGACTCGACTCGACCTCTATAGCGATAAATATAATGGGCTGGTTTAAGCGAAATCCTTTTTTCTATACGATCCTCTCTCTCCTGCTAGCAACTACGGTGGGAGGCGTGTGGTATGCGTCCGAGGGAAGAGATGAGTTGGCGATATTGAAAGATCAATATGAGAAGAAACGCCGTCAAATGGAGATGTACATCGCTCGCTCGCCCGCTCCCACGAAGGCTAATATGGAGGCATTGGATCGCAATTACGCTCGCCTCATCGAGGAATTCGAATCGGTCCAGTCTTCTTTGAATTTGAATACCTATGATCGAGGACTCTTTTTTGGCCAGGTTCCCGAGTCGCATAACGAAGCGTTCTTTATGATTGCCAAGTATGTTGAAGATGTCCGGAGTATGGCGATTGGTAGTGGAGTGAAATTTCCTGAAGAATGTCGGTATGGTTTTAGTGAATACGAGAACGTTGGTCCTGATTCGGAGATGGTCGAAAGAGTGCATCGTCAGTCCAGAATAATGGAATCCTTGTTGTTGGCTTTGTTTGACTCGGGAATAAGTGAATTCGTATCCATAAAACGGGAATCCTCGATCGAGGGCAATGCGGTCAATGGAGAAGGCGGAGATTTGTTTAATTTGGAGAATGATCGTTCTATTGGCTTGACGGATGCGTTTGAATCCTTGGCGTTTCAATTGGAGTTCAAGGGACAGTCGTTGTCGTTAAGGAATTTTCTGAATAGAGTGAATCGTTCTTCGCTTCCGTTTTCGATAAACGAAATTGAAGTGAGGCTCGAAGGCGAGTCAGGTTTGGATGGGAATCGTAGCGCCATTCTGGATAATCCGTTTGCTCGGCCCAGCGAAACTGAAAGACCGATGTCTGCGGTGCGCGTGCCGATAATCGCTGAGAATGAATCGTTTTTCGTTATCACTTTGGAATTCTGGGATTTGGTAGGAGGTCCGACTACGGCGGTGGTTGGTAATTCGGGCGAAGGGAGGAGCGGTGTTCAGATTTAGCCTTTCGGAGTTTTTGGATAAGTTTATCCTATTGGTTGCAATGGTGGTCTTTCTTATCGTGGGCGTTTCGAGTATAAAGAGTGTCAAGGTTTTGGATACTATATCCCGTCAGGATACTCCGATGTTGTCGGAGAGCAAAGTAGACGTGGAGATTTATTCGGTAGACATGAACTTGCCGGAGACGCCCTTATGGGATCGCCCCCAAAGCCAATCGCGAGGAGATGATTGGGTGTTCGATGTGTTTACGCCTCCAGTTTTATATTATAACTCGGCATCGCGTGAGTTTACGGTGACCCCCCCTGAGTTGATATCGGCGAATAAGCGAGATCCGTGGAAAGCGTTCGAAATAGAGTTGTTGGAGGTTCGCCAGCGTCCTTATCGTTTGCAGCTTGTTGGTTACGCTGGCGATGACGGAGATTATCTGGCTTCGTTCCAGTATATTCCCACGGGAGAAGTTTTGCTGGCTCGAGCGGGAAAGCTGCTTTCCGAAGCGGGCGTTAAAATCCTCTCATTCGAGGTGAAGCAGATGGAAGTCGAGCAAGAGGGCAGTATGCCTGTCTTCGAAAATGTTGGATTGGCTCGTTTGCTTGACTACGAAAGCGGACAAGAAATTTTCCTAACCAATCTCGAGACGAAGATATTTTCTGATCTAGAAGCGAAAGTGCGCTCGATTGACAATGGGGATGTGTTTGTCGTGCGAGAAGGAATCCAGGTTGAACTGGACAGCGGATTTTACATAATCGGCGACCTTTCGGATGATCCGCCGGAAGCTATGGTGACGAAAGTTTCGACGGACGGAGGGAAACGGCTATCTAAGTTGTTGAAACCGTTGATAGGAGAAGATTTTCCTAATAAAGGAACACAAAACGCCAACCCTAATAGTCCTTTTGCAATCAGACCTCGTGAGGTCCTACCCAAGCCCAATAGCTAAGTACCTCTAATTTCAGCTGCGATGCTTATGAATAAATCAAAATATTTTCTGTCGAATTTGACGCTATGCGTTCTCGTCTCGATATTAACCTTCCTCTCGCCGCAAATTGCGGAAGGGCAAACGGAGATTGATTTGAAGATCCGCTTGATGTCCGAAGCCTTGCAAGCGCGCGATTCTGGTGATCTGACGACTGCTCGTGATCGTTTGCAACAATTGTTGGAGATCGCTCCAGCGGACCGTTCGGTTCAAAGTATTTTAGACAGCGTGGATAGTATGATCGATAATAAGACCCGATCAGGCGTCGCTGGAAACGGGGCGGCTCGGCGTTCGGCTTTGCAGAGCGAAGCGGAGTATTTGGCTCGTTTGGAGGCGGAGCGTATCGAGAAGTCGATGGTGAGCTCACGTGAAATTCGGGAGATTGCATTGAGACAGGCAAAACGAGGCGATTTTCCTCTGGCGTTGAGAACGATTCGAAAAGCGGCCGAAATGCTCGAGCCGAATCCTCTGACTCAGACTTTGATAGACGAGCTCAAACGCGATGAACGCGATATCCTCAGACAGCAATCTTCTTACGACGCGAAGCGTGTGGCCGCTTCCGAATCAGGAAAAGCGAGATTGTCGATAGAGCAAATAAGTCCGGATTTCGTTAATCTTCAGGAAGAGGTCGAGGCTTTGAGCCTTAGAGGACGGAGCCAATTTGTTGCGGGTGACATCGATGGAGCGGAAGCGACTTTCAAGCGTATCGAAGCCTTGGATCCGAATAACGCGATGGCCAAGAGCTTTCAGGTACGCATTTCGCAGGAACGTCAATCGATGGCGTATTTGAATAAATTGAAGTCGCGCGAGCAATTGCTCGAAGAAGTTTCGAGCGCTTGGCAGCGTCCTGGGATTTATGAAGAGCGTCCTGATATCGATCCTACGATATTGGGACCGGCTCCAATGCTCCAGAAACTTAATCAAATTGTAATTTCAAATGTAAATTTCACCGAGCAGCCGCTTAACCGGGTAGTGAATACATTGAGCGCCATTTCAGAAGAGTTCGACAATACGGATACAGGGGCTCGTGGGGTGAATCTCGTTTTGCTCGACCCGAATAGAACGAACCCGATGGTGAACATCACTTTGCGCAATCTATCTCTGAAACGAATTTTAGATTTTATCGTAGATTCGGTTGGTTTTCAGTATGAGATTCAAGATGACGCAGTTGTTTTACGGCCCGGTGGCGAACGAAGAAATTTGAATACGGAAGTATTTCCGGTGTCGCGTTCAACGGTAATTCGTATGACCGGGATTTCAGGAAGCACTTCTGAGAGTTCGTTCAATGGGGATCCATTTGCCTCTTCACAAGGAACTTCCTCGCCGGCCAGAGGTATGGCCGGCGATGCGGTCACAATTCGTAATTTCTTGCAGCAAGCAGGGGTGGATTTTACTGGATCGGAAGGCAGCACGCTCGCATATGATGGATCGGCTATGATCGTGACGCAGACGACACGCAATCTGGAGCGTATCAGAAATATACTGAACCGCTACAATGACGTGAAGCAGGTCGAGATCGAAGCGAAGTTCTTAGAAGTTCAGGAAGGGACGCTTGAAGAACTCGGGTTCGATTGGATCGCAACGGATAGCAATTACAATACGGGAAATGGTCGGGGTGAACAGTATCGAAGCTCGATTCGCAGTCTTTCGGATACCAGTTCTCCATCGAATGTCGCCAGTGCGATTTTAATCGATGGCGTTGAAGTCGAGCGTATCTCTCCGCCGGATATTCCTGGTGGAGTGCCTCTGGGATTGGGTAGCGTCCCTTTCACAAATGTACTCGGTTCTGTGGGATCAATGGATATGGACGTCAGGATTCGGGCTTTGTCTCAGAGCTCCGGTTCGGATTTGTTGAGCGCTCCGAAAGTGACTGTGCTTTCGGGTAATCAGGCTGAAATCAATGTCAGCCAAGAATTCCGCTACCCGACCCGTTATACCGATGCGGAAAGCAATGTCGGCAATACGAGCGGCGGTACTTTAGGAGGTGGAGCGGCTGGGGTTACAATCACGCCAGGTACGCCAGAGGATTTCGAGATGCGCAATATCGGCGTCGAGCTGTCGGTTACGCCAATTGTGGAAGAAGATGACTACAGTATTACTTTGGAGCTGAATCCGAAAGTGACGGAGTTCGAGGGATTCGTCGAATATGGCGGTCCGAGTGTCGCATTGACTTCTGATCGCACCGTAAAGGTCCCATCAGGGTTCTATCAGCCGATTTTCGCTGTGCGCGAGGTCTCTACGAAAGTGACTATATGGGACGGTGCTACCGTTGTCATGGGTGGACTCACTCGCGAAGATGTGGTTACCGTCAATGATAAGGTTCCGTTCTTAGGAGATATTCCATTCTTGGGACGGTTTTTCCGCTCGGAAGGGGAATCTTCATCTAAGCGTAATTTGCTGATTTTCGTGACTGCTAATTTAGTTAGCCCAGGTGGTTCCTTGAAGCGTCAAACGTTACGTGGCGTACAGCCCGGAGCGTTGTTCCAAAATCCAACTATCGTGACACCTGGCGGCAGTGAGTCTCGTAGTCAGTAGGACGAGAGTCGATTGACCGGTTACTGAACTCGAAACCGCGATTTGGTATTTGATATTCCTCGCGCATCTGCGCGAGGATTGCTCATGCCTAAATACATGCTAGTCGACGGTTTCAACATGGCCTTTCGCGCTTATTACGCGGTTCGCGAATTAACGCGTATGGATGGCTTCCCGACGAATGCGTTGTACGGTTGGGTGCGGTCGATGTGGAAGCTCGTGGACGACCAGAAGCCGAACGAGACGATTGTTTTTTTCGATCTGGGCGGAGCGCAGGCGAAATTGGCTTTACTCCCTGAATACAAGGCGAACCGAGGCGAAACACCGGAAGAGTTCGAGAAACAAGTGCCTATTATCAAAGACCTGACGCGGGCGATGGGTTATGGGATCTACGAAAAACATGGAGTTGAGTCGGACGATCTTTTGGCTGCGTATGCCAACAAGCTTTGCGGTGATGACCCAGATGCGACGGTGCTAATCGTCAGTGCGGATAAGGACTTTGCTCAGTCGGTGAATGAACGTATTCACATGCTCTTGCCGCCGCCGACTGCGAATCCCCGTTTGGGGTGGCGTTTGATGGATCCGTCGGGCGTCGAGGAAAAGTTCGGAGTGAAGGCCTCGCAGATTTCAGATTATTTATCATTGATTGGCGACTCGTCGGATAATATCCTAGGGATTCCTGGAGTTGGTCCGAAGACGGCTGTGAAGTGGCTGAATGAATACGGAGATATCGATAGCATCTTTGAGAATGCCGATAAGTTGAAGCCGGTTCGTTTTCAGGAATTAGTGACCACTATGGTCGATCGCATGGCGATTAATCGAAAGATCATTACGTTCGATCCCGATTGCGGTCCTGAATCGATCTCGTTGGGCTCGGTCGATCCTGGGGCTCTGTTTGAAATCCTTGAAGAAATGGAAATGAATACGCATCTTAAGGAAGCGAAGAAGCGTTATTCCCAAGGAGAGTTGGCTTTTTAAAAGGGGCGTTTTATCCACTTTGGAATTTCGCTTTGTGCGCTGCGGCTACTTTTACGTATTTGAGGGCCCAGTTCTTGATGTTGGCTTTTTCCTCTTCGGAGAGTTGTCGAACGACCTTGGCGGGCGATCCTATTGCTAGTGATCCGGATGGTATTAGAGTTTTGGGTGTCACCAAGGATCCTGCTCCGATGATGCTGTTTCTTCCGATGATGGCGCCGTCCATTATGGTAGCTCGCATTCCAATTAGGCATTCGGCTTCGACTTTACAGGCATGGATGATGGCTCCGTGTCCGATTGTTACGTCGTTTCCGATTTCGACTCCGTAGTCATCGGCTAGATGGATGATGGTTCCATCTTGGACGTTAGTCCTAGCGCCTATAGATATGAAGTTGATGTCGCCTCTGATCACGCAGCCTGGCCATACGCTGGCGAATTCGCCTAGCATTACATCGCCGATGAGGACGGCTTCGTTGGCGACGTATGCGGTATCCGGAATATGGGGTTTTTGAGAGAAATGATTTTTGAGGCGTTCTTCGGTTGTCATTTTAGAGATGTTTCGTTCAAAGAATTTTGCTGCAGTTCTTGCTGAGTATCTTGCTAAGGTCGTCAGCTTCCAACCCGCAGTTGCGCAGCGCATTTAAGTGTGAAGTGAAATCGGGGATCGATTGTCGCTTCGGAAAAGTTCTTAGTGGATAGTCCGTGCCGAAAAGAATTCTACCTGCTCCGATCTGATCGATCGCTTTTTGGTAGATTGAGTCGCTATACAGAAGGGGCGTTGCTGCTGTATCCAGATAGACATTATCGAGTTGCTTAAGGCGAATTAGATTCATCATACCGGCGAGATGAGCAAATATGAAGGTGGTTTCCGGATGCCTTTGAGCTGTTGAAAAAAGAGATTCGAATGGCGTTTCAACTTTTCCCGGATAGTCGCGTGTGGTTGGATCGGTGACGTGGAAGTTGACGGATTTACCGCGATTGGCGGCGAGTTCGAACGCGTTGTCGAGTATTTCGTTTTCATAAGCGTATCCTTGGGCGGGTGGATTGAGCTCGCCTATCCCTGATAACCCTGCGTCAAAAGCGCGTTCCAACATGTCGAGCGCTCTGGTTCCTCCGTTGGCATTGAAGGCCGCGTAAGCGATGAGGCGGTCGGGGTGGGTTTGAATCCATTCGATCTGCCATGCTAGGTTTTCCATACAGGTATCGGGGTTCTCCCAATACCAGCCGAGGATGATCGCTTTTTCGACTCCGGCGTCATCCATGTCTTTCAGTAGCTGATCGACGTCGGCCCATCCTTGGAGAGCTGGGCCACTCTCTGGAGCGACGCAATCAAGCCAAGACCGTTCTCCTCTGGCTTCGGCCCAGATTTTTGGCGTTTTGTAGACGCTTGGTGGATACAGGTGAATATGGGCGTCGATGACCACGATTGTCCGAACTAGGTTCTTTTGCTTTCGTAGATGCGTTGAAGGCTTTGCCTCACGAGTGACCCCATTGAATCGCATTTGAGAAAGGACTTGTCTTGGTAGTGATCAGAAAGCTCTTCCCGAAGTTGAAGCACGTTTTCTTTGGGGGAGAGCCGGTCTCGAGACATGGCTTCCAGAAGCGCCTTGATGCGGAGCTTGATCATTTTCATTCTGCGGGCGACTGAGTGATGCACTTCGCTTTGGTATTGGTGTGCGGTATTGGGATCGATATGGCTGGTGCAAAAAGCGACCAAGGCGTTGTTTTCTTTGAAGAATTGAGGCAGATAGAAATTTTTTCGGCCGTCGTAGGATTGTTGATCGAAATCCATTGCGCGGATACGAATTTGGGTGCCTTCGAAGTCGGGGGTAATGTCTACGATGAAATTGTAGGGACGCATGTCGCCGAGCAGGCGGACGAAGCAGCGTTCGTTGAATTTAATGAGTTCTTTTGCGATGCGTATTGCTTTGAGGGGTTTGTATTCCATCCAGTCATCGATAAACATATCGCCGGGCAGTCCAACGATGTGCTCCTCTATCAGTGTATTTCCATCGACGATGAAGTGCATGCGATTGGGCGATAGGAGGTGTTCGAGTTCAAGCCCGTAGATGCGGGATGCGTCGCCCTTTTTTATGTAGAAGTAGTCTTGGTTGTCGTTGCGCGAATTGACGATGCGAATTCGGAATGGTTTCGAATTTCCGAAAACACAGTAGTCGATCCGGTCGACGTATAGGTGACCGATGGAAGAAAGGTCACCACCGGACTTTATTATGGCGTAGATGTGTTTTAGTCCTTCGGAGAGTTTGGCGATCATTACTTGATCGTAGATGACGGTTTGCCAGAGAGTGTCCTCATCGTTATCGTCGTAGAGCGGAGCCGATGCTTGGAATTGCTCGAGCTCTTTATAGGTAACTGGGAGACGCTGCTCGCGGTTGAAGCTTTTCAAATAGTGGCGAAGCGACTCGCTAATCGGATAGGCGGGTTTGCGCGGGACTCCGGAATGCTGTTTACGCGAATCGCCAGCGAGCGAATTTGTTAGAAAATTGGTTGTCGATTCTTTGGATTCCACAGTCGAGGCGGTTGCGGTGGGATAATAGCGTTCAATTGAAGGACGACAAGGGGAATGCGTACCGGGGATTTCGGAAAGCCGATATAGGCTGCTCCTAGGCTTCTTCTTGGTGGGACGGGCGAGTAGTGCTTTTTTTAAGATGTTTCCAGCTATGGCTGCGGCGGGAATGCCGGTAGCTAAAGAGAAATCTGTTGTGAACCCCACTCCACCTTCTTCCTCCGCTTCTTCGATTGGGGAGGCCATGAAAATGAATACGCTTGTTACGGCAACTACTTCGGGTTCGGTCAGCACGATTAATGTTGGAGCGGGCGATATGGTTGAAGAAGGCCAAGCCTTGCTTTCGGTAGATTAGAGCGAGGAACGGTATTATGGATTTTTCGGGACTGTTCGAGTTGACTGGATTTGGCGCGATTACGTGGCAGGTGATGGTCATGTGGTGTCTGGTTTTGGGCATGCTTTATCTGGCGGTGTTCAAGCAGTTCGAGCCGCTTCTATTGGTGCCGATCGCATTTGGAGCATTAATAGCTAATTTGCCGAGGAAAGGCGTGATCGAGACGCCGCCGGTCGCTCTTAATTCCGAATTGGATGGGGTGGTTACCAAGGTTTGGGTAGAGAGGGGTCAAAAGGTAATCGAGCAACAAGCTTTGTTCGAAATACGGTCCGAGGATGGCGAAACTCATGGGGTGATATCTAAGTACAATGGGAGCGTCTCTGGAATTCATGTCTTAGCAGGCCAGAAAGTATATTATGGAGAATCCCTTATCGTTACTGTTCAACGCGAAGTGGGTGGTTAGCGTACCTACGATGTAGGGGGTGCGAGCGCTGGCTTTACGAGTTTTGGGTTGTCTATCAGCGGCTCGTTCGTTCGTAGGCGAAGAGGAATTGCTGGGCGTAGCCGGCGTATGAGCCTAAGTGGATACGGCCGAACCGCTCGAGCTGCGGATTAGACCATCCTTCTAGCCCGTAACGGGTTTTGAGGACTTTGATGATCCAGGTGTCGACGGGGAAGGCTTCGTATTTTCGAGCACCGAAAAGTAAAGTGCAGTCGGCAATTTTGGAGCCGACTCCAGGAAAGGCGACGAGGCGCTCTTTAGCTTCCTCGTAGGGAAGGGATTCGATTGTCTCGAGGCAGTTGGGTTCTTGAACGATAAGATCAGCGGTTCGTTTGATGTTTTTCGCTCGAAATCCGAGACCAAGCGATCGTAGGAATTCTTCGCTCGATTGGGCGATTTGTTTCCAGGTCGGTAGCGCGTTCGGTCCGGAGGGCACTATTTTGTCGCCGAGTTCGTTGGCTAGGTTGGCGCACATGATCTTAATCTGGGGAATCTGTTTGGTAGCGGAGCACATGAAGCCTAACAGGGTCTCGTTGAATGGTTGATTGAGAAGACGCAATTCAGGAAAGGCTCTAATGGAGGCTTGTAGGTGAGAGTCGCTTCGCCAAGGCAATTGGTCGATAATCGCATTCCAGTCCGTATCTAGAAGCAGGTAGTCGCGGATTGCCTGCTCGGTGGTGAAGTTATTTTCGATCGGGCGCCGGACCTGTAGGGATTGGTTTGAGTCGAGTTGGAGTTGAATGAGGTGGGGACCCCAAGTCCCTTGCCAAATATTTTCTGCTTCGATTAGAGACCAACGAAAGGCCTGCCCGCCATCGAGTGTTTCGCGAAGGCTGTTGGCGGTAAAGGGATTTTCAATCGAGAGTATCTGCCAATCAGTCCATTTCATAGGCTCGTTTTGAGACTAGGCCTTTACTGGGATTCCGATGACCAAAGGAAACTCTGCGAGCTGAAGAGCGTGTTTCCTTGAGTATCGATAAAGTCGATTTTCCAGGCGGTTGGGATACGGCTCGATTGAACCCAGTAGCCATCGGTTAATCCGATAAGAACGCGCTTCTTGTTGATTGATCCAGAAGGAAGCGAGCGTGTTTCGATTTTCATTGAACCGGGCTTTACGAATTGAATGCGGATGGATACGGCTTTTTCGGCTTGGTCGGTGTCGCCGAGTTTGAGTGCTACGTAGTATCCATTGCGTTGATTCGGTTCACTGCGGATGATGGTGTATCTACCAGGATTTTCTTTTCCCGTAAGATGTTCGGAGATGCGTTTAAATGAATCTTCGTCTTGATGCTTCGTATACAAAATATCGGCTGCTTGGGAAAAGCAGGCTGCGACCGAAAAGGCGATTAAGGAGAGTAGGGTTTTCATGAAAAGTAAAATTTGATTTGCAACTACCAGCCGTAGTTACGGCGAATGCGAACAGGTTCGTAGAGGTCTTGGGAGACTTCTTGAATGAAGCGACTGGGGGTGAGAAACATCGAGCCACCGCCTTTGGTATTCATTTTTGGATAGAGAAGATAGAGTTCGTCGCGGGCTCTTGTTACGGCGACGTAGAATAGGCGTCGCTCCTCTTCCGTATCGCCAGATTCGACGGCTCTGCGGATAGGAAATAGTCCCTCGGCGGCTCCAATCACGAATACGATGTCGTATTCCAAGCCTTTTGCTTGGTGCACGGTTGTTAGGCGAATGGATTGATCTGAATCTTTCATACTCCGATCGGATACTTCGGAAGTGAGCAATGTGATCTGGGATATGAGGTCTTGCATCTCTTCGAATTGGGCAGCGAATCCGATGAGTGAAGTGAGGTCGTCCATTCGGGTGAGGTAGTTGTCGTAAGCACCTTGCAAATACAGGCTGTACCAGCCTTCGAGTCCCATTTGAACGACTTCCTCTGGCAAACCTGAGTCGTTGGCCTGTTTCATGTCTTGCAGGCTTTGGGCGAGCGATTCCCAATCTTGTCTTGAGGCGGCGGGAGCTTTCTTGACCACGGCATCTTCAGCGAGGGCATCAATGAAATCGATTTGTTTCGATTTGGCGGTCTCTACGGCGAGAGCGTAGAGTTTTTGGGCACTTTTCTCGCCAATTTTCGGAAGAAGGATGGCCAGTCGCATAAATGCCGATACATCGCGCGGGTTGTAGACCAGTCGAAGATGGGCGACCATGTCTTTAATGTGCGCTTGTTCGAAGAATCGGACGCCGCTTGTAATTTGATATTTGATACCGGAGCGTGAGAGCTCCATTTGCATGTCTAGGGATTGATAGTGCGCTCGATAGAGGATGGCGATTTCGCAGGCATCTTTCCCTTCGTTGAGGAGTCCGCGGATGCGATTGATGACGAATTGGGCCTGTTCTTTTCCGTCCATCGCTTGGACGATGTAGGGCGATTGACTAGATGGTTTGAAGGCCCGCAGTTCCTTGTCGAATCCGCGTGTGCTACGGTTTTGGATAACGGCGTTGGCGAACGATAGAATCTCGGGAGTGCTTCGGTAGTTGATTTCGATCCTTAGGATTTCCGAACCAGGATGGCGGTCGGGAAACGTTAGGATATTTTCGTAGTTCGCGCCGCGCCAGGAGTAGATGCATTGGGCGTCGTCGCCGACGGCCATGATCTGATGATTGGCACCCATGGTATCGATAATTTTGGCCTGAAGGGTGTTAGTATCCTGGTATTCGTCTACAAGCGTATGGCGGAAGCGTTTGTTGTAGTGCTCCTTGATTTCGGGAGCGACCTCCATGAGTTTGAGCCAATTGACGAGCAAGTCGTCGTAGTCGACCACTTGCTGCTCAGCTTTGCGTTTGGCGTACACATCCGAGAACGACTGGATACGATCGGTGAGTTCGTGGTATTGCGGAAAGTGATGGATGATCGTTTCTTCGATGGAGCTGCACGTGTTGCGAGCCATGCTGACGACCGAGGAAAGCGGGCGAGGTTTTGGGTGAGTCTTATTTTTGAAGAAGGAGGTATCTACGGTTTCGACTGCGCTTTTGAGGATAGATTCAGCTTCGCTTGAATCGAGGATTGTGAAGTTTTTGGCCATTCCGATCGCTTCGCCGTGCATTCGCAGGAGTCGGTGGCCAATGCTGTGGAAAGTCCCGCCCCAGAAGCGTCGTGCTTCGATTCCGGTGAGGTCTTCCACGCGGTTAAGCATTTCTTTGGCTGCTTTGTTCGTGAAGGTAAGCAGGAGAATGTCGCCTGGGTTCACACCTTTCGAAAGCAAGTAGGCTACTCGGTAGGTAAGGGTGCGGGTCTTTCCGCTGCCTGCCCCGGCGAGGATGAGTAAGGGGCCTGGTTCGGCAGTAACAGCTGCTAACTGATCATCGTTCAATTCGCTCTTGAAGTCGATGGGCGGAATATCGGAAGGTATTGTGGCTGGAAGATTGAAATCCATCGATTGGAAGTAAAAAGGAATTGTGCGGCGGGAAGAAGGTTTTTGTTTAGGGAAGTGAATCCTTATTACTGGGAGTTCGAAGCAGTTCGAGTGGTTCCCCTTTTATACCTGATGTGAATTTCCGCTATGGGTGTAAATCCGCTCCTGCATTGATTTATTCTACTAACTCGTCAAAGAGTGGCAATTATATCGAAAAAAATGTAAGACGGTCGTAAGGGTCCGACTTACGTGGGAATATCTTTTTAGAGAAGCACCAGAGCGTCGCGGTGGATGGCTTCGAAGCGTTTTCGGTCGGGGAATATTGCCTCTATTTCGGTGGCGCTTTTGCCGGCGATTTGTTGAATGTCATGGCTGGAAAAAGCGCTTTCGCCTCGGGCGATGGGTTCGCCGTTGGGGTTGAGGACGTCGATGACGTCGCCCGCATGGAAATTGCCATCGCAATGACTGATTCCTGCAGCGAGCAAACTGCGTTCATCGCGAATGAGTGCAGCACAGGCGCCTTCGTCGATTTTGATGGAACCGGATGGGCGTTGAAAATAAGCGAGCCAGCGTTTTTTGGATACGAGTGGGGCTTGGCTGGCGGCGAAGCGCGTACCGATACTTTCGCCGTCGAGAAGGCGGAGGATTATGTTTTCCTCGGCTCCGTGAGCGATGAAGGTTTCGCAGCCGGCATTGGTGGCGAGTTTGGCGGCTTGTATTTTCGGGATCATTCCTCCCACTGCGGTTGGCGAATTGGTGCCTTTGGCCATTGCCTCGATTTCGGGCGTGATTGAATCGACGACGGGTATGACCTCGCCGGTGCCTTCTATGTCGATCAAGCCTGGAGCAGTCGAGAGCATGTATATTTGGTCGGCTTCGGTGAGACTGGCGACCATGGCTCCGAGAATGTCGTTGTTGCCGAATTTGATTTCGAAAGCGCTGACCGAATCGTTTTCATTGATAACGGGAACGACTTGGTAATTGAGCAATTGGTCTACAGTTGCTTTGGCGTTCACGTATCGATTGCGAATCCGGAGGCCTTCGTGGGTTAGCAGAATCTGTCCGACTACGAGACCGTAGGGATCGAGACCTCTCTGCCAGCATTGGATGAGGCGGCTTTGTCCGATTGCTGCGCAAGCTTGCTGCTTGGCCAGGGTTGCGGGTCGGGATTGCAAATCGAGCACGCCCATACCCATGCCGACCGCGCCGGAACTGACGATCAGTACTTCGATCTCTCGTTTGCGGATGGTTGCCACTTGGGAGCAAATCGCATCAATCCTATTAGTATCGACCTTACCGATACCCGTTGTGAGGATGCCCGTTCCGAGCTTTATGACGATGCGTTTCACGTTGGAAGTATTCAGGCTGTAGGAGACGTAAACCTACAGCCTAAAATTTAAATTCCTGAAATTTAGCGGATTAGGCGAGGAAGCGCTTATATGGTTAGCAAATCTTTTTCCTTCGCTGCGAGCAGGCCGTTGATCTTTTTGATCGCTTCGTCGGTCCCGGATTGTATCCCCTTTTCTCCGCGCTTGAGATCGTCTTCGGAGATACCGCCGTCTTTTTGCAATTTCTTGATGTGATCCATCGCGTCGTGGCGCGCTTTGCGGACGCCGACTCGAGCGTCTTCAGCGTGCTTGCCAACGAGTTTGACCAGTTCTTGGCGACGTTCTCCAGTCAAGTCGGGTAGCGGCAGGCGAATGACATCGCCCATGATTGCTGGAGTGATTCCGACGTTCGAGGTTTGGAGCGCCTTTTCGATCGCCTTGAGAGTGGTCTTGTCCCAGGGAGTGATCGCTATCGTTCGATTGTCAGGAGTCGAGATGGCTGCCATATCGCGGATGGCCATTCGGCTGCCATAGGCTTCGACCATAACGCCTTCGACCATAGTCGGATTGGCTTTCCCTGTGTTGATGGCTGCGAATTCGTGGGATGCGTGATTAGACGCTTTTTCCACGCCTTCTTCGAAGTTTAGAAAGATTTCATCTTCGTCCATAAAATGTAAGGTTTTTGGGTTTGGGTTTGGAAAAAAGATATATGCTTATTGGGGTTTGGAGCATACGAGAGTTCCGATTTTTTCGCCAAGAATAGCTCTCCGGATGCTGCCTTCTTCGTTGAGGCTGAGAACCATAATTGGGACTTCGTTGTCCATGCACAATGAGAACGCCGTTGAATCGAGGATATTCAGGCGGCTTTGAAGGGCATCGATGTACGTGATTTGGTCGTATTTGATCGCGTCGTCGTGTTTCATCGGATCCTTATCATAGATGCCATCGACCTTTGTAGCCTTCATAATGACGTCCGCTTGGATTTCGCTGGCTCGAAGAGCGGCGGCGGTATCCGTGGAAAAATAGGGATTTCCGGTACCGGCGACGAAAATGACAACGCGACCGCGTTCCAAATGCCGTATAGCACGGCGTAAAATGAAGGGTTCGGCGACCTGATTCATCGGAATCGAGGTTTGGACTCGGGTTACGACGTCCATTTTCTCCAAGCACTCCATGAATGCGAGGCCGTTAATAACGGTAGAAAGCATCCCCATGTAGTCGCCAGTGGTGCGGTCGACTCCACGATCCTTAGAACCAGAGAGTCCTCGGAAGATATTTCCCCCTCCAATAACGATACAGACCTCAGTTCCGAGGGCATGGATCTCTTTGACCTGCTGACAGATACGTTTAAGCGTATCCCAATCTATGGGATCGCCGGTTTCCGAGCTTCGCAGGACTTCGCCACTTAGCTTGAGAATGACACGTTTGTACTTCGGTTGGCCGTCCGGATTTGAGTCTAGGGACATTAAAAACTCGTTAAGTCATAGGGAGTTGGAGTCGTCAATGCTGTCTTTTGAAAAAAGCTCTATTTCAGCGCTTGACGCGATAGGCTTCTGTTACCAACTTATCCGGCTTTTGACAGCCCGATGGTGTAATGGTAGCACACCTGGTTTTGGTCCAGGCGGTCGGGGTTCGAACCCCTGTCGGGCTGCCACACTACTCCCAGAGTAACCTATGACCCAATAATAAGCTGCCTTAGATCTGCGTTTGCCAGGTGCTTGAACCTCTTGAGCGGCTTGGCAGAACCCGCGAAGCGAGTGGAGAAAGGATAATGCAGCTTGTTACTGCGGTTCGCTTGATCGAATACTTGGAAGGTCGATTCTATCATCGGAAATCACGGTGAAATAGTGCCTTTCAGTTCGAAAATGAACTGGAAAAAGATTTCGGTTTGTCTAAAAAAGAATAGCGGTGTCTGTTCGGAATCCGATTGGGAATGAATAAGTTTTATATTTCTGCTGAGTGGCTAAAACCGATGGAGGAGGCTTTCGTCAAAGGAGGGAAAATGCATACCTTGCCTTTCTTCGATCTCGGAGTGGGCATTGGCGACCCTCAGGATTTACTGCGGCGTTATGTTCAGTCGTTGTGTAGGTACCAAGATCATGTCGGAAATTCCGGCAAAACGTTCTGCATGGCTTTCGACGCGATCAACTTTTTTATGGGGGACGGGGTGTATGTCGCGATTCAAGGTGGGAATCAGATGCGGGGTTTGGGAGATTTGGGAACGGGCAAGACCTCGCTGCTTTTGCTTTTGAAAATGGTCAACGACCTCGGGATTCGATCGGAGGAATATACCTGCGAATACCTTCAAACCGGTCCGGATATGTTGGATCGTCTCGAGGAGGTTTCGAATCCTGCGAAAACGATTCTTTTTTGGATGGTATGGACGGGGCGCTTGCGGCGGTCGGAACGGTGCGTGAGCGGTGTTTGGAGCTTCTGGAAGCGACTCGTGGGTTTCATCGTACTTTCTTGTCCTGTGAGAACCGCTTTTTCTTTCGAAATACTTGCGCTCGGGAAGAAGGTGACGGCAATGTGCGGGAATGGTGTTTCGACCGTGATAAACGATTTTCTTTACGCGTATTATCGGATCTGCAAGGAGAGGAAAGGGGAGAAATACGGGCGGTCCGAGGTGAAAGCTGGAGTAGCTTGGTCTATGCTTGCGGTACTACGAATCGAAATTGGTATTCTCCGCAAGAAATCAGAAGTAATATCGGATTTAGCGTGGCTTTAACGCCACGATCGAAATGAAGTTTTTTCTATGGAAAAAGTAATTCAAAAAGCCATCCACAAATGGTGTGGGATTGTCTTATTTGTTCTTCTGTCAATGTCAGTGATTGCGGAAGATCGTTATTTGGGTATTCCGAGGACCGAGATTGAATTGATATTGGATCGTGGATACAATTTGGAATCGAGCGTTCCGGGACTGATCGATGCTATGATCAGCGATTATCCGGAGTCGCCTTTGGGCTTATGTTTGAAAGCGGCACGTCTTTTTCGGCTAGACGATTATGCGGAGGGTTCGGATGAGGCGATAGCTAAGTTGTTCGAAGAAATCTCGAAGGATGCGATCGCTGCAAGCGAAACCTATTACCAGGCGAATCCTGAGGATCCTGCGGCTCGTTATACGGTGGCAATGTGCGAGTTGAACTTGGCTCGATATTATATCGACCATGGACGATGGCTTGGGGGCTTTTTTAAAGCCCGATCAGGCATGGCGCATCTGAACCAATTATTAAAGGAGTATCCGGATTTCCATGATGCGAAAATGCCCCTGGGCGTAGCGAATTGCTTTCTCGATAAAGTGCCTACCTACCTTAAGCCTATAGCTCGACTTTTGCGTTTTTCTGGGGACATGGAGCTGGGTTTGCAGCAATTGAAGGATGCGGAGACGAAGGGATTTTTAACACGGCATGAAAGCTTGTATTATCAAGTAGCGATTCAGTGGGTATTAATCGAAGATCGGGAAGCGGCGAAGGTGATCTTGGATAGGTTCGTAAAACGTTTTCCTCGGAATTCGAACTCACTGCTTTTGCGGGCTCATTTGGCGAGGCAAATGGAGGATTTCGAAATGGCGTTTCACTTGTACGAGTCAATTCTTAGCATGCCTGAAGCCGACTATTTGAAGGATATTCGTGATTGGGTCGTTTGGCATTCGGGAAACGCTGCTTTGCATCTTGAAGATGCGGAGATGGCTCTTGAGAAGGCGGAATGGGTTTTGGATACGGTCGAGGAAGATCGAAAGGAGCTTCGAGCCTGGGGTTTTACGCTAAAAGGCAATGCCTTGGTCCATATAGGGAAACGGGACGAGGCACGGGAGGCGTTCAGTTTCGTCAGAAAGAAGGATAATGCGGAAGCGTACAATGCGGTTCGCGAAACCTTGGAAGAAATGCGCCGAGACGAGGCTGGGGATCAGTGATGATCCTCATGAGCGATTGCGGGTTCTAGGTGTGTGGTAACGAAGACTGGGGTTTCGATGGCCGATTCGATTTGACCCTCGATAATGGTGGCTTGTCGATGGGCTTCCTTGATCGATAGTTCGTCAGGAAATAACAGGTGCAATTCTATACGAAAGCCGTCGCCGGTCGATAGGTGGCGAACGCCGTGGAAATCGATTTCGAATTCGGCTTTCGCTTTTTCGAGAGTGTCGGCGATTATTTTATCGATTTCGGGGTCTGCGGCGTCGAGCAGGCCATTGATGCTTTGCCGCATCAGTTTGAAGCCGGAGAAGAGAATGTGCAGGGCGAGAACGAATGCGCAGATCGGATCGAAATAGTCCCAACCAGTGTACCAGGCCAAGCCTACTCCGAGCACGACGCCGAAGCTTGTCCAAGCATCCGTGAGTACGTGTTTGCCGTTGGCTTCGAGAATGAGAGATCGTTTGCGTTTTCCGATTAGAATCAGATAGCTGCCTAGCGCTGCGTTGATGACGAGAGCACTTCCTGTCAGCCATAGCCCTGTATCCAATTTATGAATCTCGATTCCAGCGATTAGATTCTCGGTGGTTTCGTAGATGATGAACAAGGCGGCAATGATGATCATGGCGCCTTCGAATCCGGCAGACATGAAACTTATTTTTGCGTGTCCGTAGTGATGTTCCTGATCGGCTGGTTTGGAGGCTAGTCGGAGGCTGTAGGCGGCGAACCCGACTGCGAGTACGTGCACGATAGATTCGGTGGCATCGCTAAGAATCGCAGAGGAATGCGTTAAGGCGTATGCGTAGAATTTGAGGAAGAACATGCCAATGCCGACGATGAGCGAAAGTCGCATTGCAAAGTGTTTCTGGCGTTCTGAATTGGGGTCTACTGCAACCACGTTAGATAAATGCGGGAAAACGATGAATCGATGAAATCATTATCGATTTGGATATTCAGCCTTAAGGAGCTTAGCGGAGGAGTTTATTGACGAAGTCTGCGATGCGTTCCACGGCGCTTTGAAGCTGGCCGCTTGAGGTCGCGTAGCTGAAGCGAACGAAGCCTTCGCCGTTCTTTCCGAAATCGGTTCCGGAAACGCAGGCAACTCCGGCTTCTTGAAGGAGGCGTTCTGCGAGCTTCGCCGAGGGAATCCCGAGAGCGGAGGTATTGACGAATGCGTAGAAGGCTCCTTCGGGCAGTCGGCAATTAAGACCGTCGATCTGATTCAGACCATGAATGAATCGATTGCGGCGGCGTTGGTAACGTTCTATTATTTCGGCGATGTATCGGTCGCCTTGTTCGATTGCGGCGACTCCTGCTTTTTGGGTAAATCCGGCCGTGCAGCCGACTGCATGAGTAATCAGGAGCGAGACTTTGCGAGCTAGTTTTTCCGGCATGACTGCGTAGCCGAGTCGCCAACCGGTCATGGCGTAGGATTTCGAAAATCCGTCGACGACAATTGTTCTCTCGGCCATTCCGTCGATGGCGTAAATCGACTCGGCTTTGATATTATCGTAAACGAGGCGCGAGTAGATTTCGTCGCTCATAACCCAGAAGTCGTGTTTTTGGGCGAGTCGGGCGATGGTTTCGAGATCTGCTTTGGGTATAACGCCGCCGGTAGGGTTGGCAGGAGAATTGAGGATCAGCAGTTTTGTACGTGGAGAGATTCGGGCGGCGAGTGCGCCGAGGTCGAATGAAAAGCTATTCGCTTCAATTAAGGGCACGGGTACGGGCGTACCGCCCGCGAGTTCGATTGTCGAACGATAGGAAGGGAATCCGGGATCGGGATAGAGAACCTCGTCGCCGGGTTCTACGAGAGCAAGCATAGGAAAGAGGAGGACGGGTTTGGCTCCGGGAGCCACTACTACTTGAGAGGGGTCTGCTAGAATCGACCGTCGCTGGCTGTATTGAGCGATGGTTTCTCGAAGGTCGGCATAACCTTCGGGTGGGTTGTAGCGGGTGAACCCTGCGTCGATTGCGTCTTTGCCGGCTTGGATGATTTCGGGGAACGTGCCGAAGTCCGGTTGACCGATTTCCAAGTGAATGATGTCTCGGCCTTTCTTTTCGAGGGCGGAAGCGAGAGCCATAACGCTATAGGCTCCTTCGGGGCCGAGTCCTTTTATTCTAGATGCGAAATTCATACGGGGTTTTCAGATCGACCTTGGGGTGAATCGTCAGTAAGTCGAGACGGTCGCGTTTTTTTGGGTACTATTTTTCTACCTGGAATCCGGGTGTTAAAAAGCCCGCTCATCATAGTGAAGCGGGCTGTTCGAGTTCGGATAGAGAGATTTCGTTAGAACCTGAGTGACAACGTATTCAGTTTTGAATCGCTGCGGGAATCGGAATTGAAAAAATCGGATTTGAGAGCAATCGCTGTGACTCGGTTAAGCGGGTCGGTTCTGCTTGTGACGTGTTTCGTGTAGCTGAGCCCACGATCGCCTAGCGGATGAAGGTATCTCTCCATCAGGGTCGTTGTAATGTTTTCGTGAGCGTTGAATTCGATCGTTTCATCGATCTCTAGCGATTCGAAAGGCGTTTGCATTGCCAAGGTAAATCCTTCGTCATTGGCAATCGGCTCGGCTGAACTGCTGTTAGAACCTAAGACGGCGATGGCTTTGTCTTCCTGGATCTCGGTTTTGACGCTTTCGATTTGTGCAATTGAGACAGGAACTTCGACAAATTTAGGTTGGGCAGGTGTGTTGGTAACCGGCAAACTCTGTGCTACTTCAAAATTGGTTTGATCGACAATCGTCGCATTCAGGTTGGGCGTCTCAACGAAAGCGGTCGAAGAGATAACGACAGGGCCTACGGATTGCATGACAACGAAACCAACCGCTCCGCATGAAGCTGCTGCTACGCACATTACCCCGATTTTACGGAATTTATGCCAAAAAGCGTTTTCGATTCCCAGATTTTCGACTGGCTGCTGCTGGAGTAGGCGACGTTGTTTGATTCTAAGCTCGTTGTTGAAATTAGCCCAGAAATCTGTCGATGGCTTTTCTGCGCGCTTCGTTTCGAGAAGCTGGTCGAAGGTGAATTTTCCTCGAGTATTTCGCATCGGTGGGTTTAGACACGCCAATCGGATAAGCATTCAAAAGTTTTCATTTTTTTTGTACTTCTACCTGATCGATAGCAAAGAATCGAACTTGAGGGAGAGGGACTATGCGATTAACGAATTTTTAACTCGTTGTTGTTCAATGTCTTTTTTCTAAAAAGAGCTCAATCGATATTCGAGATGCAACGACGAAATTCATTGATGTTTTCGACTCTGGAGGGCGGCTCCGAGGAGCTGAATGGTGTAGCGACGGATATACAGGATGATTGAGCAGGAGATTTATACGATCACTGCGAGCACCCCGAGTCGAAAGCGCTCTCCTTGCCAGCCGAGCTGCGTGAAATGGCCGATGATCGCGATAGCGACGAGTTGAGCGATCCAGGAAACGATTTTCGAGCTGAGGTGGTTCATGGGAGATTGGGTTAGTCTAATTAGGTTTTGTGACGTATGCGTGGAGCGTTGAATCTTTGGGAACGTAGAGGTGATCGAAAGAGAGCGCTCTTAAAGAACTGCACCCCGTCGAGCATAGAAGCTCTTCGATATCATGCTCTAAGTTTTTAACGCGAACGGCTTTGAGGTCGATATCTAGGCCGCGTTGCAAATCGGGGTCGTGCGTTGTGATTCCGATTGGGCAAGTGTTGCTGCCGCATTGCATGGCTTGAATGCATCCCGCGGCTAGCATATAGCCTCGAGCAGAACAGATGACGTCGGCACCGAGGCAAAAAGCGATCATTTGCCGCCAGGATACGGCGATTTCGAGAAGGTTGGAACAGCTGCCTACAGAACTTGGAATGGAAATGTTTTACGGCGGTTTGTCGTTAGGAGGCTGTTGGATAGAATCGCCTCAGTCGCTTGAGGACTTTTCGTTAGGCTCGTTTTTCTCTTCGTTGAGTTGAGCTACCAATACCTCGAGGGATTGGTCTTCCGGCTTGAGATCGTTCTCGGCGAGCCATTCGGGGTTGAATAGGCGCGACGAATATCGTTGGGCACCATCGCAAAGGATGGTGACAATCGTTTGGCCTGGGCCGCCGGAGAGGGCGACCTTGAGAGCTCCGCAGACATTTACCCCGGACGAGGGTCCAAGAAGCAGGCCCTCTTCTTTTAGTAGGATATTGAGAGTGGCCATCATTTGCCGGTCGGTGACTCGGAAGGCATCGTCGACTCGGGCACAATCGACATTTTCGGTGACGCGACCTTGTCCTATGCCTTCGGCGATCGAATCGCCATCGTCGAAATCGAAGTGTCCGTATTTGAACCATGACCACATTGCGGCCCCGTAGGGATCGGCGCAATAGGTCGAAACGGATTCACTTTGATCTTTCAGGTATCTCGATACCCCTGCGAGCGTACCTCCGGTTCCGACTGCGGTTACGAATGCCGTGATCCTGCCGCCAGTTTGATTCCAGATTTCCGGGCCAGTAGTGTCGTAGTGAAATTGAGAGTTGGCGGTATTGTCGAATTGGTTGGCCCAGAAAGCGTTTCCCATTTCGTCGGCGACTTGGGCGGCGATCCTATTATAGTTGTGAGGTTCTTTATAGGGAGCGGGTGGAACGGGCCTGACTTCGGCTCCGATTGCACGAAGAAGCTCCACCTTTTCGGGCGATTGGTCGTTCGGGATGACGATGATCGTTTTGTAGCCTTTGGCATTCCCAACGAGAGTGAGACCAATTCCGGTGTTGCCTGCTGTGCCTTCGACGATTGTTCCGCCAGGCTTTAGGAGGCCTCGTTTTTCCGCGTCTTCAATCATGCCAAGCGCCGCTCGGTCCTTCACAGAACCGCCGGGGTTGAGGAATTCCGCTTTTCCAAGGATTTCGCATCCGGTTGCATTGGAAAGACTGTCGAGTCGAATAAGAGGGGTGTTTCCAATCGTACCGCAAAAACCATTTGTCGCTGTCATCGCTAATCGATGTTTGGTGGACGGTGAACTCGCAAGGCGAAAGAACGTCGTTCGATCTCCGTTGAGCACGCATTAGCGGCTTTATAAAAATAGAGAAGCGTTTAGGCGCCGGAAAAAGAAGAAGGTGTCTGTAAGTGGAATCGTTAGAATTTGTATTGAAATAATCGCTACATATTTGATTGTATGGTCAATTGGGCTTTTCGCGATCGGTCCTTCCTGCATTCGTACAGACGGCTTTTCATAAACGTTAGCCCGTTACGTTTTCGAGAGTCGCTTTGAGGTATCCCATTGCGAAAGCCATTCCAGCGTGCCAGGGCGCTGCGCAGGACATTTCGGGAGTGTGATCGGGGATGATGACGCCATCGAATTCATTCCGGTGAAGGATGCTTAGGGCTTTGTGTATATCGATGTCGCCCTCGTCGATGAATACTTCCTGGTAACGCGGGACTTTGCCATTTACGTTTCGGGCGTGCACGTAGGCGATTTTTCCGGCTTTGGAGAATTGATCGAGGTTCGAATAGAGATCGCCGCCGCTCATTTCCTGTACACTACCGAAGCAGTATTCCAATGCGTTGGAAGGACTGGGGATGAGGTTGAGAAGGCGTTCGTACTTTTCGGGTTGGTTCACGAGTCGAGCGGTTCCACGTAAGCGCTCGACGGGAGGATCGTCGGGATGAGCGGCGAGCCGAACGCCGCATTCCTCGGCTATGGGAATGATTGCTTGGAGGAAGTGTTCGAGGCGTTGCCAAAGTTCCTGGCTGCTGACGGGCGGAAGGTTTCCTTCGGGGGCGTGGGGGTCGTAGGTCATGTTCCATGCCATTCCATTTGGCATGGGCATGTTTAGGTCGACGTCCTCGGAATCGAAAACAAGCGATTCGGCCTGCCCGCGCCCGACGGGTTGCTTGGTCCAGCCCCATACTCCAGCGATGCTGAAATTGTATCCCATGATTGGGATGCCGGCTTTTCCTATATTGCGGATCATCGTTTTCAGACCTTCTAATTGAGCTTGCTTACGAGGTCCGTCTAGGAGGACGTCGTACCAGTGTGAAGGGTCGAAGTTTTCGATGGCTTCCCAGGTGAGTCCGTGACTTTCGATCTCCTTGCGGATAGAGATCAGTTCTTCTAGTTCCCAGAGCTTTCCTTGTTTCTGAGTAATGCCCCATCCGCGTCGATCGTCGCCTCTCGAAAGGCTAGGATTGCGCCCGCCGAAATAGTCGACCAAATGAACGATCACATGGGTTGCTCCGGCCTGACGGGCGAAGCGGAAGTTGTCCTGGTTTAGGGATTGGCGGTAGAGTCCGAGTCCGAGTTTCATAGGGGTAGAGCGAAAACTGAAATTGAGTGTCCTCGAACAAAAGAGAACGGCAGGATGGATGTCACTTCCTGTTTCAGTTTACGGTCACCGAGATTGGCTTATTTGCAGATGAATTTACTGAACAATGGTTTTCGATTGGAACCGGTTTCGTTTTCGTGATGATGTGGTGGGTCTTCAACGGGTTCGTCCAGGTAGCGAGCAATTCCCACTAGCCTCAAATTATAAATGATACGACGTGAATTTATTGGCACTGCTTTGGCGGCTGGATTGGGTGGATCGCTTCTCTCCAAAGAGACGCTATCGATTCGGTCAGGTGGCTCCCTGCGGGGTAATGGGGGTGTCTTGAAGCAAGAGAGAATCGATGCTCTATTATCCGATTGCCGTTATCAGTTGTTCGAGCGTTATCTTCCGTTTTGGGAAAATGGCGGTTACGACGAGGAGAATGGCGGATTCATGTGTTATCTTTACGATGACGGTTCGGTGGAGAACGATCGGAAGGACATCTGGTATCAGGGTCGCGGAATTTGGGTGTATTCATATATTTACAACGAACTTGATAAGGATCCGAAATGGTTGGAGCGAGCACGGGCGTCGCGGGATTTCATGGTGAAGCATATGCACCTCGGCGATGGCGCTTGGTTGGATACGGTTGACCGCGTTGGGCGGCCAGTAGACGGGATAGCGATCGATCGTTCCAATAATATCTATGGAGCTCTATTCGCTGCAGTTGGTTTGATCCAGTTCGCGAAGACGACCGGAAACTCGGAAGATCTCGAATTGGCGAAGCTCTCATTGCGCAAGTCGGTTGAGCGTTATGAAAATTCAGAGTATCGAGGAGTGGTTGCTCCGGGAGTAAATGAAATGGGTCTTCGGGCTCAGGGGCACTCGTTCATGATGGTTTGGGTGATTCCCCAGCTTCTGGAGGTTAAAGCTGATCCTTGGTTCGAAGCGCTGGCACGAGAGCATCTCGATGCGTTAGGGAGTAAATTCTGGAATGCCGAGTACGGGATTTCCAATGAAATTCTTTTTCACGATTATTCGCGCGTTCCATCGCAGGCGACTCAGATGATCCCTGGGCATAGTATTGAAGCTCAATGGATGTGCATGGAGGAATCGCTTCGGATTGGCGATGCCATGATGTACCAGACATTTAAGAATCGGATGCGACGATTGATTGAAATGAGCTGGGATTATCCTTTCGGCGGAACCTGCGATACGGGATACAGCGTATTGGCTTCGCAGAATCGCCCAGCTGGACCCATTTTGGATGAGAAGACCATGTGGGCTCAGTCGGAGGTATCGATTGGTTGTTTGATGGCTTACGAGCAAACTGGAGAGCCCTGGGCACTTGAGTGGTTTGATCGGAGTTGGGCTTTTTTGCAGCGAACAATGGTTACCGAATGTGGCGTCTGGCGACAGGCGGTTGACAGGGAAGGTGGAGATAAGCAGAGGGAAGGTATCTCGATCTACCGTCGGGGAAATTTTCACCAGCCGAGATGTTTGTCGTTTCTTATTAAGACACTTAACCGCATGATTGGCCGGCTTGCATAAAAAGGATGAATATCTCGCAAGAAAACAAGTTATTCGATTTTCAGGTTAACGGTTTTGGTGGAATTGATTTCCAATCCGATTCTTTGACAATTGATGAAATGAGGCATGCGGTGGAGATGCTGGGAAAACATCGGATGAATGCGATATTCTTCACGCTCATTACCGACAGCGTGGACGCTATGTGCCGGAAATTGGAGCGTATTGAACGTTTGCGTACTCGCGATGAATCGATCGCCGCCGTGGTGCGTGGCTATCATTTGGAAGGTCCATGGATATCGACGGAGGCCGGGTACTATGGAGCGCATCCGAAAGAGTATACGTGCGTACCGTCTTTGGAGGATTATCGCAGATTGCGCGATGCGGCAGGTGGCAACCTGAAGCTAATAACCTTGGCTCCTGAAGTGGATGGATGCCAAATGATCATGGAAGCGGCGCGAGTCGATGGGATTCGAATTGGGTTGGGCCACACGAATGCATCGGAGGAAGCGATTGACGAAGCGATTCGCGCGGGAGCGACCTTGGCCACTCATGTAGGAAACGCCGTACCGTTGCATTTGCACCGTCATGACAATGTTATACAGCGGCTTTTGGCGCGAGACGAATTGATCGCTTGTCTGATCCCAGATGGGATTCACCTTCCACCATTCGTGCTTCAAAATTACTTTCGAGCTAAGTCGATTAGTAACGTGTTTTTCACTACAGATTGCATGTCAGCTGCGGGTGCGCCTCCAGGGAGGTATACCGTAGGTCCGCATGAGATGGACGTGGGCGTTGATGGAATTGTTCATTTGCCGGGAGATTCGCGTTTTGCTGGGTCGTCCCTGACTCTGGACAAAGGAGTAGATAACATAGTGGAGTGGCTGGCTCTCGAGCGAGCGGAAGCGGTGGCATTGTGCTCGACTGCTCCTGCTGAACATTTTGGAATTGAATTGTAATCGAAATCTCATGACTGAATCAAATCAACCAATTCCCGTTAGGGAATTTTCATCGGACGCTCTTAAGACTGCGGTGTTCGCCAATAGGCAAGATATGGGCAAAGCGGCGGCTTTGTATGTGGCAAGTGTTTTGCAGGATCTGCAAGCGGATCGCGACGAGATCCGAATCGTGGTCGGGAGCGCTCCGTCGCAGGATGAGTTTTTTGCGCATTTGATTGATTCGTCGCAAAGCGCGGGGATCGATTGGAGCAAGATCGTGGTCTTTCATATGGACGAATACGTGGGGCTTGCTGCGGAGCATCCGCAAAGTTTTCGGACTTATCAGCGGGAGCATTTCGTGACGAAAGTTCCGCTGAAAGCGTTTCACCAAATACAGGGCGAAGCGTTAGATGCTCAGGCGGAGTGTCACCGTCTGAGTGCGTTGTTGGAAGAGAAGCCGATCGACTTGGCATGTTGCGGTATCGGAGAGAATGGCCATTTGGCATTTAACGATCCACCAGTGGCTGACTTCGATGATCCGGAATGTGTGAAGGTAGTCGCGATGGACGAAGTATGCCGTCAGCAGCAGGTGAATGACGGGTGTTTCCCGTCGATTGATGCTGTGCCAACGCATGCGATTACGCTAACGCTAAAAGTCTTCGCGAATGCTGCTAAGCTAAGTTGCGTTGTTCCTGCGAGGACGAAGGCAGAGGCGGTGGCCACGACTTTGAACGATCCGATTTCTACGGCTTGTCCGGCGACTCTATTGCGTCAGCATCCGGATGCTCGGTTGTTTCTCGAACCGGATTCGGCAGCCTTGTTGTGATCTTTGGAGATTGTTTGATGTTTTGTCGTAGGATTGGTTTACCCCGCGATAGTCTAGGTTCAATTAAGACAAAACAGAGGAATCGCTGGATAAATCCATACGCGGCACCTTAGATCAAAACAGTTGGACCATTGCGAACTCCACGCGAGTCGCTTGTGTCGCTACGTGATGGAGCCGCGGGGTTTAGGGCGAATTTCGTTTAAGTCGACCCCTATGCGCTCAGCGGGAGCACGGGAGTCGTCAAATAAGGTTCTTTATTGATTTTTAAACCAATGGGCTTCGTTCCTTATCATCTCAAATATTTCCCTAAGTTGATGCATGTGGGCTAAACCCGGCTCTTACAGATTAGAGGCAGAGCGATTTCCGAATTATTTAGCAGGCTCTTAGCGAACCTGGTTACTATTTGAACAGTTTTTGCCAGGTCGGCATTTGGATGAGCTGCATTTCGTAGATTACGTCTTCGGTTTCATCGGGGGCTGCTTCGCCTCGGGCCGACTGAATCCGTTCCTTATTTGAAGGGTCGATCGACTCAACCCAAGCGACTGAGTAAATGTGATCGTCTGACCCGATTTCGACGCTCTCGGTGAAAAATATACGCCTGCCGTTTCGCGTGACCAGCGCTCCATGATCGTGGAATTGGTCGGTATCGATCCGATAGGTGAGTAAGTGAACCGATGATTTCAAATCGGATTTCCCTTCGGTCCTTATTCCTGGGGCGTGGGCTAGATAGATTAGGGTGTTATCCGGGCCGAGCATGAAACCCAGTTGGGAGCGGAAGGGATTGCGGCGAGTGTCTAAGGGAACCCCTTCGGGTCGAAGCGAGCGGACGGATCGCAGTACGCCGGTGGTTGGGGTGAATTCGAAAAGTTGCGTGCTGCCGCCTTGAAGTCCCCAGAAGCTTTGCGTATCGGGGTTCCAGAGAATGGTTCGCCAGTTGTTCCAGAAGAAGTGCGCTTCGGCTGGGGTCTCGAAATTCGCTTTTTGGATTGGGGCGACGTGAGCTACGTTAAGGTCCTTCAAATAGTCGAGAGGGCGCTGCTTCCCTTTTTCGAAATGCCAAATCGATCCAGTATCCGTTGAACCATACAGATTTCCCTTGTCGTCGATCCCTAGCTTTCTGCAGATGAAATCCCACTCGCCGGGCAAGCGTCCCCATTCGCCGCGTCCTTGAGTGGCACCCCAGTTGTGGAGCCGTTTTTCTTCGAGTTGGTAGCTGATGAGTAGTCCAGTAGGCCAAGTGAGGCCATAGAGAGTGTCGCTGGTTTTGTCGACCGTCATGGCGATGATACCTTCGTTTGCGAGTTGGATCTGCGTTAGATCTTCGAATACGCCGGTTTTCAGGTTGTAACGCATGAAGTGACCGCCTGTGTAGGGCTTGCGTCCGTCGCCTGGTGTCATGTTGGGCAAGTTGCCTTCATAAAAAGAGGTGTGGGTCGAAAAGTACAGATACCCTTCGTGTTCGATCAGTCCAGAGTGGATCTTCCCTTGCGGTATATGTTCGCGCGGGTCTTCATCTAAGATGTTGCCGAGGTCCCCGATTTGAGTGATCGATTCGTCGTTTGGATTGAAGCGATAGATTCGGGCTGACGATTCCGTTTGGTGCGTACAGACAGAGAAGTAGAGCATTCCATCCGAGGCGGTGTTTAGGCTGTGGTAGTTGCAGTCGCCAACTAAATATCCTGGATCGAATAATTTGGTTTGGATCGTTTTTTCGGCAATCGCACTCGTTGCGAAGAATGCTAGAGCGACAATGAAAGAGATAGCCAATTCGGTGGGGTCATTGGGGCGATTGTTCGACTTCATTGTATTAAATGATAAATTACGAATAATGATAGATCGAGGGTCGTCGCTAAATCTTCGAGATCCAATAAACTAATAGGATGATTGAGATGACGCACGCCCAGCCGATGGAAAATCCGATGATTGAGCGTTTTGACGGAATCGGAATTTCAAGATTCGTATTCGAAAAGAACACGCGTCGAGGGAGAGGGATTGATCCTGCTGGAAGGACGCACGGTACTGGCGTATCCGGTTCTTCTTTTATGACAGGGGTGCGCAGGAGCGCGTAATAGCGTTCGATTTTTTCCGGATTGGATTGTTTGGTAAATAAACTGACAAGGACCCCGACAAGTAAGCCGACCGACAAATAAAGGATCATTTGCCACGGGAGGGAGAGTGAGGCTTCGCCACCAGAGTGATCGATCATTTGGAGGGACTCGGCTCGTGGCAGTTTAGAAATCCAAATTGCGAAAAAGGCTTGAGTGCCGATCCACCATGCTGACAAAGCACTCAATGTCGAAGTCCAGGCGGCAGCCGGAGTAGCGCGTCGCCAGAAGAGGCCTAGCCAGAAAGCGATACCCATCATTGGGCCGATTTTCCAGAGGATCTCGAGACCTTGGATAACTCCGGATAGCCAATAGGCGTAGATAACTCCGAGGATAACCACGCCGATAGAAGCGATCCTTGCGACCCAAAGGTAGTGATGATCGCTTCGCCCTGGTTTCGCATGTTTGTAGACGTTTCGCGTGAAAAGCGCCGAGGCTGCGATCATGAAGGAATCGCAGGAGCTCATGACGGATGCGAGGAGCGTTGCGATGAACAATCCCAATGCTCCGGGCAACATTGTCGGAAGAAATTCGTTGGCGAGCATGCCGTAGAGGTGATCGGGGTTGACGTCTTTTCCGGCGAAGTAGGCGACCCCCGCCAGACCTGTCAGGCACCATGCCACTGTACAGGCACGCTTTGTAAGGCTGCCTACCATGAATCCGAATTGTC
>JABITN010000044.1 GCA_018700525.1 Opitutales bacterium
AATGGTAAAATCATTCGTTTCGCTCAGCAGATAGGTCACTTCGGCTTCTAAAGCGCCCGGATACCCTTCCTCTCCATCCGCGCTTTCATAAGTCAAGCAGAGCCCCGATTCTCCAGATTCGGTAACCTCCTCAACCCCCCAAACCACCTTGTCGAATCCACGCAATCCTCCATGCAAATGATTAATGCCATTGTTCGCCGCCAATTCAAAACTTTGGCCATCCAGTTTAAAACGCGCGCCAGCAATGCGATTGGCATAACGTCCGAGAATAGCGCCGAAATAGGGAGATCGTACCAGATAATCGTCCATGTCGTCCAACCCCAGAACAATATCATCCACCTGCCCCAATCGATCGGGCATCCAAAGTTCTTTTATAATGCCCCCTAGAGAACTGACGATAATCTCGATTCCATTGGAATTTTTTAGACTGAAGAGCTTCATAAAATTAAATCATCCAACCCAGTTAGGTCTCAATCGAGTAGTGGTCGGCGGATCTTGGGATTATGGTGCTCATCCGTTAGGCCGTAGTTTTTCTCGAGATAATCGAGGATTTTCGGTTCCATTTCACCGAGCGGCCAGAGGCCATTCTTTTCTTGCATCAAGCGAACAATCTTCTCCCAGTTATTTCGATCGAGGCGAATCTGGGTAAACCCCTTTGTCGAGTGGCAAACGATGCAATTGGCTCTAACGAGATCCCAATGCTCATTTATAACCATGCCCGAGGTAGGATCGGTTTTCTTTTCACCTTCTTCATCCGTCGCAACAAGTACTGCCGCGCTAGCGAAAAACACCAAGAAACCGATCAAACCCATTGTATATTTTCGCGTATTCATAACTAGACCACGTAAACAGCTATACGGTAACAAGAGTTGTTCAAATACCCTTTGGGATTCCAGCCCGGGATGAGCATCGGCTGGGAAACGCCTTCCGAATCAACGGCTCGCGCCCAGACTTCGTAGTACCCCTTTTTCGGGAATGAAACATCCCCCGACCATTGCTGCCATGCAAGACGGTTAACGGGTTTCTTAAGATCCGCTTCGACCCACGTTTGCCCAAAGTCATTGGAAAGCGAAAGACTCGCCACTTCATAATCCCCTGCCCAGGCATGGCCATTGAGCTTCAAGGAATCGCCTAAATTTACCTCCACGCCGCTTTGGGGAAAGGTTATCAACGACTTTACTGGCATGGATTCGATAATTTCCATATCCTCATCCGGCACGGTAGCCCCTGCCTTCACCGGGTATTTAGGAACCCGATACGCGGTACCCGTCATTTTCGTTCCGTCGTGGACTTGATTGCGAATGTCTATTTGTTTAACCCATTTGCCCGAGGTCGACCCGGGCCATCCGCCGCAAACCAGCCTAAGCGGATACCCATGGTGCGATGGCAATGGCTCGCCATTCATCCCCCAAGCGATCATCGATTCCGCTTCCATCGCTTTCGAGATAGGTACTCCGCGCGAAATCGCATCCTTACTAGGATCCTGACTCAAGTGCCGATCCGCCGAATGATAGGCGATGTAGACCGCATCGTCTTTCATACCGCAATCCTCCAGCACGTCCTTGAGACGAATTCCGTTCCACACAGGACACCCCACTGCTCCTATCGTCCACTGATTTCCGCTAGCCGGCGGATAAAATTCCGCCCGGCCATTGCCTCCGCACTCCAACGTTAGAGCTAAATCGACGTTCTCGAATTTCGATTTGAGGTCTTTTAGCGTGTAAGTCTTTGGATTGAACACGGACTCTCCTCCAATGCTAAGAGTCCAGGAATCGGCATCGACCTTCATCGGTGGAAGGCCATTATTTCGGACGAACAGACGGCTTGCCGGTGTGATGGCGTCATTAAGCAAATGGGCAGCGGTCTCAGCATTGAGGGGACGATCGTTCAGAATAGTCAAACCCGGCTTGCCTGGGATACTGAAGGGTTCAGGCGTTTGCCCCATCGCCACTGGGACGACTCCATCGGGAATCAAATTTCCAAATACGATATTGGCTCCAACGGCAGCGCTAAAGGCTTTGACAAAGGATCTTCTCGATGCCCCGTCTTGCAGCGGCAGGTTCGGTTTTTCAGAACTCATAGTAGAGATAATGCGCAGATATAAGTGGATAAAAACTGAACGAGAATCAATTGTCTAAACGCCCCCTATAGAAACGTGCTTGGTTTCCAGATAGGCTTCCATCCCTTCCGTCCCCAACTCGCGTCCCCAGCCACTCTGCTTGAATCCGCCAAATGGGCAATTGCTGGTGGCAGGAACCGACTCGTTTATACCAACCGTGCCCGCCTCTAATTGCTCAGCCAAACGCAAAGCTCGATTCAGATCGCTCGTGAATGCGTACGCTGCTAGCCCATATTCCGTGTCGTTGGCCAACCTGACGACCTCTTCTTCCGTATCGAAAGGAATCACCGGGGCAACGGGAGCAAAGATCTCCTCCGACATGCACAACGCATCTTCTGAAAGATCGACTAGCACGGCGGGAGTCACAAAAGCCCCATCGCCATCCCCGCGGGTTCCTCCGCAGAGTACGCGAGCTCCTTTAGCTTTGGCGTCCTCCACAAATCGCAAAGTAGATTCACAACCCGCCTCATCGATCAGTGGTCCGATGTCCATACCCTCTTCTAATCCGTATCCGATTTTCAATGCCTTGGTTGCCGCTACAAATTTCTCTACAAAAGCATCGAAGACGGATCGTTCCACGTAAATGCGATTCGAAGCGACGCACGATTGGCCCGTGTTGCGAAACTTCGCGATAATCGCCCCCTCCACCGCTTTGTCCAAATCCGCATCCGCGAATATCAGCAGTGGAGCATTTCCTCCAAGCTCAAGCGAGAGTCGAGTACAGGTTTTAGCCGCGCCTTCAATCAGGCGCTTCCCTATTTCGGTTGAGCCAGTAAAAGAGATTTTGCGGCACAAAGGATTCTCTAGCATTTCGCTTCCAATCTCGGATGCCTTGCCGACAACCAGTTGAAATACGCCTCTAGGAAACCCCGCCGCTTCGATACACTCGGCCAATTTAACAGCGCATATAGGTGTCGCCGAGGCGGGTTTCAAAATGACAGGACATCCTGCCGCTAGAGCTGCAGCCACTTTGCGAAGCGAAAGGACCAGCGGAAAATTCCAGGGGGCAATCGCTCCTACAACCCCAACCGGGCTCTTCAAAATAAGATGTCGCTTCCCCTCAGTCTGATGCGAGACGACGCGACCATAGGATCTTCGAGCCTCTTCGGCGAACCAACGGATATGGTCAACGGACATGCCCAGTTCGCCCTTGCTTTGCGGAAGCGGCTTTCCGTTTTCCAACGTTATGTCTCGAGCGATCTCGTCCGATCGCCGAGCGACTTCGTCCGCTAGTTTGAGGAGCAGATTTCCTCGAGTAATACCCGTTTGATTCGCCCATCCGCTTCGGGCGGCTTCCGCATCCTCGATAGCCTTTCGGATACCCGCACGATCAATCGTCGACACCTCTGCGATCGCTTCGCCGTTTCCCTTATCGTAAACGGTCAAAGCTCGATCGCTGTTCACCCATTCGCCATTCAAGTAAAGTCCGTATTTATCCATAATAATTCGGTTCTAAAAAGAGGCGTTCAAGATTCAGGAGTCTGATCCCAGGCGCTTTGAAAGACACCTTCGCCAAATGTAGTGTAGGGGTTGCAGAAGGTTTCTTTGTAAACGGCGGCACCTGCCGTTATACAATGAGCCCCTGCGGTAGCGACATCGCCAATCTGTCTCGCATTGCGAACAGCCGCCGCGATAATTTCCGATTGGTATCCAAACTTATCTAGCATCGTTCGGACATCGCCAATAAAAGTGTCCGGAGCGTCTCCAAACTGGTCCTTCCAACCGAGAAAGGGGCTGATGTACGACGCCCCCGCACGAGCGGCATGCCAAGCCTGCGCGACTGACATGATGAGCGTGGCGTTGGTCCGTATACCGTCTTTAGTAAGCTCCCTGATGGCGGTGAAGCCACCTTCGCAAGCACCTACTTTAATGACGAAATTAGGTGAAAGCGCAGCGAGCTCACGGCCTTGCTCTACGATTTCCTTAAAATCAGTAAAGTGGGGATTGACCTCCACGCTTACCGGCTTATCGGTGCCTTTCACCATTTCGGCGATCTCGGCGATAACAGTCCGAAAGGGCTTGCCCGAAACCATAACATGTCGGGGATTCGTTGTGAGTCCATCCATGTCCCAAGCTTCCAGAGCATGGGCGATTTCTTCAGTAATAGCGCTATCAAGGAATAGTTTCATAATTGGGTATTTGCTTTATCTAATTCAAAAAGGTCTGTATTCAGATTTCAGTATTTCTGGCCTGCTTCTATCAGCTCGCTTTCGATAAGCGGGTTTCTTATTTTGTCGCAGAGCTAATGTGGAATCTCTCCTGGAAACACAACTGAGTCGCTCCGACTGCCGCAGCATAAGAATCGACAAGGGAATGCAGGAGCGGCACCTGTTCACCAATATCAGGAAGAATGAAACGACGAAAGGTTTTCTCGACGTGCGGCCAAAGAGAACCATTCGGCTCTAATAATCGCCCGACCAACACAATCGCTTCAGGATCGAGCAAAGACGCGAGCGACGCTGCCTGGGCTCCCAACAATTCACCAGCGATTCGCGCTTTTTCATCTGAAAGCTCAAACGTGCTCGATTCCGTATCAATTTGTAACGCATTTTCCGATACAACCTCTTGAAATGTCTTCCATTCGGAAGCTGGTTTACTGCTCGGCACAGGCGAATAGCCCGCCTCGCCTGAATAACCATGACTTCCATCCAAAGGACGACCATTCAGAATGATCGCCGACCCAAATCCGCTTCGCACGGCCAAGCAAATAAAGTCTGACATATTTTTAGCCGCCCCAGAAGTCCATTCCGTCAGGGCATAGCACCGAATATTGTTGTCCACCGCACAAGGAAGACCTGTGCGCTCCTCGATCAAGTCCTTAAGTGGGATATCCCGTGCCGCTTCAATAAAGTCATAGTGCAAGAGAGTTCCTGTATTTCGATTGATGATACCCGGAGCAGCCACACCAACGCCAAGGACCTTCGCATTCAAATCTCGTGCCGCTTCCAGTCCTTTATCAACAAAATCGAGAAGATGTTTAATCAGAGTTTTCCTGTCCTTCATCGGCCTCAACGCTTGGTGCTTTTTAAAAAGCGATCGGCCCGAAAAGTCTGTTACTACAACTCGCATCCGCTTGGCTTCGAAATCCAAACCAACAAAACACCCGTAATCAGGATTGACACTCAATGGAACCGGGCGTCTACCTCTCCGTTCCTTGCCGTCCAAAGTCTCTACAACGAGTCCTTCATCAATCATATCCTGAACAACTTCGCACAACCGGGACTTGCTCATCTGGAGATCTCTCCCGAGCTCGAGTCGGCCAATCGATCCGTTGCGGTAAATATGCTGAAGCAGCATGTGCTTTCTTATCTCCATTTTCTTGGAGACAGTCCCCGCTTGCATTACCATTACACTTTCACTAGCCACAATCTGTACCATGGCAAAGTGTACCATAACAGGTCAATGCTTAATGTCCAATAATGGATATATATTCCTTGACTCGTCTCACTTCTACGCCGCTTACTCCCTTTCGAGGTTAAAGGCGAAATCCCTGAGAGAAATAACTCAACTCGGTTTTTTCTTAAAGTCCCTTTAGAGAGGCTACTAATCGAATACCCAAATCCTGAAAAACATCTCCTAAAGAAAACCAACGTAATGTCCATAGAATCAAAACTCGAAGAACGCGGTTTCACACTTCCCGATGCTCCTAAACCAGTGGCTGCATATGTCTCGGCAGTTACAAGCAGGGGACACGTGATTGTCAGTGGCCAGCTTCCTATGCAAAACGGTGAATTAATGAGCACCGGCAAAGTGCCTACCCAAGTTTCTATCGAAAACGCCCAGAATGCTGCTCGACAATGCGTTCTCAACGGTCTGGCGGCACTCAAAGCGGAACTCGACGGAGACTTAACTCGATTGCTGCGCGTCGTCCGCATCGGCGTATTCGTTCAAAGCTCCGACGATTTTTACGGCCAGCCTCAAGTCGCCAACGGTGCCAGCGAATTGCTCAATGATATTCTGGGTGAATCAGGCCGCCATGTGCGAGCCGCAGTTGGCGTTAACGCGTTGCCCTTGAACGCTCCCGTCGAGGTTGAATTCATATTCGAAGTTGAATGACCCAGCGGCGCTTGCAACAAGGCAGATCGAACAAAACTGAGTTTCACGAATACGAGTTGATGTCGTAATTCCTCGAGATTTGCATACCGATTCGACGAAGCGATCCGCCCATTCGTCATCCTGCCCTAGTTCCTTGGCCACAATGCTCCCAACCTCCGGAGCCACTTCAACGGCAGCCCGTGCGTCCAACAACAAGCCAACCTGGATGAATTCTTTCACCCAATTCGGGAGTTTCATCGATCCAGGACTGCAATATAGCAGCTGCGCTTCCGTATTTCCCAAAACGTCCTCTATCTACAGGCACCTTAAGAAAGATATTGAATTGCATCGTTCCAAGGCCTGGGCTCCAGGCATATATTCTCATCCGATATATCAGTTGTACCAACGATCACCTTATCTAACCAGGGCACGAGAAACAGCAACCGACCATCGCTGGTCTTGGGAATAATGACAGCATTCCCATTGGACAGAAAACGTTTACCAACAACCATCCACGCTCGGCCGGAGATTCTCGGACCAAAGAAATATTTCCCTGCTTAAGATATCGCGCCCCGCCATGAATAAGCTTGGTACTGCGACCGGAGCTTCCACCCGCGAAATCTCCCTGTTCGATGAGCAGAGTGCGGTAGCCGTGCCATACTGCATCGAGTGTGCAGCCCAAACCCATTGGGCCCCCTTCGATTATCAGCACATCCAAATAGCATTTTCGGATTCAATACGGTCTAGGGCATCTCTTCGTTTCAAATAAATGCGTTGAGGATAGAAAAGGCATGATTGATCCATGCGAGAACACACCTAATCAGGCATTGCAACCGCTAGTAACAGCAGTCCAGCATCGCTCGATATCCCCTGATTAGTTTAGACGCGCAACTCAAAGGCCAACGCCTAATGTCCAAAAATGGATATATATTTCTTGACTCGGCTCCCTTCATCGCGGCATGTTCCTCTTTCGCGAATGTAGGCTTATTCCCTACCGGATTTCACCCTGTTCGGTCTTAACGCGAAATGCTTATAAAAGAACCTCCGATGAGCCAAACAGACTCGAAAACTGATACTAAACTTGGTCTTCTTTTCCTAGGTCGAAAGCGCCCTGGCTTCGACATGGATTGGGGTGCCGATATGGAAGCGAAAGTCCGCAAAGCGGTCGGGCAATCCGCCTTCGAAGTGTTCGAGCCATCCTCGAAAGCGGTGGACGAAGCGTCTCTGCGACAAATCATCTCAGAATGCGAGCAGGCAGGAGTCAACGCTCTCGTCCTATTGCAAACCACAATGGCGGATGGTCGCATGGCGCCAACGCTGGCCCAAATCTGGCCGGATCCTCCCATATTTTGGGCTACGCCCGAGAAGCAGGAAGACGATATGATCAGCTCCTGCTCGCTTGTCGGTGCCCACGTTTGGTCTTCGACCTTTCGGCAAATGAACCATTCTTATGATGTTTTAAACGGCGATCCTGAAGATACAGACACAATTGCCAAATTGGGCACATCCGTCCGCATCGCTGCCATCATTCGCAAACTACGCCACACGAGAGTTGGGGTCATTGGCGGACAGGCTCCCGGCTTTGCCAACATGGCCACCGATCCCTTCGTCATGCATCGCGAACTTGGCGTACAACTGCAGACCTATAGCTTGATCGAGTTCGGGAACGTGCTGAACGATATCAGCGAAGACACCGTCGCCGCCGATGTTGAGGAGACGAAAAAGCTCGGCTTGGAATTCAAAGATGCCTGCGAGGAGGACTTTCCAATGGCCTCGCGCCTTTACCTCGCGATGCGTCATTTCTTCGAAGAAGAAAATCTAGATGCACTAGGGGTACGCTGCTGGCCCGAGATGCCCAACACATTCGGTCAATGGCCCTATCTTGGCATCGCTCGCTTGGCTGACGAGGGACGAGCAATCGCCTGCGAGGGCGATGCAGATGGCGCGATCGGCGCTTTGATTGGCGAAATGCTTGGAATGGGCAGGTGCTACCTTTCCGACTGGCTCGAGCACGATGAGGAATCAATCACTCTCTGGCATGTGGGTGCAATGCCCCCATCCCTATCGCCCGAAAAAGGCAAATCGGGATCGCCCAAACTCGCTAAGCATTTCAACATCAAAAAACCAGTCGTCCTCGAGAGTGAGTTAAAGATTGGTATACCTCTGACCCTATTCCGCTTGTGGCGTTGCGACGGCGAGTATCGCCTCACAGCCTGCGATGCAGAGAGCATCAAACCACGCCCCCTCATGTGCAGTAACGGAAAGGCCCGACTTTTGGATCGCAAGCCAAGCGAATGGTTCGAGGACATCTGCCACGCTGGGATGCCTCACCATTTGAATGTATTTCCAGGCAATCATTCGGCAAAACTAAAGCGATTTGCGAGAGTGGCTGGTATCAAGTGGTATAACTGATCGTCTAACCAAAATAATTTAGCTGAAACATAAACGAACTCAATGCCTACAAACGAAAACTTAACAAACGAACATCCTACATTCGTCACGCACCTAGAGTGTGGCATGGAGGGTGATCATTACGAGGCCGATACCCTACACGGACTTTCCAAAGCTGGAAAACCGCTGCTGGTTCGCTACGACCTGGATGCTATCAAGAATACGATTACTAAAGAAGATTTAGCTAATCGTCCCGCCGATCTCTGGCGCTACCGGGAATTTCTTCCAGTAAGAAAAAAAGAGAACATCGTTAGCCTAGGCGAAATCCATACACCCATTATTCCGCTACCCAAACTGGCAGCAGGAAAAGGAGAACTGCTCGTAAAAGACGAAGGACGCCTCCCTACAGGATCATTCAAAGCCCGCGGCCTTTGCATGGCGGTTTCCATGGCCAAAGAGCTCGGAATCACGAAAGTCGCTATGCCGACCAATGGAAATGCAGGAGCGGCTCTCGCTGCCTACGGCAGCCGTGCTGGAATGGAATCCTACATCTTTTGCCCGGATGACACACCCACGATAAACATCCGAGAGATTGCCGCCCAAGGCGCCAAGGTCTGGAGCGTTAACGGTCTCATCAACGACTGCGGCCGTATTGTCGGCCAAGGCAAAGAGGCGATGCGCTGGTTTGATTTCTCAACGCTCAAAGAGCCCTACCGTATCGAAGGTAAAAAGACAATGGGACTTGAACTGGCGGATCAACTCGGATGGAAGGTTCCTGACGTCATTTTCTACCCAACCGGTGGAGGTACTGGCCTGATCGGCATGTGGAAAGCCTTTAACGAACTTACGAAAATTGGCTGGCTCAATGGCAAGCTCCCCAGAATGGTTGCCGTTCAGGCTACGGGTTGCGCTCCGATCGTGAAAGCCTACGAGGATGGCATCGAGCACGCTCCACTCTGGCAAAACGCTCACACTGTAGCCGCCGGTATTCGTGTCCCCATCGCCGTAGGAGATTTTCTAATACTGAGAGCCATACGTGAAAGCAGAGGCTTCGCCATCGCGGTCGATGACAACTCAATCTCAGCAGGTCTCGACGAAGTTTCGAAAAAGGAAGGGCTGCTACTATGCCCAGAGGGAGCCGCTACCTATGCAGCCTATAGGCAATCACTGGAGAAAGGACTGATTTCACCGGACGAAACCGCGGTTCTTTTCAACTGCGCCACTGGACTGAAATACGAATTGCCACCCGCAGACGATACCTTGGACTGCACGCTACCGATCAACTATCAGGAGCTAGGATAAATGGTAAATCGAATTCTCGTAACTGAAGCCGTTAAAGGCGAAGCAATGGATCTTCTTCGCAAGGAAGAGGATCTTGAAGTCATATTCGAGCCGGATATCTGGAGCGATGCGACTGCCCTTACAAAAGCGGTAGCAAACGCCGAAGCCATCATCGTCCGTAATCAAACGCAGGTAACCGCAGAGCTGATCGCGGCTGCGCCCAATTTGAAAATCATCGCTCGAGCAGGTGCGGGTCTCGATAATATCGATACAGCTGCCGCTACCGAAGCGGGAATAGTCGTTAGTTTCGCGCCCAATGAAAACTCTCTATCGGTCGCAGAACTGGCTATGGGCATGTTCCTTTCTCTAGCGCGAAACATCGCCGCAGCCGATCAGGACATACGCGACGGAAACTGGAACCGCGCTAAGTTTATGGGTGGCGAGTTGTCGGGAAAGACACTAGGCATCGTGGGAATTGGCCGCATCGGTACACTCGTCGCTCAAAGAGCCAAGGCCTTTGGAATGAACCTCGTGGCTCATGACAAATTCGCCGATCCCAATGCGCCACACTACGCAGGGCTTGATGTATCTTTCATAGAACTCGACGAGCTGCTCGCCCAATCAGATTTTATAACAGTCCACTTGCCTCTACTTCCCGACACGCGCCGTCTCTTCAACAAAGAACGCTTCGCAAAAATGAAATCGACCGCGTATTTGGTCAACACCTCTCGAGGGGAAGTAGTGGACGAATTCGATCTCGCTCAGGCCCTTCAATCAGGAGCCATCGCAGGAGCCGCACTGGATGTCAGAGAAATTGAGCCGCCGACACAAGTGGACGTAATCGTAAGATCAGACAAAACCGTACTCACCCCGCATATTGCCGCGTTCACAAATGAAGCCCAAGAACGCGTGGTGGCCGCCGTCTGTCGAGACTCGGCAGCTGTTTTGCGAGGCCAAGAGGCAGAGGGCTTTTTCAATTTCGCCCAGCCTAAACGCTTGCGATCATGAGCGCCCAGGCCAATCGCGAGTTTAACATCTTTCTTGATCCAGCGGAGATACAATCGCTCAACTGCATGGGAGGAGCTCCAAACGACGTAGAACGACCCTAAAGTCGACAAAGCTCCCAATACCATGGCTGAATTGGGGCCAGTCTATATTCTTGATTGAGTTTATAACCCTCTCGAGACGATTCTCTCTATTGGAGAGCGTCCTTTGGGTTTTCTACAGACTGATGCCGGGAACGCTTCCCCTCCTTCGCCAGCGGAATTTTCATTTTCATACTCACCAATGCAATTGCAGCAGTTAGCCTAGGAACCAACAACTCCAAGCTCAAAGTCCTAGCAGGAGAACCCCTACCTATCGGCTTATTGGCTGCTTTCCTAGTCAGAGGCTCGAGTGTCTTATTGATTATATTCTTGTATTGATCCTATAGATACTTATTTCGATAGCGTTGCCGCCACCCCATAACATCAATGATTTCTTTCGCCTATTAACGAACCGAGTCTTTGCAGCTCAACTAGACCCAGTCGAAGCTCCCTCTCCCCTATCCCATTAGTATTTCGAGTCACACAACCATCCACGCCGATCAGGTCAGCCAATCCCGTGGCGATCACCAGGTGCTGCGCGATCTCTCCCTTGACCTCGAGGCGGGAAGCTTCGTCACACTCCTAGGACCTGCCGGAAGCGGCAAAACAACCCTGCTGAGAATCCTTGCGGGGATCGAAAAACCAGATAGCGGTCGAATCTTTTTCGAAGGCGTTGATGTCACTGCCCTTCCAGTACAAAAGCGCAATATCGCCTTTGTCTATCAGCAGTTCATCAACTACCCGTCCATGACGCTTTTCGACAATATCGCGTCTCCCTTACGAGTCGCAAAGAAGAAATACGCAGAAACGGAAATCAAGCGAAAGGTGGCGGAAACGGCAGAGCTGCTTGGACTTTCGGGCATATTGCAGCATTTGCCGGAAGAGGTCAGTGGCGGGCAACGTCAGCGCTGTGCCATCGCCCGAGCGCTAGTCAAGGAATCCCGGTTCATTTTCCTCGACGAGCCATTGGCAAATTTGGACTACAAGTTGCGTGAGGAATTGCGTGCCGATCTAAAACAGATTTTCAGGGAACGCGACGGCGTAGTCGTCTATGCCACGCCAGAACCCATCGACGCACTCACAATGGCAACTCATGTAGCGTTCATGCGCAAAGGTGAAATCTTGCAGTACGGGGAGGTACGTGACGTTTACAGGAACCCTGCCCATGCGGCCGTGGGATCGTATTTCTGCCACCCGCAAATGAATATGATTCCGTGCTCCATGGAAAACCGGGAGAGCGGCGAATCCCTACTTCGGGTCAGTCAAGAACTCGCGTTCGAAGTTTCCTTGGATCGACAAAAGCTGCCGAGCGATCGCTACTTGCTTGGAATCCGTCCCCACCACCTATATCTCGCCGATCCGCTAAACCGGATGGTTCCCTTCCAAGCCAACGTCGAGCTCGCGGAGGTCGTGGGCTCGAACACTGAACTGCATCTCTCCCATGACGCCGTTCGCATATCATTGCTAATGCAACAAGTGGAACGGTTTCCCGTCGGCAAAAAGGTGACCGCATTTATCGATCCGGACGAACTATATATTTTTGATAGCGAAACGGGAACTTTCGTGATCCGAACTGGGAATCGATTTAAGTAAGTATTGGATACAGACCCTCATGGCAAAAATAGAGCTCAAATCCTTAGAACATCGCTACGAATCTTCTCACAAGGGAAAGAGTGCATTCGCGATAGAGGATTTGAACATCGCCTGGGAAGACGGGACCGCTAACGCCCTACTGGGACCATCCGGATGCGGCAAGACGACTATTCTAAATATCATTTCCGGACTCATAAAACCGACTAGCGGCGAGGTCCTTTTCGACGGTACCCGAGTTAACGACCTGCCTACCCGCGAGCGCCACATCGCCCAGGTCTTCCAGTTTCCCGTCGTCTATGATACCATGAGCGTTTTCGACAATCTCGCGTTTCCTCTCAGAAATCGCGGCCAAGACGAAAGCGTCGTTAGAGCCCGTACAGGCGAGATAATGGAACTGCTCGACCTCAGCAAGTTGGCCAACACGAAATCCGGCAGTCTTAATCCGGCGGAAAAGCAGATCGTCTCATTGGGGCGAGGAATTGCCCGAACAGACACGATGGCCGTATTGCTCGACGAGCCGCTTACCGTAATTGATCCGGTTCTAAAGCTGGACCTACGCCGCAAACTTCGCCTCGCCCAACATGAGCTAAAACTAACTATGATCTATGTAACCCACGATCAGCATGAGGCGCTGACCTTCGCGGATCACGTAACCATCATGAAGGACGGCGCTGTCATGCAATCAGACACGCCAGAAGCGCTTTTCCTCACGCCTCGCACGCCATTTGTCGGCTACTTCATCGGCAGTCCAGGGATGAATCGTCTGCCATGCGAAAAAACGTCCACCGGGTTGAGTGTCGCCGGAAGCCCAATAGCCATTCAAGAGTCAATTGGCCTAGCGGCTAATAAGTTAGACGGAACGATCGAACTGGGAATACGTCCTGAATTCGTTGAGACAAGTATAGAGGAAAAGCCAAGTTGGAACCGCATGGCCATTCGATCGGTAGATTACGCCGGAGCCTATCAGGTGCTGAATCTGGAATCAGGTACGGTACGTATCAAGGCACGAGTCGAAGAGCGCTTCCCATCCCAAGAAGGCGACTTCATTTGGGCCCACTTCCCAGCGGACAAAACCCACATTTACGTCGATGGAGAGCGGTTAGATCGATGAAGCAGCGACCATGGCTATTCTTGTTGCCTACGCTGATCCTGATGTCGATTAGCGCATTCATTCCTTTAATGGCTGTAATCAATTATTCGCTACACACGATTTTTGCCGGTTCGACACCAGAATTCGTAGGACTTCAGAACTACGCGGATGTGATGAACGACTCTCAATTTCGCGGAGCTTTGTTCCGTCAGCTAACCTTTAGTCTGATGGCGCTCTTAATCGAAATCCCACTAGGCGTGGGTGTCGCGCTTTGCCTGCCCCGCAAAGGTGGCGGAGTTGGGATTTCATTGGTCTTGCTGGGTATTCCTCTTTTGATTCCCTACAATGTAGTGGGCATCGTCTGGCGCCTTTTCACTCAATCCGATATCGGAGTAATCCCGAGGGTTCTCTCCATATTCGGATATGAATACAATGTTTCCCTCGACGCCACAGACGCGTTTCTTACTATTCTACTGGTCGATGTCTGGCATTGGACTCCGCTCGTGGCACTATTGGCCTACGCTGGCTTACAGGCCATCCCGCAAACCTTCTACCAGGC
>JABITN010000050.1 GCA_018700525.1 Opitutales bacterium
CTGAGTCACTTCGACGTCGGCTGCTACGGTGGCCAAGCTCACACGCCAAATATCGACGGACTCGCCGAGGAAGGCATGCGTTTCACAAACTGCTTCCAAGCTGCTCCCACTTGCTCCCCCACTCGCCACAATATCTATACCGGTCAATCGCCCTTCAAAACCGGTGCCTACCCGAATCACACCTTCGCCTTCGATAATACTCAAAGCATCGTCCATTACCTCAAAACCCTCGGATATCGTATCGCCCTCAGCGGCAAACGCCACATCCTCCCAACAGAAGTGTTCCCTTTCGAATACCTCGGAAAAGAAAACAATCCCGACTTCGATGTCGTCGAAACCTTCATCGCCGATTGCGTAAAGTCAGACACCCCGTTCTGCATCTTCCTCACCTCCAACGAACCCCATGCCCCCTGGGATAAAGGCGATACCAGCCAATACCCTCAGGACAAAATCAAACTACCTGCGACATTCGTCGACACGCCCGAAACGCGCGATGCGATGGCCCGCTATCTAGCCGAAGTCACCTACTTCGACGGACAAGTCGGTGACGCCCTAGACCTCATCGATCGCCACAAACTCACCGACAACACGCTCTTCATCGCGACAACCGAGCAAGGATCCAGCCTCCCCTTCGCAAAATGGACGCTCTACGATGCAGGCCTCCACACCGGTTTTATCGTCCGCTGGCCCGGCCACGTAAAACCCGGTTCGACATGCGATTCACTTATTGAATACGCCGATGTCGTACCCACATTCGTCGAAGCCGCAGGCGGCAAACCCGCAGCGATTATCGATGGCAAAAGCCTCATTCCTCTACTCAAGGGAAAGAAACGAACCCACAAGAAATACGTCTTCTCCGAGATGACCACCAAAGGCATCATCAATGCGCCCAAGCACTACGGAATTCGGTCTGTCAGGTCATTGAAATATAAATACATATGGAATTTCACTCCCGACGTTAAATTCGAAAATGTCGTCACGATCCCCGAAGACACGAAATGGGGCGAAGCGCAAGTATTCAACTCCTGGAAACGCGCTACGAAGACGGACCCCGATGCCGCGGAAAAAGTCCGCCGCTATCACCACCGCCCAGGCGAAGAGCTCTACGCGATCGATGAGGACACCGACGAGTGGAACAACCTCGCCTACAACCCGGAATACGCAGCCATCAAAAAACAACTGCGAAATGCCCTCCTCGCCCACATGGAAGAAGTCGGCGATCTAGGCCAGGCGACCGAAGCCGCAGCAGACCAGCGCAATGCCAAGAACTTGAAGAAAAAATAGATCCTCCACCAATCAATATTTACAGGATACGCTCCTGCGTCGCTTACATGATAATTCGACAATCATCATACTGCCGCAAAGCGGTATCATCTAGCGGCTTGCCGCGTATCATGTTAAAAATAACCAATTTTCTATCATCTTTCGTCGCTTCGCTGCTTCGAAACTGGTGCAACTCATTTTAAAATTGAGATTCTTCGTAACTCAACGCGATCGAGCTGGAGTAATTGAATAATAGAAACTGTCCAATTTCAGCAATCAACCAGACATCCCAAGCTCAAGCAACCCACTCGCTTTCCCTTGCCTCCAGCTATCCCTCTTTTCAAATTCATCCTTCATACCTCTTCCTTCATACTTTCTCACAAAAACCATGCGTTCCCTAACTCTGACCTTCGCGCTCGCTCTATCGGCGACCATTCTCAACGCAGACGACTACTCGCTGAAGTCTCCGTCTCAAGTAACCCGCCCCTGGATCGCTCCGGAAATCTGGACCACACCCATGATGGACTGGCAATTGAACAAGGGGCGCGTCGAGATCACCCAAGGCGGCCGAGGCCACGACCTCCAGCTTCTAACCCACCAAATGAAAGCGGGTGACGGAAGTTTCCGGATGTCAGTCCGAACAGGAGAACTCAATGCCCATTCTAAAGGCGGAGCAGCCGGTTTCCGCTTCGCAGTTACCGGAGCCATGCCGAACGAATATCGTTCAGGCCTCTTCTCAAGCAACGGCGTCAACGCCGGGATCACCACCGAAGGCAAGCTTTTCATAGGAGGCAAGTTCTCCCCGGAAACCCTCAATGTAGCGCTTCTTGACGACGTACGCCTCGACCTCGAAATTATCTGCAAGGGCTCCAACGCGTCAGCCACCATTACCGCCAAATCGGGTAATGGCTCGGTGGCGGTTATCGGCGAATTTTCCGCCAAAGTGAAAAGCGACCCACTCATCGGCAATATCGGCCTATTCGCCGGTCCCATCGACAACCAAGGCCAATCCAATGCTAGCCGGCGTGCCGGAGGCAATGGCGACTTCCGCTTCTGGTTCAAAGATTGGTCCGTATCAGGCGACAAAATTGCCGCTAAGCCTCAGCAGCGCTTTGGCCCCCTCCTCTGGTCGCAGTACACCGTGCACGACAACATTATGAAAATGACCGCCCACGTCGCTCCAGTTGGACCGCACGAAAACAAGGTCGTCATTCTTTCTATCAAAGAAGGCTCAAAATGGAATCCTGTCCGCCGAGCAGCCATTGATCCGCTTTCACGCACCGCCCACTTCCGCATCGAGGCTTGGGACAGCGCTAAGAATGCCGACTACCGCTTGAGCTTCGACTACGCAACCGCCCGCGGCACCGTGACCGACCACTGGGACGGCGTCATTCGCAAAGACCCAGTTGATCAAAAGGAAATCAAACTCGCTGCCCTTTCCTGCATGGTCGATTACGCTTTCCCGAATCAGTACATTTCCGAAAGCGTACGGGCCCAAAACCCGGATCTCGTCTTCTTTGCTGGCGACCAAATTTACGAAAGCGTCGCAGGATACAGCGTCGTCCGCACGCCTACTGTAAACGAAGTGCCCAGAGCAGCCCTCAACTATCTCCAAAAATACTGGCTATTCGGCTGGAGTTTCCGCGACGTACTCAAAGATCGCCCATCGGTCATCATTCCCGACGATCATGATGTCTACCACGGCAACATATGGGGCAACGGGGGTATGGCCATGCCCAAGATCGCCAAGACCACCAGCAGCTTCGGCGGTTACAATATGCATCCGAAATGGGTCAACATGGTTCACCGCACCCAAGTCTCCCACCTTCCCGACGCCTACGACCCAACGCCAATCAAACAAGGCATCACCGTTTACCATACCGAACTCAACGTCGGCGGAGTCAGTTTCGCCATCCTCGCTGACCGGATGTTCAAATCCGCTCCTGGCGATGCGCTCGACGAGCCCGTAGGTGGACAAGGTCGAATCGACCACGTAAACGACCCCGATTTCGATACACGCAAAATCGACAAGCCCGGACTCACTCTTCTCGGAGATCGCCAACTCAACTTCCTGGATGGTTGGGCCACTGATTGGAAAGGCGCCAAACTCAAAGCCGTTCTTTCCCAAACCCCATTCGGCTCCGTCGCCACCACTCACGGCAACATTAACGGCCGCCTCGCAGCCGATCTCGATTCCAACGGATGGCCGCAAAGCGGACGCAACCGTGCCCTCGAATCCATCCGACGCGCCCACGCTCTCATGATCCACGGCGACCAACACGTCGGCACGCTCACCCATCAAGGCGTCGACGACTGGAACGACTCCGGTTGGTCCTTCGCCCCTCCCGGAATAGCCAATGGCTACAAGCGACTCTGGGATCCTCTCGAGCCAGGAAAGAACCGTCAACCAGGATTTCCAGAATACACCGGCGAGTTCCTCGACGGCTTCAAAAACAAAGTCAATGTCTGGGCCGTCAACAATCGCCCCGACACGATCAACCCGAACTTCGAGTTTACAGACGACACTATGCTGACTCGCCTCCAAGGAACTGGGAGCGGATATGGTATTATTAAATTCAATACAGACACGCTGGAGACGACTCTAGAAAATTGGGGCCCCGACAAGAATTGGATGCCCAAGAAAAACCGAGGCCAATACCTCGGCTGGCCTCATACGATTTCCGCGGAAGATCAATACGGACGCAAAGCTGCCGCTCACCTTCCGAGCATCAAAGTACCTGGAAAATCCAATCAAAAAGCCAATGCTCAAGTACTCAACGAAAAGACAGGAGAAATCGAATACACGCTCCCAGTAAGCGGCAGCGATAACCTCTCCCTTAAAGTCTTCGACAAAAAAGCCACATACACCGTCACTCTCCGAGACACCGCCGGCGAAGAGCTCAAAAAGCTTAAGAAACAGCGTGCGAAGTAACAGGCAGCGGATGACTGGGGCAGTCAGTCGCTGCCAAGAATCGTGATCGAAGATTGGAAACTCCCAACCCATAGAAACATATAACTCTGAAGCATGAGCACCCCCAACAGAAGAAACTTTCTCAAGACCGCCACTACCGGTGCCATCGCCGCAGGGCTAAGTCCCACCTTCAGCTTGGCCCAAGAAAACTCGGGCCGAAAACCAAACGTCGTCATGATCTTTATCGACGACCTTGGATTCGGCGACATCGCTTGCTTCGGTAATTCACGAATTCCTACCCCGCACATCGATTCCCTCGCCACGCGCGGGGCGAAGTGCACCATGTCTTACATCACCAATCCACCCTGCTCGCCCAGTCGCTGCAGCCTCATGACCGGTATGTACGCTCAGCGCTACGGTAAGTCCGGCATGGCTCGAGGACTTCCTATCCCCGAAGACCACCCCACCATGGGCGAGTTCATGCGAGACGCCGGCTACGTAACCGGCCAGGTCGGCAAATGGGATATCGGCTCCAATAAACAAGGTCCTTCGAATCGCGGCTTCATGGAAGTAGCCAAACGGGCTCCAGCCGACCAATACGAGGCTACCTTGGAAGATGGCGGCATCGCCTACCTGACCGATCTCGACGGCGACTACATGGCGGAATTCGTTGACCGAAACGCCGACAAACCTTTCTTCCTCTACTTCTCTCCCAATGCCGTTCACTCGAAGGTCAAGGACACGCCGCAACATTATCGCGACCGCGTTCCTGCCGAAGATGGCACCGCCTACGAAGGCGCGGTCATCGCGGTCGATGACCAAGTAGGCAAGATGCTCGCCATGCTCGAAAAGCATGGCTTAGAAGAGGACACGCTGATCATCTTTTCAAGCGACAACGGAGCCAATATTCCGGAAGGCGGATTGTCGGAACCTTATCGTGGTGGCAAGGGCAAGGATACGCAACAGGAGGGCTGGGTCCATACGCCAAGCATCCTCTCTTGGCCTGGAACAATCCCTGAAGGAATCACCTACGACGGCAAGATGGCGACCATTGACTTCTACACCACCATGGCCGCTGCCATCGGCAAAACCGCGCCTAAACGCTGCGACGGGAATAATCTCTTGCCCTACTTCAGCAGAGAGAAGAAAGGCGACGCTCACGAATACCTATACTGGCACAACGCCGATCCCACCGATGCACCACGACGCAATCTCTACGCCGTACGCTGGAAAGATTGGCGCATGGTCAAGTACCCAGACGGATGGTGCCTCTTCGACCTAAAAAAGGACCCCAAGGAACTGAAAGATCGGGCATCTCAGTACCCGGAAGTGATCGATCAACTACGCAAACGCTACGATGCCTTCGTCAGCACTCTTCCGCCCCTAAAGCCGAGCGCCGACTACAAGGGCGGTGGACAAGTCCCTAAAGGCTGGGGCTGGGAAATCGGGAAAGGATAGAACGCTTACTACAATACCTGTTTTTCGTCGGTGACTTTAGTCTTTCTCAATGGAAATCGTTTCTCAGGACTTCGAATTCTGGAACAACTCCTCGATCGGTCACCTCTAGGAAAATCTGTGACCCCGCCTTATCTATAAGGATGGTCCAAGTATCTCCAGTTTGATTCATCGTAACAACCGGATGCCGTTCCTCCGGTCTCAATGCAAAGCCGGCCATCATTAGCAGCGGATTCTCTACCGATCCATCAAGGCTACTTTCAATATATCGATATTCATAATCAGCCAGATCCTTGGGGACTTTATATACCGTCCGCACATTGTTCACTGGAGCCGATCCGCCAAGGTATCCATAAAAACGAGCCCTTGGGCGACTGATTTCAAACCTACGGCCACTGACCTTCGCGTCACCTTGACCATCCTTGTTCTCCACATGCCAAAGGGCCGACAATTCCGTCATCCCTTTTGGCTTTTCAACCTTGTCCAAAACAACAAAACAGGACGCTTGAGGAAACCCGATCACCGTGCGCGTCACCGAACTCAGTTCAGGATTGTACCAACGATAAGCGGCAGTGGCATCGCTTACCCACCAAGCAAAACCTGGACGTTCTCCTGATCGAATTATCCGGGCACTCGATTTCGATTCGTTAGTGCCTTCTTCCCCTTTATGGTAATGCTGCTCCAGTCCGTCGATTAACACTGTGTTGTGTCCTATCGAACCGCGAAGTTTCCATTCCGCCGAATCCGCACTGTAATTTAGTTTAGTATGATCGGCCAATAGAATTTCGCCCAACGCCTTAAACTGAATACTGTTGCGATCCGCGTGCTCGTGATTCGCAGGGAGCCCACTACGCATTGCCAAAACGAGATCATCCATTTCGTATCCATCTCTCAATACAATCCAATCGAGATCGAGTTTCACGAAATGAGTAGCTGCGTCAGGAACAATTGGTTTCACTGAATCGTCATAGTGCAGGAACGAAAACAAATCATGAGGACTGTAATTTAAACCGATAAACTGCGATCGCCCATCCCTCGCATTGGCCGCTACCCAGAAAGCGGTTGAGGATGCCATCGTGCGATTGGCATCACCGAAGCTGACCGATCCATACTTATCCAAGGAATTTGGTAGATAGAGGGACAATACATAATCCATCAATCCCTGAAAATTGGCCGAATCGAAAAAATCGATACCGCGTTTACGCTTCACGACCTCCATGGCCATTACTTGATGGGTCATCGCATAATTCGCATAAGCCACAGCTTCATCGTAACTGCCGTCTGGCTTCAATAACTTGTTGAACGTTACGATGCTATCGAGAAGCGTTTCCTCCCATGCCTCCACGCGGTCATCGTGACCTTCCAACGCATATATCCCCAAAGCGAACCCGCCATTAATAACTGCCCGAAAATTATTGTTCCCCAGAATGGTCGGCCACCGGCTCATATCAATCGCGGGCCTTTCGTTATACGGATCTCCAGGAAAAAAAGACCAGCCCTTCACTTTGTCTGGGTGACGCATTCCGTAAAGGGCCCTATAGATGGGCAAGCATCCTTTTTCCGCGATGGCCTCGCGTACAAAAACTCGCTCTTCCTCGGTGAAAAGATCATATAGCCAGTCGTAGCAAAGTGCCGCGTAAGTCGCTTTCTTCCCCGTAGTCAAAAATCCAAGCGGCAAGTCGCCTGCTTCAGCAAAGCGAGCCCAACGCTCTTCCGCGGCAAGAGCCAAAACCGATTCCTTCGCCCGCTGCCCGCGCTCTGAATCTCCAGTAATCAAATAGAGAAACGCTTCGCGCATACAATTTTGATCGTCCTCCAGATCTTGGCCCAACAGTTCTTCCCAATAAGCCTGAAAAACGGGAAGCTCCGTCTTTTCCCGCATACGATCGATATCCGGTTTTGAAAAGAGCAGTTCCTCCTCCACTCCCAAGGCAGAGACGAATGAAACAAACAGCGTGAGCAGTCCAAAAGGGACTATAAGTATTCTCATATTCGCAGGATAGGAAATCCACACAGAATTCCCAAGCGTTTTAAGGCCCCTTTTTCTTGTATTGTAAAATTTGGAATACGCCCGTCCCATGCGAGCAGTCAACAGGATCTATGGACTGTTTTCACCGTACCCGTTCATCGGTTTGTTAATCGGAGAATTTCTATTTCGAAAGAATCGGACCCGTACCCTGAGGATTGGTCGTGCGAGGACGATCGATTTTCGTCGCACTATTGGAAATCGTTGAACGATCCCATGATAAGATCTCTGCATCATCGATTACCTTAAGATGGAGGTCTTTAATTTCGACCCGATAGGGATTCCCGTTGTGTAGTTGAATCGCCAACAGACCATCCAATGCTCGGCCCTCTTTATGATGATCGATCAACTCTGAAGTAATCTTACCATTCACTCGATGAATCAGATGATTGCCACGAGCCTCCACAGAGTATTCAGTCCATTGAGAAAGGTCCGCTTTCACCGGCTCATGTTCCGACAACAACCAACGCTCGCCTTTCCTATCAAGCATAACATTTTTCCCATTAAGTCCAAAGATACCACGTCCTTTCTCCTCGTAGGTCATGCCCGTGTGTTCGATAGCTGGATGTGCATCGCATTGATAGCCGGCAATTGCATACGGACCAACTTTCGGCAGCACTCGACTGCGATACTGGATACCGGAATTATTATCTCCTATCAATCGCATTGTTGCTCGTAATTCGAAATCCCTCACCGTCCCATCTTTCCAGATCAAAAAGGTATTGTGAGCCAAATGTCCGGGCCCATCGCAGGTGCCAACAACAATACCGTCCTCAACTTTCCAGAGCCCCGGAGCACCCTCCCAACCAGTCAGGTCCTTTCCATTGAACAAGGAGACGAAGCCCTTTCCCGCATCCACCCTATCCTTAGTCAGCGTCGCAATGAGGTAGTCCGTGGCGCTCGCATGCTTCACTCCTGGCGCCTGCGGATAGACTAGCTCAGTATCTACTCCGATCTCCCTGCAATGCTCCTGCAATTTCAATCCAAAATTCGCCGTATGCGTAGGATCTTTCTGGTCCTGCCCAAGCTCTGGTGGATTCGAATAATTAAGATACACAGGAGGGTCATCCTTTGTCACTAGGGCATAAGGCGAATACTCGGCGATCCAAGGCAAAATAGAATCCCTTCCCTTAAGAAAGGAATCGAATTTCATCAGCCCAAAGGCATGCCCACCGTATCGACTATTTGGAGTCCACATTTTCATTTGCTTCGGGTCAAGCGATGTCTGGGCCCCATTGACAGCAGCACACCAAAGACGAGAAGACTCACGAGCAACAGGATCTTCGCTATCAGGATCCGCAAGATCGTCATGAAAAGCCAACCACAAGCTAGAGCAAGCCCCGGCAGAACCTCCCGCCGCTCCTATGCGTCTTTTATCAAGCCCCCACTCGTCTGCTTTGCTACGAATGAATTGCAGGGCTCGAGCCGCATCATGCAAAGGCGCCTTCACCGGTGGTTCAATTCCCGCATCGACCGCTTGGGACACGTATCGATAATTAATTGCCACGATCGAGATGCCGGCTGCTAGCAGAGCATTAGGCTCCGCGAAACGGTGAAGCCGTTCCTTCGAACCGCCATTCCAACCACCACCATGAATCACGAGGACGACCGGAGTCGGCCTGTCCGAATCAGCTTTCCAAAAATCGAGAACATGACGTTCATGATCGCCATAGGCCACTTCGGTCAAGGTAGGCTTTGGCACAGAGGCATCGTAACCCTCAGGCTTACGCTCAGCGGTTTGAGCGGTTGCGAGACTAGCTAAAGCGAAGTCAACAATAAGAAGAATCAGGGGAGCACGAAATTTCATCCTTCCCAAAGTGACATCGTAACAAGAACCAGGTCAACCCGACACTACTCCCGCACCAACTATCAAACACAATGTAGCTACGCGAGAAACTCGCGTGGATTTGCAAACCAGCGAGGGACTCAGAAAACCCTCCCTTCCACTTATCCCACTATTTACATCTTGTAATACTCTTCCCAGCCCTTGCGAGGCGCTGGGTCGAGGAGAGCGTTGCCTGTCTTATTATTCGTGATTCGCCGGGTTTTCGGATTGAACTTTATCGTACCTCCAAGTCGTTGAGCGATTACTCCAAGATTAAATACTTGCGTGAGTTCTCCGCTAACATGGAAAGGCGAACGCGACTCTTCTTCTCCCTTACAAGCTAATAGATAGTTGGCGTAGTGATTCGAATTCTTGCCAGCGATGCGGGGCAAGGTTTCCCGGACCTCCATAAACTTCTTTTGCGGAACGACTCGCAGGGCATCCGAGTGACTGCCCCCCGCAAACGTGAGATCTTTGCCGTAAATGATTTTTCCCGGTTTGCTTATATTGAGCTCGCCGAGATCATCTTCGACTTTCGGAAGGTTTTCCTTTCCGTCATACCAAGTGACCGTGCAGGCAGGCATCGCTTTTCGTTTGGCAAACTGAAACTGGATCGTGGAAGCTTGAGGGAATACGAGATCATTCGCTCCGTCACGCTTTAGAGCGGTGATTCTGCGCGGCAGTCCTAATTCAAGGAAGCGATGGGCAGTATCCAATATATGAGGACCCCAATCGCCAAAAGCTCCGCTACCATAGTCGTACCAGCTACGCCACTCCTGCGGGTGAAGTTTATCGCTAAATGGATGTACCGGACCGCTACAATGCCACGTATCCCAATCCATACCCTCTGGAAGGGGCTGATTTGGATATTTCTCAACAGACGCTCCCCAGCCATGCCAGCGACGATCTTTATTCATGAACGCACTGATACGATTCACATCTTTGATAACTCCCGCCTCGGTCCACGACTTGAACTGAAAATAATTCGCTCCCGAATGCCCTTGGTTTCCCATTTGCGTAACCACACCACTGCGCTCAGCCAAATCGATAAGTCGCTCGCATTGCCCAAACGTGTGAGCGAGCGGCTTTTCAACATAGACATGCTTGCCCAACGACATCGCTAGCATCGCAACGCAAAAGTGAGCATGATCCGGAATCGCAATAAGTACGGCATCGATCTCATCAGCCATCTGATCAAACATCACCCGGAAATCGGTAAATCGCCGCGCGTTTGGATGATTAGCCTGAGACTCTTGCGTATGTTTCCCCTTTAAATCCACATCGCAAAGAGCCACCACGTTGCAATGGCCGGATGCGTACAAGTTACTCAAATCACCTCTTCCCTGATTTCCGATACCGATCGCTGCCAAATTTACACGCTGACTAGGCGGGAGCTGCCCTCCACTTGACTTCTGACCGAAAACGAAATGACTCGGCAGAATTGAAAACGAAGCAAAAAGCGCTGAGCGCTTCAGGAAAGTTCTACGGCTACTCATCAGAGGTAATTTTTTCATGAGATTCTTGCTATAGAAAAGAAGGGGAAATCGCAAGCCTCAGAACGCATCACTCAATATTCTAGTCCCCGATTAGTGCGATTGTTATCGTCGGCTCTGGCTTTCCGTATCGCCTCCCGCTGTTGATCGTTGTAAAAATCTGTAGTGAGGGGCTTCCGTTTTAGACCTGAGAGTTCTTCCAGCATTCCGAGCAGGGCGTCGACGATGATAGGTTCTGCATCCAGCTCCAGTCCAGCAGTGCGGGCGGGCCATGTCGTATAGCCACCGAGAAAGTGTTGTTCCGGAGGGGGAATGTATCCGGCAGCGCCATTGGCGAGCTCCATATTGAAAGTAGCCTCAAATGGGCTCTGGGCTTTGAGCTTCAATCCAGTGATCCCATAGACTTCATTCGGCATGGCGGTAATCCCGAGGTCGCCGATACGAATCGCCTGAAGGACGAGCTCCTCTTTAGGGTGTTCAAGAAACCAGACAACCTGTTCGGCGTAGACTTCCGGACGATTTCCCGGGCGACGATCGCCGCGCTTGGCGTTAAGTTCCGCAGCCCAGGCCAAGCGTTCCGCGCCAGCTAAGCGACGATCGAGAGTAATCGTGGTTTCGACCATTGCCAATTTAGAGGCATCGATCTTGTAATCGATTGTCTGGTACGCATCGAAAGCAATGCTGGCTAGCTCCTCCGTATATTGTTCGATTCCGTAGTTCTCTTTTTTCGGTCTGGAATAGTTCATCCAGTGAAGGTCTCCGGAGGTGCCTTGCGACATCGCGGCGACAAAGGGCCGTTCCGCCGAATCGGAAGCCGAGATTCTTTTTTCCATAAGCTCGCAGAACCGACCATAATAGTCAGCTGAGAAACCTCCGCTAACGCCGAAGTAGTGCATCGAATAGTTAGCCAGCAAGCCGATGGGGCGGCTTCCGTCCGCAGACTCGATACTGATCAACGAAAGGCCGGAATCGACAGGTCCGGCTTCGCCAATGTAATCAGGATTCTGATACTGCGGATGCATCATGGCGCGGACCGTTTTCTCCCCGAAAGGGTCATCGGCATAGCTGTTCGGATGCTTCAGCCAACGCCGGTTATGGGTATGCTCCGGCGCATCGACGACCGTCCAGCCAGTTCGAGCAGGTTCGAGATTCTCATAGGCCGATGCGATCCCTTCGGCAATTTTTGGAGGCAGGAATTTATCGTAACTGGGATCGCTGCTACTGCCAAGGCACATGTCCATGACACTTGGTGCACTGTGAGTGTGAGTGGAGGAAATCAGGATGCGATCAGCGGGGATACCGGTTCGTTTACTGGCCAGGACCTTAGCTTGATTGCAGACGTCTCTGGGAATCATGCAGGAATCGACCACGGCGATGGCAATGATTTCGTCCTCGGACTTGAATACAAAACAACGAGCGTGCAAGCGATCGAGAACCTGGTCCAAGGTCTGCTGGATAAAGCCGCCGTTACGGATTGCGGGAAGCTTCTCCGGCGTTATGTCAATCGAGTGGGCGCCTACCTGCAACAATACCGCGTTTGGCTTACAACCAGTGTAGAGAGTCGCAATCCCGATCACCATCGAAAGTCCGATTATTATTAAAAGAGGAGCTACTGACCAACGTAGTCGTTTCATATTGGTTCCTTTCATCTCATTATTTCGCCGCAGCGACATAGGCGATTACATCGGCCAGGTTCTGTTGAGTCAGACTCGTTTCCAGGCCGTCCGGCATGAGCGACCTTCCTGTATTGGTCAATGACACCAACTCGGACCTCAGAATCACATGCTCCTGGTTTGCCTGGTCTCTGATCGTAATGTTGGCACCCGTTTCCGAAATCAAAATTCCCAGGACCGATCGGCCGTCTTTAGCGCTGACCAGGTAGGAGCCGTATTTGCTTTCCACAGACGCATTCGGATCCAGAATGCCAGACAGCAGCGAGGCTGGGTTTCGGTCGGTGACCGATGCTAGATTAGGCCCAAGTTCAACCCCTACTCCATCCAACTGATGGCAAGCGATACAGACCGACTGAAAAACCAATTTGCCACTTTCCACGTCCCCTTTCAATTCCAGTGCCGGTTGGAAGGCTTTTATCACCCTGAGGCGATCCGCGTTAGATTTTGGCAACAGTTCCTTTGCCCGCACCCTCATCTTTTTGTCACGATGAGTGATCAATAACTGCCGGATTCCCGCACTCAATTCTGTCGGAGCGATCTCTTTGAGTTCAATCGCGTCGAGCAATTTCATCAGCCAGTCGGAGCGTGTCGTCAAAACGTTCAACACCTCTGAACGAATTGACGGAGTGTAACCCCTCCAACCAGCTATAAGGACTTCCGGCACTTCCGATGCCGACAATTCGCCCAAACGGGAAACCGTTACCACCTGAATTTCGCCCGGGGTTTGCACGCCTAACAACGATCCGAGGGAATCGATATCCGCAGCGAGAGTACCCGCTTTTCTAGCCATCAAACGAATGGCCGATTTTCGCTGCCTCTCAGGTGAATCGTCATGCAAAGCAATTCGTCGGGCCGAAGCCATTACACCCTTTACGCGCTCCAACACATCCGAGCGTAAATCGCTTGTCTCTTGAGTAGGCGTTTTCCGTCGATCAATAGCATCGAGCAGATTAGCCACAGCACCGTATTGCCACTCGAGATCCGTTCCTTTTGTCAACACGCCACCCAGAGCTCTAATCGTCGCTTCGCGATTATTATACGCAACGGCCAGGTCTAACAAAGGGCCGAGAAGCTCGCCTCCCCGACCATTTTTGTTCAGTTCATTCAATAGCGAAAACAAAACACCCTCTAAGTTTTCTGTATTCACGGAACTGATAATTGCCGCAGCCATAAAGGGGTCCGCTCCATCGGCGAACGCCAAACGACCCAATGCAGTCGCTACCGCCTTTCCGCTCCACTCACCCAGGCTGTAGGCAAGTTGCATGCGGACTTTGGCATCCGTGTCATCGACCCGCTTCAACAAAGCTTCTCGTAATTCCGAATGATCGTTTTGCAAAGTTTCCGACAATACGACCGCGTGCTTTCGAATACCGGGCGACGGATCGGTTACCGTGCTTTTCAGAACCGCAGGAGTCAGGGCATCCAATCCCTGCAATGTATACAACGCATGCAGACGTGCCAATGGCTGCTTGCTGGCTGTCGCCATTTTCATCAACTCAGGAACCACTGAAGCGTCGTTGCGATCCACTAGCAGAGCTTGAGCCGTGTCCCTCTGCCAGCCGTTTCTATTATCCAGGACCGACACCAACTCGCTGCTGGTCAACGTTTCGAAGTTGGGCGGCTTGCGCAGTTTCTGCCCCTTGCGGTATACGCGATAAATGCGTCCTCGATCATCGCCCTGACGATAGAAATTCTTCAGCTCAGCCTTTCCTGCATCGGGCAGAAACTGCGGATGTTCGATCATATAACGGTACATATCCGCCACCCAGAGGGCTCCATCAGGACCCGTCCGGACCATAACCGGACGACTCCACCGGTCTTTCGAAGCAAAGAAATCCACACCGTCGCTCAACTCCACCGGCCCATCGAGAGAAACCGTAAAACTCACCCCATCCGACTCCGATCGATTGTGCTGAACCAAGTTGCCAAACGGCTCGCAAGTGAAAATATCGATCGTGCCGAAATCCAACTCGGGAAACAGCCGGTCATCCCGGTAAACCATTCCTCCGCAAGCCGAAGTAAACCGTCCCACCTGTTCAAATCCGTGAAAGCGTTTCTGATAATCCTTGTATGGATACACCTTCGGATTTCGAGGAAGCACCAATTGCTTGCGAGGATCAGGCGATGCTGCATGGGGATTTCGTCGGATGTATTTATCTTTTAAGACATAGTGCCACATCGGATAGCTATTCATTTCCCCAAACCAATTGCCCCAATCGTCCCGATTGCGGCCAAATTGACTTGGACCAGACTGCGGATTCAGCTCGCCGGTTTCCGCATTGAAACGGAAATCCCGACTGCCCAGTTCAACGACCTTCCCCGTCTTCAAGGATTTGATACGACTACCGGCACCATATTTCGCGTTATGAGCTCCACTTGCGCAATAGATCCAGTTGTCCAGCCCTCGGATCAACCCGTTCACGCGCAATTGCTGGTTTCCCGTCTGGAAACCTTCAAACAACACATGCCGCGCGTCCGATACTCCATCCCCGTCACTGTCTTCCAGATAGAGAATCTGAGGGGCAGCCGTCACAAGCACGCCCTTTTTCCATGGCAAGACCCCATTGGGAAAAGACAAGCCTTCGGCAAACACGACCGACTCGTCGTAACGTCCATCGCCCGTATTGTCACGCAACCACCGCACTCGCCCGCCCGCCTTTCCTTCGCCATCCATTCCCATGGGATAACCCGCCATCTCTGCGACCCACAGCCGTCCATCCGCTCCCCAGGTGAAGGCGACCGGATCCATAACATCCGGCTCAGCGACGACCAGCTCGACCTCATATCCCGCGGGAACATGGAGCAGAGCCAGGGCATCCTTAGGCTCCACAGGCTGAGAATCCAGTTCGCTAGCCGCAGCGCCGAAAGGCGAGGCTGCCAAGCACAAAACGGAGAAAAGACACGACGAAAATTTGAAGGGATGACGTTTCATTAATATTGGGTGCGGTGTGCGATCATCTCAAGAGTTGGGGAACCGGATTGGAGACTTTTCCAGGAAGACGCTGGCCCTGGCCCTGCACCCCCTGGTCGCCGAGTTCCGTTCGCGCTTCATCGGCGATTCGTTTGAGTCGGGCCACGACATTCGGATGCTCCAAAGCGACATTCTTCTCGCTGGCAATATCCTCAACCAAGTTGAACAACAAATACTCCGCTTTCCGATCCTCATTGAAATGCGGATGCCGCCGTGCGGACTCGACCGGAAGAAACAGTTTCCAAGGGCCGGAGCGAACCGCCTGAAGCTGCTCTTGATGGTAGTAGTAAAAGGATTCGTAAGGCGTCTTCGCATCCGCATCGCCAAAAAGCAACGACGCAATGTCGTGACCGTCAACGGAGCCCGCAGAAGGCGGATTACCGCCTGCAAGCTTCACGAAAGTAGGCAGCAGGTCCATCGTCGTTACAAGTTCACTACAGGTGGTGCCAGCCGGAACTTTTCCCGGTTGCCAAACGATGGCTGGGACGCGGAATGCGCCCTCGCCGGTCGTGTAGCCTCTGCCATGTAGCGGGAGGTTCGATCCACGGCGTAAATCCCCGGGCTCCCGGTTGATGGGCGCTCCATTGTCGGAGGTCCAGATAACGAAGGTATTCTCGGCGATCCCCAATTCGACGAGTTGATCGTGCATCACCCCCATCGACCAATCAAGTTCCTCGATAGAATCCCCCCAGGGGCCGTTCCGACTTTTGCCTTTGAAATCCGGACTCGAAAAAGGCGCTGTCGTGCTGCCTGGCATGGCTTGCGGGAAATAGAGAAAAAACGGTTCATCCCGATGCTCGCCGATCCATTCCATAGCCCGCTCCGTGAGGCGCTTCGTGAGCGTATCGCGATCGCAAGGCGCTTCGACAACGGTTTCGTTTTCCATCAAGGGAAGCGGCGGCCAACCAGGCTGCTTATCCCCGACCATGTCATCGCTATACGGGAGGCCGTAAAACCAGTCGAACCCCTGACGCGTTGGCAGAAATTCCGGCTGATCGCCGAGATGCCATTTCCCAACAATCGCCGTTGAGTATCCCTCCTCCTTTAGAGCTTCCGCGATAGTGGTTTCATCCGGGTTCAGTCCGTAGGGCGAGATTGGGCGCAGTACCCAGCCGTCGTGATCCGTCACATGCATTCCAACGCGCTGCGAATAACAGCCGGTCATGATGCTAGCGCGCGAAGGAGTGCAAACCCCTGCAGTGACACAGAAATGCGTGAACCGCCTACCCTCTTCGGCCATACGGTTGAGATTCGGCGTGCTATGCAAAGTCGATCCAAAAGGTTCGATGTCGCCGTAACCGAGATTGTCGCAGAATATTACGATGAAATTCGGCTTCTTCTCATCGGCCCGAGCCGCTACATAAAGCCCGCAAAACGACGTCAAAAACAAGCAGACTCCGACTGCGCGCGTTACTGATAAAAAATTCCTTTTTAGCAACCTAGACTTGAGTTGGGGGTTCCTTCTCCGAATAAAAGTCGTACCGAGAAAAGTAAGGGAGAAATGAACACTCGCAGCATTACCATCATGATGCGAGCCATTTTAGGAACAAGAGATAGTGACGGATATTCCTAACGCGTCAGGAAGCCACGTTCCAGATTCTATCCTACAAATGGCTAGGTGGATCTGAGACTCCGGACGAGCTTGATTCGCAAAGGTTGCACCTTGACCACATTAATAGGTAGCACATGCTCCGGAAGCCCCTTCCCCTTAACTCTTCTTTCCATTGCCTCAATACCGCCTTATGAAATACAGAAACCATTGGATAGTCGTGCTTGCGATACTTGGACTCACTACACTTACGTTCAATCGCACCAGCTACGCAGCACCGGAACCGAACCCAAAAGCCGAACCGGACATCAATGAAACGCTTAAAAGCATCAATAGCAGTTTCAAGAATACCGAAGTACAAATCATCAATTGGCCGGATAAGCTGCACAAGCGATTAGGCAATCTCAAGAAATCCGCCTTTATTGCATTTCCAACCCAAAGGCCTTCCGGAAAGCTTCCCTTGCTCATAACGCTACATGGTGGTGGCGGGAAAGAGATGAGCCTACAAAAGCAGCTCGTGCGATCCTCACAAGTTAAAGGACTCGCTCTTGCCGAACTTACAGGGAAAAACCTAATACTACTGGACCCAAATTCCTCTGATAATTGGGATGCGGATACGCTCGACCGTATGCTTGATTACGTCCTCAGAACTTACAAGGAAATCGACAAAAGCCGCATCTACGTCATGGGCCACAGCATGGGCGGACGCGGAACCTGGAGCTGGATCCTTAAATCCGCCGACCGGTTCGCCGCTGCAGCTCCCTGCGGATTTCCAAATGGATCCAGCAAAGAAGGAATAGAAAACCTCACCAAACTCCCAATCTGGGGAATGGTCGGAGGCGATGACGGCGACAACGTAGCAGGTATCCAACAAATGACCGAAAACCTACGCGCCACAGGCAATGTAAACGTTAGGCACACGGCATTCCCAGGCGCGAAACACGCCCAAGGAAACGCCGCCGTTTTCAGCTCCATAGAATTAGTCGACTGGATGCTAAGCTTTTCCAAGTCGGCTCGATGAATTCTGAACCGTCAAAAGAATTTTTTCTAAAACGTTGGAGACGAAAAATCCGTGTTCTAAGAGAAGCGGAAAGAAGCGACAAGACGATCTTGGACGTCTGCCGCGAGCAGCTCTGGGCTCTGACCGAGGCGCGAGTTGTAATCGAAGACTGGCGATGGAAGTACAACAATATACGGCCCCATCACTCGTTGGGCTACATTACTCCACTGGAGTTCTCTTAGGAACTGCTGGAGGAACCCGAACCAAACCATTGTCGGGCCTCCTTGCGACCCGGCATTGACAAGCTATACAACATCAACCACATCACCAAGGCGTCCCGGCTAACGAAAGCGATGGCTCAGTTCGGGTAACTCGATCAGCGGCATTGCTAGCCTTTGAATTTCATTTTGCAAACGAGATGTGAACGATAATTAGATCCATGATTCTCTTTGTTGAAATATGCTCCTCATTTATAATTCTTTCTCTGCCTTTCCTTGCAATTTGCGGGCATCGTGCACCAATTGCCTACCAGGATGCGAGCGAGTTCCCTTTAATGAACCCCGAGCCAAACATTAACAACTACGGAAAGTGATCAATACAGACATAAAGAACTGCACCAGCGAAGCGATGGAGTTCATAGATATGTGTGCCGATGAGCTGCGAGACGCAAATATTGATTGGGCGGCACGCCGTGCATTCGTGCTTGAGTCGCTAAATTTAGACAAGGCATGGTCGCCCACGCCGGAGGAAATTGAGTTCGGTGCACGTGTCGCCTGGCGCAACAATGCAAAATGCATCGGGCGCCTCTTTTGGTCATCGCTCCAAGTAAGAGATCGCCGCAAGCTAAGTGACCCTGATCTTGTGGCAGAAGATCTACTTGAGCATATACGTTTAGCGACTAACGGAGGCAAGATTCTTCCCATCATAACTGTCTACTCACCGGCTGACAGAGCAGGACCACAACTGCGGATCTGGAATGATCAATTATTCGGCTATGCTGGATATGGACGACTGGCGGATGGTTGCTATTTGGGCGATCCGAAAAACGAGGCCTTTACGCAGAAAGCCCTTGCTCTTGGCTGGCAATCGGATCGTACCAATTTCGACTTGCTTCCGTGGATTATCCAAAAGCGCGGCGAAGAGCCGCGCCTATTTAAGCCCCCAAAGACAGAATGCTTGGAGATCAGACTGAAACACTCAAAATTCGATTGGTTCAGGGACTTAAACTTACGTTGGTATGCTGTGCCAATACTATCGGGAATGAATTTAAGTATCGGTGGCATAGAATTTCCAGCCGCTCCGTTTAACGGCTGGTATATGGAAACGGAAATCGGGTCCCGCGACTTGGGGGATACTGCACGTTACAATGTTTTGCCGAAAATAGCCGAGCTCATGGGTCTATTGCGGCCAACTGAGGATCCTTTATGGAAAGATCGGGCGTTAGTTGAATTGAATGAAGCAGTTTTGCATTCTTTCAATGAAGATGGCGTGCGTATCGTCGACCATCATCGCGCCTCTTCAGAATTTATGCGATTTGTCGCCGCGGAAAAAAAGCAAGGCCGTCTCACTTCAGGAAACTGGAGCTGGCTAGTCCCACCTATGTCTGGTTCCACGACCGATGTCTTTCACCAAAATTGGAAGGACCTAAAAAACACGCCTGCCTACCTGTACCAAGACCATGCCTGGAAACAGAATTTGGAAACGATCTAGCACCTAGATGCTCAAGCTCTTGAAAAGCTCCCATGATGCTAACGCTGCAAGTCTGCGATCCTTATCGCCCGATTTGAGCTATTTAATAAATCGTCTCAAAGAAACACTATAATTCAGTAGCTCAATGCTTTGGCCTTAGTCGCCACCCAATCATTCACTTTTACCCCTATACCCCATGAAACATCTCGTCCCTATACTCTCACTCCTGTTCGCTCTACAAGGGTTCGGCGCCGAAACCAAGGTGCTACCACTTCCACACGGATCGTGGACAGATCATGGTCTCGACACCGCCCAGCGTAGTGCCATCCGACAGGCATTCCAGCGAGGCATCGACGAGAAATTCATTCCGGGCGGGTCGCTCATGATCATCCACAAGGGAGAGGTAATTCTTCAGGAAGGATTTGGCGTGGCGAATCTTGAAAGCGGAGAGCCATTCAAGGCCAATGCCCCTTGCCGTATCGCATCGCTAACCAAACCACATACCGCCACTACCCTGGCTCTGTTAGCCGAAATGGGAAAATTGTCGTTTAGCGATCCGGTCAGTAAATACCTTCCCGCATTCAAGAAACTCAAAGTCCGCGGGGAAAATGGCGACGCAAAGCCAATCACCTTGGCAATGTGCCTTTCGCATACCGCCGGTTTCGCCAGCAACAACCAGTTAAAAGCAGGAGAATTTGATTTGGATTTAAACGGGAGCCTAGCGGAAGTAGTAGACGAACTAGCCAGCCAAGAACTATTCTACGAACCTGCCACGGCCTATGGGTATAGCCGCCTTGGATACATGACCGCAGCGCGAGTCGCCGAAGTCGTGACCGGTAAATCGTTTGAAGTCGTAATGGAAGACGTTCTCTTTGCCCCAGTGGGCTCCACCGAATCCACCTTCGACTACCAATCCATGATCGATCGGATTCCTTCCCCTTATGTACGAACCAAAGGAGGATTCGAACTTCGGACAGGAGAACCCATGGGCACCGTAACCAATCCCGGCGGCGCCCTCATCGCCACCCCGAACGACGTGGCACGAATGCTCCTACTTCACCGTAACCAGGGCAAAGTGGACGGGAAACGCGTACTATCCAAAAATACCCTACAACAAATGTACGTATCCCAGCCCGGACGCGGCAAAGCCAAGTACGGCCTGGGATTCAATATCCTACAACAAAGACCCGACGGAACCGCTAGCCGCATTCAGCACACAGGCGCATCCGGAACGATCGGCATCATCGATTTCGATCTCGATCTAATCGTGATCGCTCTCACCCAAGTCCCCCAAGCCCAAACCAACAAATGGCGAGGCCCTTTGTTGAAAACCGTGTTCGGAGCTTTTGAAGCGACCGAATAGATCGGATTCACCCATGAAGATCAATTGTAGAATGGGTCGCTGACCCGTCAATAATGACAAGGTGTCGCTTCCTCCTTCGCGTAAAGCTTCGGAGAGACGCGGTCATCGAGACGACCTACACCAAAACTCACGCAGAACAAAAACCCTTCTAGCCAACCGGTTTGATTTTCCAACCTTTACGATACGTTTTGGAGACGAAATGACTGGCTTCGTCGAAGTTCGTAAACGAAAGCGTCTCACTATTCCACTGCAACGTTTCGTCTGGAAATCGGCTCGCTATATTACCAAGTTGAACGGCCTCGGTTAAGGGACCTCCATAGTCGAATCCGTCGCTGGGCTGGAGCCCGGACAAACAGCCGTCTACGAATCCGTGATAATGGTTAAGGTCATCGGCTATTTCAATACTACCTTCAGGGTAATTAGCTTCAGGATATAAAAGTGGTTTACGAAAATGCGGCAGCACCAGAGTACCGGTCTCTCCAAGAAGTAGAGAACCGCTTGAGGGGAGTGCCGTCATCTCCGAAATGTGCGTACCAGCGGTGGGCGGCTTCAACCCTCCGTTGTACCACGTGATTCGAATCTTATCTTTTTCCGTGTATTCGGTTCCTGGAAACAAATAATGTACTGTGCTTTGGGCAGGCCAAACTTCGTCATTCATTCCCGTATGCTCTGCTTTTATCTCAAAGGGACCGCAGCTCATATTTATTGCAGTGAAAACGGGATCGAGAATGTGGCAGCCGAAATCGCCCAATGCGCCGCTGCCGAAATCCTGCCAGTCTCGCCAGCCCCAAGGGTGGTATACTCGATCGCCCCCGTAGCGACGTTTAGGAGCAACGCCAAGCCAGAGATCCCAGTCGAGCGTTCGAGGAATAGGTGGGGTTGATTTCGGTCGGCTGATCAGTCCGGATCGTCCGTGGCCCGCAGCGTTTACCCAGGAATGAATGCGTTTAACTTTGCCGATTTTTCCCTCGCGGATCGCCCGCACCGCAGTGCGATAGTGAGTGTGGGAATGAATTTGATTTCCCTACCGCGTGATCACTTTTGACTTTGCCGCTTGAAGCGCCATTTGCCGTGCTTCCCAAACGGTATGGGTGAGTGGCTTTTGACAATAGACATGCTTGCCTCTGCGCATTGCGTCCAGGGAAATGTAGGCATGCATATGGTCAGGAGTGGAGACCGAGACTGCGTCGATTTTATCGCCAAGAGTTTCGAACATTTCACGATAATCTTGAAATACGGGTGCATTAGGCCGCAACTCCTTAACCTTTGCAATCCGGGCGAGATCAACATCGCAGAAAGCGACGTGTATCGCACGACCGTGATTGGCCATTATTGCGGTATCGGAGTATCCCTTACCTCCTGTACCGATCGAGGCAAGCTGAAGCTTCGAATTGAGATTACGTCCACGGACTAAGGCGGGGGCAACCGCTAGAAATGCAGTAGTGGTTTCGAGAAAGCGACGTCGGTTTGTCTTCATGTTGATGGGGTTATCTACGTTTTCTACCTCAATAAAGAATTACGCTGCAGAATTGGATTTCGGACTTTCTCGTGACAATCGAGTCGGTATGTTTCGAAAGCATGATCGGGGATATAATTGGTCGAATACACGAAATCATCAATTGGAACGGCAGTGGGGCTATCTGGTCTTCTAGAAAACACGAAGCACGCACGCTACGAAACCTGAAGAAAACCAAAGTTTTTTACCCTCTGCTTACTCTAGGAAAAGCGGCGACTCAAACTTTCAACAACACGCGCAGCCTCTCCCTTTGATCCTTCACGAGCCCATTCCTACGATTCGTCATTGGCGATGCAGTACAAACGGGCGGAAGTCCTAATAAGCAGCTTGCCGTCGGCTATAGCCGGTGTAGCCATCCCCATATCGTCCTCGGCCAAACGATTTATGCCGAGCAACTCGAACGATTTTCCCGCTTTGAATACATATGTTTCCCCGTCTTCGTTCAGACAGAAAATCTTCCCATTGTAGGCCCAGGGGGATGCGGTAAAGCCTGACTTATTGTCGGGTATCCGTTCTCGCTCGAAATGGAAATCGCCAGTCTTTGAGTCCATAACCGAAAGAAGACCCCGGTCTAAAAGCACATAAAGTAATCCGTCATGAACCAGCGTGCTGGGGTTGTAGGGAGCCGCCCGCCAATCGCACCAGACAATGTAGTCATTCGATCGTAAGGTCTCGTCGATCGATATATCTCCGGCAGCTCCGGGACGAATCGCGTAGATCGGTTTATGGCGACTACCCACGTATCCAGAACTCACGTATAGCAATCCATCCGCCGAGTAAGGAGTGCCGATGGTAATGCTGGACATCCCTTTAAATGACCAAAGTTCCTTTCCTGCCAAGTCATAGGAAATGACCCGATGGGTTGCGGGAACGATGATTTCCTTCCGTAATTCGTTTTCCCATACGTATGGAGTCGACCAATTGCTTTCCGGTTCGCGATCGATCTTCCAAATTTCCTTTCCGGACTTCGCTTCGAGAGCCATCAGCCATGACGCTTCATCGTTGTCGTTAACCAAATAAAGGCGACCGTCATCAAGCACGGGCGAGGCCGCTGTGCCCCAGCCGTGACGCGTTTTACTAACAGGAAAACGTTTCGACCATTGAAGCTCCCCGTCGAAAGCGAAAGCGAAAACGCCCAGATTGCCGAAATAGAAATAAACCCTTTCGCCATCCGTAACGGGCGTTTCGGACGCATAGCTATTTTTCAAATGGATCGACGATTCAGGCGTGGCTTGATGCATCGTCTTCTCCCACAACAGGTCCCCGGATTCAAGATCGATGCAGTAAGCTACCCAACGGTGAACCGTTGTGGGCGCATCGGGCCGATTGCCTCCCATATAAAGGCCTTTCTTCGGCTCCTCCGATTGGCCGGAATTAATTACGGAACTAAAGAATACTTTGTCTCCCCATACGATCGGGGAAGCCCAACCGCGGCCCGGGATATCCACTTTCCAGGCGACGTTTTCGGTGGCCGACCATTTTGCCGAGAGAAACTCACCGGACCCTATCCCTCGAGCGCCAGGGCCTCGAAACTGGGGCCAATTGGATGCTTCGGTCGCCAAAGATGCGAGTATCAGGAAAACAATAAAGGTAAGGAGAGAGAGGCGGCGTTTCATGAGGTAAAAAACTATTACCCCGCAAATTCCAACAAGGTCAATCCTCCTTCAAACTTTCCACACCACTAATCGCTGCTGCCACGATGGCGTAGGTCGGTGCCACAAACCATCCAAGGATCGGTATCAATACGATCAACATAAAGCCCGCCCCATTCCCCATGACTCGCATTTTATGCTCGGAGGAAAAACCCAAACTCTGGCGAATCCCATAACGCCTTCGTTCCAGAACGGGGTCTACAAAGCCGACCCCGGCAAAATACGCCTGCACCATAAGCATCCCAACGAGGGAGACCACCACACCGGCTACTGGGATCAGTAAGAACGCCCAACATGCCAATGTCAACAGAAGCGAAAATCCCAGCGAAATTAAACTCACCATCGTACCACGATAAATATCGTAGATCAGACCCTTGAATGAAAAATCCGGCCCACTCGTCCCAAATTCTTTTTTCTCCGCCGACTCGGAAATAAAACCGATAAAAGGTGCGTAAAGAATCATCAAAACGCTCCTAAAAAGAAGAAAACCCAAATACAGCCCGAGCAATCCTGCGATAAAGCCCACGCCCCAAGCCATCCAATCGAATACTTCTTTCGGTATCCATTTTTCACCTATGTAACCTCCAAGCTCTGTCATTCCGTAAACCGAACCGGAATACACTCCGCCGAAAACAACCGGGAAATAGAGCACTCCCAAGAACCCTGGAATAATCATATGCTTCCAGATGCCTTCTTCCCAAATGAGACTGTGCGCCCTCTTGTAATCCGTTAAGCCTAGCCAAAAATGCTTCATAAGAAATGCTTCCAAATTGATGCCTTCCTACAACACCTAAGCCAACTCAAAAGTCGCCATAATTCTTCGTTTCGAAGCCTCGCATTGCGTAGTTCGAAGAAGGTAGGTGCTCATCGAAATTCGAAGAGCGTCGTTGGAAGCACGCTTCGCCAATACAACAGCATCAATCCCCCTTGTGCCTTCTGTGGTCAAAATCAACCAAGCCGAGCGACAGTTACCGCAACTAGGTCTCGACTTTGCGTCTTTTTAATAGCTTAAGATTTGCATGACGCAATTTCAGCCAGATAACGCCGACAAAACCATCCCGTCGCCGGAAGCCAAACAAGAGATCCAGGACAAAAGGGAAAAGATGCAGGTCCTGAAGCGAAATCTTAAAAAAGCCCCGCTAGCCAAGAAAGCCGAATTGAAGACTGAAATCAAAGCTCTGGTAAAAGAGCTCAAGATGATTTCTCCCCAAAAGGCTTCATGGTGATCCGAGGATAACCAGCGATATTTGCAGAAACACCGCCTCGATATATCGAGGTAGCTACTACCTCTATCTCAGCCCAAACGAGTCAACTTAAGTCCAGATCGTTTACCAATTGCAGAATCCACGCGAGTCCCTCGCTTAGCGACGTAGCAGCGGGAGGCAGCTAAGGTGGCGTCAATACCTAAGCGGGCGGCGGAAACAAAGTGCGGGTCGACCTAACGAACCAGCCACAAAATGCAGTGAAGTGATTTCGGCCCTGCCCCGTAGGTACCCATTGAGGAACGAGCGATGTTAATAAACATCATTTCTCAACTCTCCCCGTTTTTCGATTAGATTGAATGTAGGACGGGTCGCCGACCGAACTCAGGATGACACCTCAGCGGGGCGACCTACAATAGGACAGGATCACTTATCCCTTGTAGCTCATTCCTCGAATCACTAGCTTATCAGCTTCGTTCACCTCTACCCAAGTTAATTGCTTATGAAGCGAAAGATACACCATTCAGATGCCGGACTCGCTCAAACACGTAGGACCTTTCTCAAATCCAGCGGCCTCGCAGCTCTAGGAGCAGCGGCGCCTTCGACGTTGCTAGGTCAAAGATTGAATTTGAAGAAGTCCCCAAAAGTACGCGTTGGAATCGCCGGTGGCCGGTTTGGATCTAGCTTTGGAGCCTTTAAGCTCCATCCGGACTGCGAAGTAGTTGCAGTGACTGACCTGCGGCCAAAACGACTCGAAAGAATGGTGAAGACCTTCGAGTGTACCCATACCTACCCCTCTCTCGAAGAAATGATAAAGGATCCCAATATCGACGCCATCGCAGTTTTTACAGGTGCGCCGGATCATGTGGATCACGCGACCAAAGTATTAAGACACGGGAAACATGTCTTGTCGGCGGTCCCTGCCTGTATTGGTTCGATCGAAGAAGCCGAAAGGCTCTTGGATGTGGTTGAATCAACAGGGCTTACTTACATGATGGCCGAGACGAGTTACTACCGCGACTATATGATGTCGGCCCGCGATTTCTACAACAAAGGACTACTGGGAGATATATACTACTTCGAAAGTGCCTATCATCATCCCGGTTTGAAATCGCTCTACTATGAAACCGGAGCTGACGGTGAAGATGGGGATCAATGGAAGAAAGGGCAACGGACTTGGCGTTACGGATTCCCGCCCGGATATTACTATACCCACAACGTATCCTATATCACAGGATTGACTGGCGAACGATTGGTGGAGGTATCGGCTACCGGCTGGGGCGATGACGATCCGATAATGAAGGACAATTCGTACGGTAATCCTTTTTGGAATACATACGCCCAGTTCACAACCGACAAGGGACATGCAGCTCGAATAGATGTAGTTTGGAATTCACCCGTCAAAGCTGGACACCCAACCCGTTGGCTTGGGACAATGGCGGGCTTTGAAACGAATGGCACCGGCGGGAAGGGCCTGAAATCCGAGATCGTTCACCAGTCCCGAGAAAAAGGGAATGACGATGTAGGCTATTCCCATGCGGCCAATGGAATCGAACCCTACAAACAAGAGGCCTGGTATGAACGAGAAGGTCTATTGCCTCCCGAACTTCGTCTTCCCAGCGGACATGGAGGATCGCACAACTTCCTCGTGCATGAATTCGTAGACTCGATCGCCAAAGCCCGGAGACCAGCCATCGATATCTATGAAGCGCTGGCCTATACCCTTCCTGGAATAGTCGCCCATCAATCGGCACTGCGCGGAGGGGAAAAAATGAAGATACCGCAATACGAGAGGAAAGGCTAACCTATCTTACTATTTTTTAAACCACGAAGCTACAAGAACACGGAGAAACGGGGCAAAACTAATCCCAACATCTCCATACCTCCGTGCCCTTAGTAGTTAAAATTATTATACAATTCTCGAGACCTCTTATAGTTAAAAATTAAGGCCCATATGAAAAACTACGTTACAAGAAGGCAATTCATAAACAAAGGGAGCCTGGCGGTTGCTGGCGCTCTGGGAGCCTCTCAGGCTTTGGTTTCAGCTCGAGAGCAGGCCTCTTCGAGGCGAGGCCGTTCAGATAAGGTGCGCATAGGAATAGCCGGGGGACGTTTCGGCTTGCAGTTCCAATGGCACGAACATCCGGACTGTATTGTTGAAGCGGTTACGGATCTTATACTGGAGAGACGGAATGCGTTAATGAAAACCTATGGGTGTTCGAATTCCTATCCGTCGCTTGAGGAAATGGTAAAAGATCCAAATATCGATGCGATTGGGATTTTCACGCCCGCGCCGGATCACGTAAGACATGCAAAACTGGCCATGGAGCACGGTAAGCATGTTATTTCTGCAGTGCCAGCAGCATGCGGCACACTGGAAGAAGCCTATGAGCTCTTGGATACCGTTGAGCAAACAGGACTGACCTATATGATGGCCGAGACGAGCTACTACCAACAGTTCGCTATTTCGGCACGGATGTTCTACGAAGCCGGAAAATTCGGCAATCTCTATCACTGCGAGTCATTTTATCAGCACGATGGACTGGAGTCCCTCTTCTATAACGCCGATGGATCCAGAACGTGGAGACATGGATTCCCGCCGATGTACTACCCCACCCACTGCACCGCTCATCTAGTGGGCGTGACGGGTGAAAGGCTGACCGAAGTCTCCTGCCACGGATGGGGAGACAACGACCCAATCCTTCAGGACAACGTATACAAGAATCCATTTTGGAACAACACGGCCATGTTCAAAACGGATCGCGGCAATAGTTTTTACTGCAAGGTGTGGTGGAAAGGAGCCCATATGGGGGGCGAACGGGCAGAATGGATTGGCGATAAAATGAGCTTTTACGGCCCCAACCGGACCTATTCGTCGCCGCCTATGATTGTAAACAGAACCGAGACGAAAGATTCGGATGACGCCGGATTCGCACGCAGCAAAACCAATTCTATTCCCTACGAGCAGGTGGAGTGGTTTATGACCGATAGACTTCCGGCTCCCTTGAGGCACAACAGCGGCCATCATGGCTCGCACACATTCCTGACGCATGAGTTTGTAAGCGCTCTTAAGGAAGGCAGAGCACCCACCGTCGATATCTACGAAGCACTTTCCTACACGGTCCCCGGAATCGTCGCCCACCAATCTGCCTTGAACGATGGAGAGTCGATGAAAGTCCCCGTGTTTAGACGCCCAGCGTAGTGCATTGGTGCCAATTTAACTAAAAATTATTTAGGAACCACACTGCGCCGCAATGTAGCTACGCGAGGGACTCGCGTGGAATCTGCAATAAAATTCTTCTAAAGTGAATTAAGTTGACTTGTATCCACGCAAAAAACGCCAACAACAACAAAACCCTCATTCCCATTTGGGATCGCCTGCAAGCAGCAAGACCGAGACTATTCGCAACACACATGAAGAGCAAATCACTCCTACTTTCACTATTGGCCATGACGGGCCTTGTCCTTTCGGTACAGGGACGACCGATGAATATCCTCTACATCATGTCTGATGATCATGCGACCAATGCAATTAGCGCCTATGGAAGCCACCTGACTTCGGTTTTCAAAACGCCCAGTATCGACCGATTGGCAGCAGAGGGCGTCCGCATGGACCGAACCTATTGCGTCAATGCCATTTGCACGCCTAGCCGAGCTAGTGTATTGACCGGCCAATACGGTCACATCAACGGCGTCAAAACGCTTAGGGACCCCATTCCACCTGACGCGGTCAACGTCGCCGCTCTCCTGAAAAAAGGCGGCTACCAAACAGCCCTCATCGGCAAGTGGCATTTGAAGACCGAGCCCTTCGGCTTCGACTACTGGAAAGTCGGACCGGGACAAGGGAAGTACCACGACCCTATCTTTATCGAAAAAGGAACTCCCTACAAATTGACCAAGAACCTCAAAACCACGCCGGGATATTACACGGACTTGATCACCGACTACGCCCTGGAATGGCTAAAAGATCGTCCCGCCGACAAACCATTCGCCCTCTTCCTCCACCACAAAGCACCGCACGGCAAATGGGAGCCAGCGAAGCGGCATTTGAATTTCCTCGAAAACGTTGAGATCCCTGAACCTGACAGTCTCTGGGAGGACTACAGTCACCGTTCCGAAGCCAGCCGCGATTTCGGCACTTCCATTTCCCACCGTCTGGCAGACCGTCGCAACATGATCGACGATGTGACTAGCTACAAATGGCCTACCGCCCAGCTGGACATGACCGGAATGACCGAAGAACAAAAAACTAAGGCGGCCTACCAAAAGTACCTCAAAGACTACCTACGCTGCGTCAAAGCAGTCGACGAGAACGTCGGCCGCGTCCTCGACTATCTGGACGAATCGGGACTGACCGAGAACACGCTGGTCGTCTACACCTCGGACCAAGGCATGTTTCTCGGAGAGCACGACTACTTCGACAAGCGTTGGATCTTCGAAGAGGCCTTTCGCATGCCTTTCATCGCCCGCCTTCCAGGACAAATTCCCGCCGGCAGTTCTACCGACGCTTTGTGCGCGAATATCGATTTTGCGCCCACCCTGCTCCGAGCTGCCGAGCTGCCCGCTCCGGACGCCATGCAAGGCAAGAGTTTCTTTAACATTCTGAATACAGGAAAACAACCGAAGAATTGGCGCGAGTCTGTCTACTACCGCTACTGGATGCACTTAAACGGACACCACATTCCCGGACACTTCGGAGTACGAACCGATCGCTACAAGCTCATCTTCTACTATGGACTTGCCCTCGGAGCCACGGGAGCCGTCGACAAGCAGACTCAAGCCGGATGGGAGCTCTACGATCTACAGAAAGACCCTCAAGAGGTGAGCAACGTGTATAAAAATCCCGAATACAGTGATATAAGCGCGAAACTCAAGATTGAGCTCATACGCCTCAAAGAAGAATTCGGCGACAGCGACAAACCCTACCCCGACCTAAAAAAAGTCATCGAAGAATCCTGGAACTAGTTTCAGAACAACGAAGACTGATACACTGATTGACGGTTCAGCGACCCATCCTAAAATCTAATGTAGGGCGTCTCGCTTACCGCGTCCCGCCGTAGCTTTACGCGAAGGAGGAGGCGACAATTCATGCTCGAAATGATCGAGCTTAACGGAAATGCGCTCGCCTTCGATTCAAAATGCGATTCTCTACAAAAACCTATTTGTTATGAATCAATTCCCAAAGCCCCTACTTCCCCTTTGCTCTCTGCTTGCACTCGTCTTCGCGGCACTAACTGAGGCAAAGGCGTCCAAGCCCTACAATGTATTGTTCATCATCTCCGATGACCTGACACCGACCGCCCTCTCATGCTACGGTAACACGGTTTGCAAAACGCCCAACATCGACAAGCTTGCCGAGACGGGAACTCTCTTTTCAAGAGCCTACTGCCAGGGCACCTATTGCGGTCCTTCTCGGGCCTCATTCATGTCGGGCTATTATCCCCATGCTACAGGCGCACTTGGATACAGCAACCCTCGTCCTCAGATCGGTGATCGGGCCATGTGGTCCGAGCATTTCAAGAACAACGGCTACTATGCCGCCCGCGTCAGCAAGATCTTTCACATGGGCGTACCCGGTGGAATAGAAGAAGGAGGCCACGGCGCCGATGACGAAGCTTCGTGGACCGAGCGCTTCAACAGTCCTGGACCCGAATGGACCGCACCCGGAACCGGCGAAACCTTGGAAGGAAATCCCGACGGCACCCTACCAGTAAAAGGCGGCAATACCTTTGTCGTGGTCGAAGCGGACGGAGACGACATGGTCCATTCCGATGGCAAGACAGCCGCAAAAGCCGTCGAGCTTATAGAGAAACACAAAGACGAACCGTTCTTTATCGCAGTCGGATTCGTCCGCCCTCACGTACCCTTCGTAGCCCCCCGCGAATACTACGACGACTATCTGCCCTATAGCGACATGGTCCTACCTGAAAAACGCGATGGCGACTGGGACGATATCCCGAAACCAGGAATCAACTACAAGACCAGCGTAAACATGAAGATGGATGTACGCCGCCAGAAAAAAGCCGTAGGCGGCTACTACGCCTCGGTTGCGTTTATGGACCGGCAGGTGGGCAAAGTGATGGATGCTTTGAAAAAGTCCGGGCAGGAAGACAACACCATCGTCATCTTCACCAGCGACCATGGCTACCATCTAGGCGAACATGATTTCTGGGCCAAGGTCAGCCTACTCGACCAGTCCTCCGGCGTACCGCTGATCATCCGCGTACCTGGTCAAGAGCCTGCCGTCTGCCACTCGCTCACCGAATTGCTCGATCTCTACCCTACTGTGGCGAAGCTATGCGGATTACCCGCTCAAGATCGCCTCCAAGGCAAAGACATTTCGCCTGTGTTTCAAAATCCTGAATACACGGTTCGCGACGCGGTGTTCAGCGTAGCGCCCATGCGGAAAGGCTTTTTGCTCCGCACCGATGACTGGGCATATATTCAATACCACGAAGATGCATCAGGCGGTATCGAACTTTTCGATATCAGGAAGGATCCCGACCAATACACGAACTTGGCTCAAAACCCAGAGCACGCCCCAACCGTCGAAGCCTTCAAAGCGAGAATGACCGCAAAGCTGGAAGCAATTCGAGACAACGATCTGTAAACCGATCACGGAACATCGGCGTTTTACCCATTTAAGCAAGAGATCGCCAAAACGCCACGCCACCCTCTTAAGTAGCTACACTAGGGACTCGCGTGGATTCTCCCTCTTTTCAATTCTAATCGGGAATCAGAACAGACACCCCCACAAACCATAGGAGCTTGCCACCGGATACCTAGAATGAGAGAAAATTCTAATGTGCTTACCCCATTTCATTAGCTGTTTCCTCGTCGCGGTTTTGCTACCTTCTCTTTCGAGCCTCGCTGGCCCGTTAGCGAAAAAAGGGAAACTGATTCTGGATAGCCCCTTTGAAAGGTCATTAACCTGGGGCGAATCAGTCACACTGCAAGAAGGATGGATCCGCAGAGTCAGTGCGGGCGATTGGTCTCTCCAGTCCGATGGGTCGCTGCTTGCCGTAAATGTCCCCGAGCACAATCATGGGCCAGTGATCACCTACACCGCACCGATAAACGATATTATCATCGAGTGCGAATTCAAGCTGCCCGCCCAGGAGGGTCCCAACCGTCATTTCCGCATTTTCCTGGATCAAGCCGGCTACGCAGGACATAACATCCAATCGACCGCCAATGTATCTTCAACGTTTCGACCGGTCGGATTAACGCTTCAACATTTATTAAAAGACAAAGAAAAGAAATCTGTAGCGGATGTAGATTTCGGACTCGAAGCGCTAAACCTCAAAGGAGACGTATGGTACACGATGCGACTGGAAGTTCTCGGCGACAAAGCGCGGACCACCGTTGCGGGGAAAACACTGGGAGGTCAGCTTCGCGGACTGAATGTTGAAAAATCGAAAATCGGTTTAAACCCTGGTCTAGCCGGAGGGTCCATTCGTAATTTCAAGGCTTGGGAAGTGGATACAGGCTCGTGAAAAAATTGTGACAATAAATCGAATACGAGGTATTTTACCACTGATGAACACTGATGTCTTGTAGGCAATTTCTTAGGGGATGTCCCATTAATAACTTTTTCGCCTGTATTAAGTGTAGGGCGGGTCGCTAATTCGCCGGTAACCTAGGAGGCAATGACTTACGTCTTAAACTCGTTGCAGTAAGTGGTGTTTGCATGCACTAAACTGCAGAGAATATGACATGAAACTGGCAGGTGGTTGGATTTACCGAAACGGGGGGCACCGTTGAAATACTATGACGGGGGGCGGGGGGTCTGGTCAATGAAGCTAGAGGATATGATTATACATCGATAAACCCCTAAAAAATTAGGCTCTAGACAAGCATGGCGTATTCATTGACCAATACATCCATTAAGTTTCTATTTCTATTATTGTATCTGAATTGGCATTCAGCCAGATGCAGGATGAATTTATCATCTCTGATGCCGTTGGATTGCGCGAGCCTTCTTTTGGCGAATGACCAGATGGCTTCTATTCCATTGATATGGTTCTCAGGCAACCGAAACGAGCCACCAACCTATTTCAGGAACTTTAAATAGGTTAAAGCGAATGAGTTCTATTTCTGCAAAACCAAGTTATGCCCCGTGTTTGACTGCAGTGGCTGCACACTTTCGGGGCTAAAGCTTTCAATGAGTCCGTCGCGTGTTATTTTAAATGTCAGAAGTTCAGGTGTGACTGCGTTGTAGGCATCCGGTGTTACGATCCACCCAGCGTCTGTTCGATCAAACCGTCCCTCAAACGGACCATCAAAGCTCAGTTGAATGGTTTCTTGTACCGAATCTATCGTTACAGAGTCTTCATTCATAACGATAATCCTGCTAACCTCGCCTTCGACCCGGCGCACCCACCAACCCGAGTCATCAGAGATTTTCTCATCATGGTCTGGCCAATCGGCCAAGCTCCAGGAGAATTGATCGACTTGCTTTCCATCATTTGCGATTTCCACAGTGAATCTGTCTGGATTGTCTTCGACAACTCGGATCTGTGATTGCCGGGCCTGCTTTTCAATCGAAGGAGTTAGAACCGTTACCGATTTAAAAGGAAATTTTACCGTACCGGACTTCAAAAGCGCCGGGGCTGGATGCGTCCGAACCGCATTCAGGGGGGAATGATTACCAAAAGACCCTACCCACCCGCGACCACCGGGTTGCCAATCGAGAAAACTAGGATACTGACGAAGGAAAGTGGTCCCAGGAAAGTGGGTGTCGCCTATAAGAACTTCAGACTGTAGATCCGCTCCAAACGCTTCAGCTACATCGAGCGTGGCCCCATTGGGCGCGGTAGCCTGGGCACGATCGTCTTCGAGCTGAACCTCATTCCCAACCATGAACTGTAGATTGCTCTCGACGCGATGCTCTCCTTCTCCGTAGATGGCATCGATTAGGATCCAATAATCGTCTTTGACGTAAAACACACTCCTACGCCACATGGCGTCGAGTAGGTTGTTTCTGAATTCGTAGGTACCCTCCAAAAAATCATAAACCGGATTCGTGACCCATCTATTTTCAAGGACGTCAAACGCGTAGTGACGATCCCATCCCGTATTGGGATCGATGCCATCAATTGTGATCACATTGTGTAAAAATCCTAGTCGCATATCATACCGTGGGCCTGGTTCCGCAGAGGTATACAAGGATGTGCCTGGGTCGACAATAAACGCGGCGCCATCGGCTGATAGCGTGATGCTCAATTTGTCGCCGTGCTGGTGGTTTGTACCGAACGGCCCAGCGTCCATCGACAGATACTGCGCATCCATATCCCACCCATTTCGCATCGCGTAGTATCCGCTTAGATAATACGGATTCGATTCAAATGGAAAAGATTGAAAGCCGTCGGACCTTTCCTTGGCTCCAGATTGATCAGCAATCTTGGCCAGGTCAGGTCTATCGAAAAGCTGCGCGCCCTTGCGCAGGACGCGATCACGAATATCGTAAATACCGTGATCTCCATAGCGAGGGATACTGCGATCCGGTTTCATCATGCCTACATGAGCATCGAAAATAGCCTCCAGTTTGGGAGATATCCTATCTTTAGCTGGAGTGTCGGGTAGTGATTCAAACATCGTGCTGCACATCAATAAAGTACCCTCGGAATACCCAAGGGTCAGTTCGATGAGAAACTCACGTGGATAGAAGGCCGTATCCAAAAAACTATCTAAAAGCGCTGTTGAGTCGCTTTGCCATAAGGAAGCGGATCGAGCTTCAGGATACTGGAGAGAAGCATAAAGAATGGTGGACGCATTACCGAGCGTTCCATTGTGAAGCCCTAGGATTTTATGGGGCACAAGCCAATCCACCTCATCCCACATATAATTTAGAATGCGAAGATAATCTTCATCGGACAATGAGGGTGACGCCCGAAGGTGCGCCAATACATCGATCCATCGTTTCACACGCCATTGGAGAAGCACCCAGTTCCAAGGGTTGAGGTTGGCTGCGACTTGCACATGATAGTCGACGGATTTTGAAAGAGGGACGTGTTCAACGAAGTCCAACATGTCTCTAACCATCGCTGCCGCATAGCGCTCCTCCTTCGTGGATGCATACGCGCGAGCCAGGTAATCGAAATGCGGAAATCGGGCGAGAGTCACCAGCTTCACTGGAGCATTAAACCAGGGCAGATTATCAGGGAGAGGGAACTCCCCGGAACGATCGGTTATAATGTGATCAATGGCTTTGTCGGCTTGCTCAATATCTAACTCGGTAGCCTTCGCAGTTGTAGGAATCACCCAAAGTGAGGTCAAGGGCGATCGTGATCGAAAATGAGTTGCCGCTGTGGCAATGACCTGCGCCCTGGTTGGCTGCTTTCCAAGGCTATTCATTTTATTGGCAAGAGCATTTTCAGGGTCTAATCGCTCTAGAAAATGAGGTAGCCAATCCTCAGATTTCTTTTGGCCAAGTGCTTGTTGGGTCAGCCCTTCGAGGTCAAGGATTAATAGAAATGCAAGCGTCCAATGTTTCATAATTTGATGCCTTTTGAAGCGAGGTTCGCGTGTAAGTTTTTTATAGACACTTTCGGGGCCTTTCCAATCGGTTTCCTCTATTTTGAAACCCCATGAATCATTCATTGTATAACAGGATTTCCAATAGTGTTTTAATTTTGAGTCGGGGCCAATTTGCTCAAATGAGCCAAAGCCTTTTTTGAAGATTCTGCGTTTCGAAACCCGATTGTCGATGAAAACACCTGGCTTTAGTTCCCTGATGAACTGGTATAAATCATCACTATCTTCCAATGTCCAGTAGTAGCTTGTCTAAACTCCGTCGAACCATAAAGTTTCGGTGTCATACTTTTCAATCAATCAACGAGGCGGCCTACAATTAAGAAGGTGCGCCTCCTCCGTAGTCCCTCATTCGCGGAACTACGGCGGGATGCGGTCAGCCCGAGTGAGGACCTGACATCGGAAAAAAGTACCGAACGAAGAGACACATTCATCTCCTATCAACTTTCAAAACCAAGCCGTTGCCACAACGGACGATAAATGAAAGACTTTTTAAAAACGGCCGCCCACGGAACCGGATAATCCCTAATTGTATAGTCCCCTCTTATTCCCCTTTCTCCTTCTTGCCAATATAATCATCGCCGACGATGGAACCGCGCCCGAAAATATTCAAGGGCAGAGCTTTCTTTCAATTCTCAAAGAATCGAAGACTCAAGTACGTCAACTGGTATTTTCCGAACACGACTGGCATGTCTACAAAAACCACGAACGCATGGTTCGATTCGGAGATTTCGTGTACGTGAAAAAATTACCCGAAACTCGCTTACGAATCCGATACTCAATCTCCTGCAGGGCTGGAGCTATGAAAAGTGCACGCCGCAGGAAAGAAGACCGCAGCTCAATAGCAGGTATTTGCGAAGTCCTGCCCCGAAGAAGAATTGTTCCTTTTGAGCAAGGATCCGAATCAGCTAACGAACTTGGCGGGAAATCCTGAATACGAAAATATCATAGCTTAGGCCCACGGTTTGATTGCCGATTGGACGGGCAAACCGGAGATACGATTTTGACTAACTCGAGCCCTCATCGGCATACGTCTCCCCGGATCGAGAATGGAAAAATCATTCCTGCAGGAGACTACGCGAGCCGGATTCCGCATGGCGAAATGCCGGGCGCGACTAGGAATGCGATGGAGATCAATGACCCCGATTCGCTCTCGCTGAAATAAGATTTTTTCGAACAACTGCAGCACAGGTCGTGGATGGGCAATCCCTTCCATGGCTAAACCCTCAAGCCGTTCGCGGGTTTATGGATACAGTAGATAATATGAGCGAAGCCGAACACATCGCCAAAGCCTCCTTTATTATGTGGCTCTTAAGTGGAGTCCTTCTCAAAAAAGGTCTAGGCTTAGCGTATTAACTCGACGAATATTTGACTCGAAATAAAATCGTTACCTTTTAGAGCTATTCTGGGTTTCCCAATAGCTCTCGTACCAATAACCAAAAAACCACTCCTCTACTATGCCATTCATAGGTCAAAACATGAACCTACTTAGAAGACCCAAAGTCGCCTGTCTCTTACCCATTGCTGTATTCCTGCTTTCATCATTGCTTCTATGTTCAACACAGGGACAGACCGCTCCATTCGATCTGACTGTCAAACAAATCACCTCCGGCAAAAAGCATCACATCTTTGGATACATCGGTCAGTGCCGCACCATTCCGTGGAACGCCTCCGGTCGCTACATCCTCGGCCTCGAACTTGATTTCATAGACCGCATGCCCAAACCGGAAGATGCCGCAACTGTCTTCGTGGTCGACACGCAAAAGAACAATCGAATCATTCGCCTCGATAAAACTCACGGCTGGAACCCACAACAGGGCACGATGTTCTACTGGAATCCCAACAATGCTGAACACCAATTTTTTTTCAACGACCGTGATGTCGATACCGGTCAAGTCTACACCGTCCTCTACGATGTCCAAAAAAGAAAACGGGTCCGCGAATACCGTTTTGATGACGCCTCCATCGGCAATGGCGGGGTCGCCTTCGACGGCTCAAACTTCATGGCCATCAACTACGGACGCCTCGCACGCCTGCGACTCGTTACCGGATATCCCGAGGCACTCGACTTTTCCAAAGAGGACATCGCCCCGACCAACGACGGTATATTCGCGGTCGACATAGCATCCGGCAAAAAACGCCTCATCGTCTCCTATCGTCAGATGGAGGACGTCCTAAAAAAACACGGGATGCACTCCCCTCACACCGGTCTTTTCATCAACCACACGCTTGTCAATCGCGATAGCAACCGCGTTTACTTCTTCGCCCGAGCCAACTGGACGCGCATGCCCGGCGAAAAGAAAAAAGGCGAACGCGTGAATGTCCCCTTCACCGTAGGTATCGACGGCTCGAACCTCACGCCGCACACGCAATTCATCGGTGGCCACCCCGAATGGGATCTCGGCAATGTGATGATTGGCAGCCTTAAGGAAGACGGTAAACTGGAACAGACTCGCTACGACACGAACACTCGAAAAATTATCGGCCGCATCGGAACCAAAAGGATGTTTCCCAAACCAGAAGGCGACATCGCCCTATCGCCTGACGCCAACTGGTTCGTAAACGGCTACAAACCCAAAGATGATTCCACCGAAAACTTCTTCTCCGTCTACCACCGTCCCACCGGGGCCTTCGTCCGCAGTCCAGGCATCCCTAAAGGCGTCCGCAGTGAAAACCGGGACGTGCGCATCGACCCGGCGCCCCGTTGGAATAGAACCAACGATCAGATACTGACGCCGGGCTTGGACAAAAACAACCGGCGCCAAATGTTCCTCATTGAGATCAAGTGAAGCATCCTTCGCGCAAACTCTAGACCTATCGGTCAACCAGCGAGGATTTTTCAAAGGTAGCGACGAAGCAAGCTTCGAGGTATTTACCCAAAAAGGAATAAAGAACCAATCTAGAGTTTTCGCAGCTTCAGGTTGCGGTATTTCACTGCGTCGCCATGCGCTTGTAGAACGATGTGCCCTTCGGGAAGCGCACCAAATCCTGGATACTTGTTGAATTTGCTATTGACTACCCGCTTCTTGAAATCGGCGGCGTTAGTATTGTAAGAGCCCACCTTGGTACCATTGTGATAGACGACCACCTTCGTTCCATTAACCACGATCCGGGTTTCATTCCAAGCTCCACGTTCCCGAAACGATTTCGTCTTCGCCGGATAAAGCGAGTAAATGGCACCGGCCGCATGCGTCAGTTCGTTGGTAGCCATTTCGTTCGTCTTCTTGTTCAAGTGAAACTCGTTATCGAGAACCTGGATCTCAACAGCGGAGTGCCAGACTTTTTGATTGTCTTCCGATGCCCGAAAGAGAATTCCGCTGTTACCTCCCTCGGAGATTTGCCATTCTGCTACGAGTTCAAAGTCGCTGTACTCTTTCGTCGTTAGCAGATCTGTCATCCCCTTCGTCGGCGTTAGAACCAGGCAGCCGTCTTGCACGTCCCACCCTGGATGTGCAACGTCGAGCTGGTAACCGCGCCATCCCTCGAAACTCTTCCCATCGAAAAGAAGCTTCCAGCCATCAGTCTTTTCTTTACCAGTTAGATGGTTATTCGCCGGCTCCGCCCAGGAAAAGGCGACCGACAGGAATACGACAACGAGAGCGAGAGGTGTTTTCATCGGGCCGACAATAAGCCCACGCCGAAATCTGTCACTCTCAATTTGTCGGGTCTTTCGGAGGGGCAGTCCCATGCCACGCCGTATTGAGCAATCTACAAGAAGGACCTAGTAAAGCCACGCGATTTACACCTTGATACCACGAAACCTCCCCTTCAACCTGCCCTAGACCTAAAATTGGACCTACTGAATCTCCCATCCCCTCGAAAATGAAACGCTTCATACTCCTCGCCGCCGCGCTACACCTCGGTTCTCTCGGCTTCTCACCTGCCGTAGCCGATGAGAGCCAATCCAAAAAGCAGAATATTCTGCTCATTTGCGTCGACGACCTTCGTCCCGAGCTAAAGTCCTTTGGCGTCGATTACATCCAATCGCCGAACATCGACCGACTCGCGGCCTCTGGCAGAGCCTTTCACAACCACTACGTAAACGCTCCCACCTGCGGTGCCTCGCGCTACACGATGCTAACTGGGCAGTACGGTTCTTATGGCAACCAAGCCCTCTTTGCACGGGCCGAGAAACTGAAATCTCCCAATTCATCCGTTCCCCCTAGCATGCCGGAGTGGTTCCGGAAAAATGGATACAAAACCGTATCCGTCGGCAAAGTCTCGCATCACCCAGGCGGCTGGGGCGGCGAAGATTGGTACGATCACAACGTCCTCGAAATGCCCGGCGCTTGGGATCGTCAACTCATGCCCACCGGCCAATGGAAACATCCACGAGGCGCTATGCATAGCCTGGCTCACGGGGAGATCAAACCCATCGGATCCTTTTCGGAAAACAAAATGGATGCTTTTCAAAGTGCTGGAGACAACGACGCCGATCAACATGATGGTCTAATTACCGACGCCGGGCTCGAACAACTCGAATATTTGGCCGGTGAAGACGAGCCCTTCTTCCTCGCCATCGGCCTCATCAAGCCTCACCTCCCCTTCGGTTCGCCCAAGCGCTATATGGACCCCTACAAAGGAATCGACCTACCTCCGATCCCCCATCCAGGAAAGCCAGGCGGGCAAAGCACCTGGCATGGTTCGGGCGAATTCATGAGCCAATATTTCCATTACGGGCAAGACCCTCGCGACGATGACGCCTACGCGGATACAGTGCGTCGCCACTACGCTGCCTGCGTAAGCTACGTCGACCATAACGTCGGAGAAATCCTCACCAAACTAAAGGAAACCGGTAGAGACCAGGACACCATCGTCATTCTCTGGGGCGATCACGGCTGGCACCTGGGAGAGCACGCCATCTGGGGCAAGCATTGCCTCTTCGAAGAAGCCCTACGCTCCCCTCTCATCATCTCAGTCCCCGGTATGAAACGTCCGGGCGCAAAGTCGAGCGCGGTCATCGAAACCGTCGATCTCTTTCCCACCCTTTGCGAACTCACCGGCTTGGAGCGCCCTGACTTCGCCCACGGTTCTTCACTGCTTCCTCTAATCGAAAAGCCAAACGCCAAAGGCCACACGGCCTACGCCTACACCAACAAAGCTCAGACCCTCCGCACCGACCGCTATCGTTTCACTCTGCACAATGATGGCTACGCGGAGCTCTACGACCATGATTCTCCCAAAAAAGAAACTCAAAATATCGCCGGACAATTCCCCCGCAAAGTCGAAGAGCTCAAACAAGTGCTCCTAAAGAAAACGTCCAATTAGTCTGAAGTAACTACTTCCTATTTCAGGCGGCGAATCATTCCCGACCTAAGTGGGCGAACCACTGCGCCCGAATCGAATCGGAACAATTGTACCGAAAGAATAGACACATTCATTTCCTATCAACCAACAGTAAAGCACTCGCTTCTCTTCGGTTCAAACGCCCCATTATTTCCTAATTATTCGGCGTTTTCTGTCTTGCCCATATTCAAATTCAATCGCTGGCCCAATCAATCCGGAATCGCTTCGTTGGGATCGATGTCTTCGCCTTCCCAATTGGCCACTCCGTTTTCATAAATGAGCACTCTTTTAGAGCTTCCCGGAGCATGGGCACGGTCAAACTTAGGGATGTGCTTTCTCAATTTTCGTTTTTGCGAATCGTATTCAGGATTCGATGCCATATTAATGAACTCGTTCGGATCCTTCACCATGTCGTAAAGCTCCTCCGATCCATCCGCGTAGCGAATATAGCGCCAATCCTCGCTCCGTACGCCATGGTTGCCTGGATTGTGAGTCGTTAACGCCGGACGACTTCTGGGAGCCTTCGCGTTCTTCAACTGCGGCACTAAGCTGAGACCTTCCAAGTGATCCGGAACGTCCAATCCGCACAACTGGCTCAAGGTGGGGTATATATCCAAGAGCTCCGCCGGGCGATGGGATTGCTGTCCCGCTTTCACTCCTGGCCCCGCGAAAACCAAAGGCACGCGAGCCGAGCGGTCCCAGAGCGTATTCTTACCTGTGATTTGCTTCTCACCCAAATGATAACCGTGATCCGACCAAAGTACGACGATCGTATCATCCTCCAATTCGTTTCGCTCCAAAGCATCCAATACGCGTCCCACCTGACTATCAACAAAACTCACGCTGGCGAGATAGGCTTGAACGATCTTAATCTGCTCCCCTGCCTCCAAGAGAAACTTCTGTCGCGGCTCCGGCAGTTTCCAGTGGATATACCAACTAAAACGCGGCGTGTCCTCACGGTCGTCCAAAAGCATTCGCGGCAATACGACTCCATCTTCCGGATACATATCGAACCACTTTTGTGTCGCGAATAAAGGCACATGAGGCAGAGAAAATCCCACCGCCATAAAGAAAGGATCTTTCGGTTTTGCATCTAACTGCTCGACCGCCCAGCTAGCGGTCTTCCAGTCATTTTGATTGGATTCTTTGTAAGGATAAACACCCCAGTCCATCCCGGGTCCACCCCGAGGCGTCGCTACCCGTTTTGTTTTGGGCCTCATTCTTCCTTTCGCTTCCGCGACGACATCGAATTCTCTAATTCCTAAGCTATTCCAATCTCTTCCGTGGTAGATTTTCCCACCCGTATAGGTTTTGTAGCCCGCCTTCGAAAAATGCTGCGGTAAGGTCACCAGATCCTTTAGGTCATCGACCTGACGAAACCAAGGAGCCAAGCCATACACGCCCGTCGTCGAAGGGCGTAGTCCCGTCATCACGCTCGTTCGAGAAGGGTTGCAAATGGGGGCCTGACAATGAGCGTTGGTAAACAAAGTCCCCCGCTCCGCCAAGGCATCGATGTTGGGCGTCTTCACTTGAGGATGGCCATCCAAGCAGCCCACCCAGTCATTTAAATCGTCGATCGCGATAAAGAGCACATTTGGCGGAGCCCCCGGGCTCACTGGGAGGCACGTAACCAAAAGTATAGTCGTAATGAGGATACGTTTCATAAATTTATTGGGTATAATTTTTAATTACAGATAACCTAGATCAGCGAGCGGTTAATTTTTTGTTGAATATCATTTACTTCAACCTTCATGAGAAGATCTCCGAGACCGGTTTTCCTTTCCCATCTTCGGTCACGTAGAATGGGCGGCCTTCGATAGAAAACTCGGTCTTGGGGCTAACTCCCATTGCGGTCATGATCGTAGCGTGTAGGTCCGTAATGTTTACAGGATTCTCGACAGCGACCAAAGGACGTTCATCCGCTGTTTTGCCATACAATAATCCTTTCTTAACGCCACCGCCAAATAGCGCCACGCTGGTTCCGCCTGTGAAGTGACGGTGCAATCCGTAGTGTTTTGCTTCAGTGATAACGTCGACCTTGTGCGTGGCTTGATCGTTCGCGTCCGAACCGGGCTTGCCCTCCATTATGGCATCGCGACTGAACTCGGAGGCCACGACGACAAGGGTGCGATCCAGCATTCCCCGCTCTTCCAAATCAAGGACCAGTTGAGCGATGGGACGATCGATTTCACTGTGCAGACGAGCGACCGTATCATGGCCACCCGCATGCGTATCCCAATGCAGAAAAGGAACGTACTCAGTCGTGACTTCAACGAAACGCGCCCCATTCTCGACCAGACGTCTCGCGAGTAAACACCCTCGGCCGAAGCGGCCCGTATCGTATCTATCACGAACTTCCTGCGGCTCTTTTTCGATATCGAACGCATTGCGTTCCTTCGAATTCAGTAGCCGATAAGCACTTTCCATCGAGCGTATCAGAGACTCTTGTTGATAATCGCTAGCGTATTCGCGATGTGGATTCCGATCGACAAGCTGGCGGAAAAGTTTGTTGCGATTCGTAAAGCGTTTGCTGGTCATACCCTCGGGCGGACGAACGGATTGCGCGGCCCGCTCAGGAAAGGGAAGGTTCATCGGACCATACTCGCTACCGAAAAAGCCCGCTGTGGTAAACGCCTTGAGCTCTTCCTTTTCACCCACGCCTTCCAAGCGTTGACCAATGTTGACGAAAGGCGGCATGACTTCATTCCGAGGCCCGAGAACACGGGCCATCCAGGCACCGATATGCGGGCACGCCACGGTCTGCGGCGGCACATAACCGGTGTGCCAATGATACTGATGGCGCGAATGTAATATACTGCCGAGATCGGGTTGGACAGCGGAGCGAATCAACGTTCCACGATCCATGATCTGAGCGATGTTCTCGAGACCCGCACAGATTTTTATATCGTCCACCGTCGTGTCAATCGAAGGAAACGTGCTGAGAACGGAATCCACCGCCATACCCTTTTCGAAAGGCGCATATCGCTTTGGGTCGAAGGTTTCCGGAGCTGCCATGCCTCCCCCCATCCAAAGCAGAATACACGCATCCGCTTTCGCTGCAGGAGCCTGAAGGTCTCTGCCAAGTACCAATTGCGGAGAGCCCGACATCCAGGCGGCGCTCGAAGCCAAAGCGAGCTTCTTCAGAAAGTCCCTTCGCGCGATGGCCTCAGGTGCGGTCGGATCGATATTGAAATTCATGGCGTGTCTACAGGAATTGCGATCTATCGCATTATGAAGAACTCGGGCGTCATTACAAGAGCCCAGAGAAGATCAGTCAGCTTGTCGGCGTCGGGATTGCGACCCAGTGTTTTGCGAAGTAGTGCCTTTTCCTTCCTATTAGGAAATCGCGTCAATAAACCGAGGTAAACGTCTTCTATTATCGCATCCTTGTCTATGCCTCTAGCCTCAATCAGCTTCTCCGCGCCTAAACCGAGGTATTTCATCAGATCCTCGCTTGTAAAAAGGTCGACGGCTTCTAGCGTAGTGAGTTCGTTAGGACGAGAGGTGACTATTTGATCTCTGTTCGGGCGGCCGAGCGAACGCATCAGGCTATCCGCCTTGAATAGCGAGGCCCGCAGCATTCGCTCGCTTCCGACCAAAGTCTTGGCCAAGACAGCGCCAATTTGAGCGTCCGTTTTCTTTTCCCAACTTGTATCCTTAAGCTCTCTAGCAGCGCTCCAAGACAGCTCATCAAGTCGCCACCTCTCCGGAGCGATTCCTTCAGGAACTGTTTCGCTTACTTGCCAGGAACTGTCAGTGACAATGACCTCTTCGCTACCGTCCTCGTACTCCATGCGGATCGCGCAGAAAACGCCGGCCGCATTCGGCTTGGGTCCCGTGTTTTCAGCTACAATAAGAATTCGATTTCCGCCCTGCTCCAATCGCGAAGCGATGGAGCCGGCTTTGAGATCCATCCAACCGGAACCGCTAATAATCCGCTCATTGTTCAAATAGAGCGTCATTATATTGTCCGCGGCCGCAATAACACTCGCGAAACGGGTTGGCTTACTAGGGTTGAACTCCCGACGAAGCAAAACAGTCTCCCCGTTGGGAGGAAGCCCTGTATCCACCGAAGGGCCCCATACCCAAGAACTTGATATCGAGAGCTCATCCGAATTATCAGGAAGGGCCGCACCTCGCACTATCGGCGCATCGTAAGCGACGGGAGCGGATGCGCTCAATTGCCAGATTGCGTCGACAAACTGTTCTGCTGTAAGCCGCTTTGGAACAGGACCCTTGTATACGAAATCGCCCTTCTCATTCGTTCCAGTTTTCTCGTCGCCAATACTCTGATACGCCTGAGAAGTCGCAATAAGGCGCAGTGTACGCTTTAGATCATATCCATTGCGTTGAAAATCGGATGCTAGCCAATCCAAGAGATCCGCATTCCAAGGCTCCGTTCCCATCGCATCGAGCGGATACACGATGCCCCGCCCCATCATCTGCCCCCAGAGACGATTCACGATCGTTCGTGGGACGCGGCCGTTTTCCGGATGGAGGAACAATTCGGCCAATTGAGCGAGTCGCTCTTGCTTGGGAGCAGCAGGATCGACCTGCCCCAGTTCTGGATAAAGCCAAGCGGGACTAGCCTTTTCGCCTGTCGGTATATCGCAGCGAAACAACTCCAACGGTTCTTCGGAATAAATGGCTGCCAATCCATAAGCCTCGGCCAAGGTCCAACGGTCGACGAAGCTGTCATGACAGGAAGCGCACTTCATGTTGATACCGAGAAGCGACTGCGAAACGTTTTGCGAAAATTGGATTGGAAGGCTCTGTCCCGCGCTGACGGTCCCGCGCCATTTGATTCCATCAATAAAACCCGAGCTTTCGTCGTCGATTGGAGCAATCAGTTCACGCACCATGGCGTCGAAGGATTTGTTTTGCCTCAGCGATTCGTAAAGCCAGCCACTGATTTGCTTACGGCCACCAGTGATGAAACCCGTACCGTCGTAATCGTTTCGCAGGAGATCGTTCCAGAATGTAAGCCAATGCTCCGTATAAGGGATGTTTCTTCCGAGGAGATCATCAATCATCTTCGTCCGCTTGCCCAGTGACCGGTCTGCCAGAAACGCCCGCGTTCCCTCAGGAGTCGGCAGCAAGCCCACTAAGTCCAAGAAGACGCGGCGCAAAAACGTCGCATCATCAATCGCCTTTGGTCGCGAGTGATTTCCTTCCGACAAATAACTATCGATCAAACGATCCAACGGGTGATCCCGACCATTCGCAATAGCCGGCAAATCGGGATTGCGCGGTTTCAATGGCGGCTCGTAAGTCGGCCCGCCAAAAGTATAGCCGACTTCCCAGTCCATACCTTCTTCCACCCATCGCTTCAACAAAGCGACTTGCGCCTCCGGAACGGGTGGTTTCCCGTCGGAAGGCATTCTGTATTCAGGATCTGGATCTAAGATTAATTCGAGAAACAGAGATTCCATCGCGTTCCCAGGAATCGCGGCATCCCCTTCGAGAAACAATCTACGCGTGTTGATTGAGAACCCGCCCTCGGCCTCTTCTCCTCCGTGACACTCGAAGCAGTGCTCCTTAAGGATCGGAACGATATCGTGGGCAAAGTCGACTCCAAGCTCTTCTCCATGAGACGAAAGACTGATGAGGAGCAATGAGGCGACGCATAAACCTGCCTGTAGGGACTTCGTTTGCGTAGACCCTACAAACCGCTCTCGTAGCCCGCTCATTAAGGCACTGCCGAATCCTGTATATTGCATTGTTATTCGTCGCCCAAAACTCAGTCTCTCAGCGAACGCCGCCAATCCTCGATACGCCTCTTTAAGCGTTCGACCACTTCCGGATGCCTGTCCGCCACATCTTCTTTACCATGCGGATCTTCCTTCAAATCAAACAGACTGACCAGCTTCGTATCCCAAATGTGCACATTCTTATAATTCGTAGTGTCCACTCCCGATAAGCGGAGCAAGAGTTTCCAGTCGCCTTCCACGCACCACAGGTATTGCAGCGTATCATCAGGATCCCCACGCGTCATATTGTGAATCGAATGCGTCACACCGAAAACAGTTTTCCGTTTTCGAAGCGCGCCTTCATCGAGCAGATTAATCCCCGCTAAATCCTTCGGAGCCTCCAACCCCGCTGCGGCGGCAATAGTAGGATAGAGATCAATCGCATGGGCCAATTGAGACGACCGTTCCGGTTTCACTTGGCCCGGCCAAGACAGCATGATGGGCGTGCGAATTCCGTTCTCGTAAGGCGAACCTTTCGAGCGCAGAGCAAACCCTTTCCAGAGCGATTGATCCGGGTCATCCGCGTTCGTACTTCGAGCCGCCCAACCATTATCGCAGATATAGACCACCAGCGTATTTTTGGTCAGCCCTTTATCATCCAAATAACCAAGCAATTCCCCGCAGGTTTCGTCAAACCAATCGCACATCGCATAGTACTTAGCGACGTCGACTGCTCGCCCAGGCTTCGTATATTTATTAAGCAAACGTTCCGGTGGATTGTGAGGCGTATGCGGTAGAAAGGGAGCATACCAGAGCAGGAAAGGCTTTTCCGCCTCGGTCGCCTCGTCGATAAAGTCCGTGATTGGTTCCATCCCTTCGCGGCCGATCTTCAGTCCCGCATCGCCATGTCTACCCCCGCGTTCCGGGTCGCCATGCGTCATACCGCGGGTGAAGCCACCATCACTGTAAGAGCCCTCCCACCATTTTCCCGACTGGTGAGCAAGATAGCCGTTCTGGGTCAGCGTTTTAATAAAACTGGGATGCTGGTGAAAGCCCGCTTGCATGGGAGCGTCCAGTTCCACGCGATTATTTCGCCCGTCAACATCATTGCCCGTTATGCCATGCTGAAATGGATACAGCCCTGTTGCCATCGAGGCCAGGGATGGTCGGCAAAGCGGTGCCGCCACATAACCCCGTTCGAAAACAAGACTATTCGCAGCCAATCGATCCAGGTGCGGCGTCTTGATATCCTGGTGCCCCATGAAGCCGTAATCGGTCCAAGCCTGGTCATCACTCAGAATGAACACAATATTCGGAGGAGTCGCTTGGTTAGCTGCTAATTTCCCGAGCAATATCGTAATTATGAATAGTATCCGTTTCATCTAGTTTCATTTTGAGGGCGTTAAGTATCGTAATTATACGACTCTACAAATCTCGAACTTATTGGACATCTTCAAAGTTTAAATCTACATTGGATAAGGTTTCAGCAAGCGAATCAGTTCGATACCGAAGCTGAGTTAAGATCTCCCCATACTCTGGATTCTCCGCCAGATTAACCAACTCATCGGGGTCCTTTTCCAAATCGTGAAGAAACTCGTAATCAGGATCCTGGTCCGTATAGCGAGCGTATTTGTAGCGTTCGCCTCGAACCCCTTCCCAGGACATCGAATAACGTGGGTTGGAATGCTCGCAAAAGAAGTCCTCACGCCAGGCCTCCAACGGTTCATGACCATCGATCATTGGCTTTAAGCTATAGCCCTGATAGCTCGCCGGGATCGGAGCGCCCGCCCAATCGAGAAACGTTGCAGGAAGATCCAGATTGAGTGCCATCGTATCCACAATTCGGCCACGGTTCTGTTCCGGCTGACGTGGATCGTAAATCACCAAGGGCACGCGCTGGGACTGCTCGTGATGCGACCACTTTCCGGCAAAACCGCGATCGCCCATATAGTAGCCATTATCCGCTGTATAAATCACGATGGTATTGTCCGCGAGCCCCTCATCTTTCAGAACCTTCAAAACGCGGTTCATCGCATGATCGATTCCCGACAACATTCGAAAATAGGCCCGCATATTGAGCTGATACTTCTCTTGCGTATCCCAACGCCAATGGTAGCGCTCACGGTGATTCGACGTTTTGAAAAATTCCGGGTGCAATTCGAAAATAGCGGGATCGGATAATCGCGGCGCCGGAATCGTAATATCGTCATAATTCCCATCCATCGCCTTTGGCCACGGATAGTGCCCCGTTCCTGGAATGCGGTCGTTGTCTTCGGCATGCCCTGCGTTGAACCAAAGATTGAGAGAGAAGGGCTTTTCGTTTCCCCGTTGAGATTTTAGGAACGCGATCCCGCGATCTGCAATCAAATCGGTCTCGTGCCGCTTCGAACCATCCGGCATCTCTTTGAAGTAGGGATTGCGCAAGATCCGCTCGTATTCATCGAAATGTTCCTCCGGTTTGAAATCCTTCGGCATCTTAGCGTGCCATTTCCCATAGAATGCCGTTCGGTAACCCGCATCTCGTAAGCGATCGGGAAACAAGGCCGTTAAAGCCTCCGGCTTAACTTGGTCCGACGCATCCGACTCAGCCGAAGAACGCGAAGTTAATCCTGTCAAGATAGTGGTTCGGCTCGCCCAACAGGTCGAACGCGTGACGAACATATTCGTAAACCGGACACCCTCAGCCGCAAGTCGATCGATAGTCGGGGTCTCAATAATCGGGTGACCCGCGCATCCCAAAGTATCATGTCGCTGATCGTCAGCGAAAAAGAAGAGGATATTCGGTTTCGACACGCTCACCGCGTGCGGTTTCTCCTCAGCGACAACCGGTGACAAAGCAGCGGTTAGAATAAAAAGAACGCGAAAGATCAATTTCATGAATAAGCGTTTCTCTGCAAACGAGCTATTTCCCATCCATTCGCCATTGCTTCATTAACGCGATATTCGCCTCTATTTTCGCCACTGCTTCCGGTTTTCTTACCCTCAAGGTTTTCAGGTAAGGCTCCATATCGCTGTCATACATTGCGATCGACTCGGGGAACCTACCTTTGTCATCAGTATCCATTACCCAACGACCTAGCAAAGCGCGAAAGCCTGAGAGTTCATTCTGATAAGCCGGGTCGCTCGCGAGGTTATTGATCTCCCACGGATCACGAGTCAGATCGTAGAGCTCCTCTTCCGGACGGGTCTCGGCCATGTGAAGGGACTGAACTTCATTTAGCTTTCCCGCGGCATAGAGTTCGCGAAGGACAGGCATGAAGGGTTTGGCATCCTTGTAGGCGCAAGGTTGAAGGTAAGGGCGTTGAGGATAGAAATTGCGGATGTATTTGAAATCTCCCTTACGAATACTTCGGATACGATCGATCGTTTCGTCGCAGCGATCTCGCGCCGAGACCACGTAGTCGCGCGGGTTGGCATCTGGGCCAAAGAGCGGCCTACCCTGCATGCCTGATGGAAGCGGAATACCTGCAAGTTGGAGCGAGCTTGCTCCGAGATCGATATGAGCGATAAGCTCATCCCGAAAAGACTCACCGGAAAGAAGGCCAGGACCCCAGACTACAAAAGGAATTAAAATCCCCTCTTCGTATAGGAATTGCTTTCCCCTGGCATGACTGATCCCGTGATCGGTCAGGAAAAAGACGACAGTGTTATCGAGGGCTCCGTCCTTTTCCAAGCGATCCAGAATGCGACCCACTTCGATATCGGTGTAGTTAACCGAATCGAGATACTGCGCCCAGTCCTCGCGAATCACAGGATGGTCCGGATAGTAAGGAGGCAGCTTTACAGCGCTGCGGTCGACCCGTATATCCATATCAGCGCTGGCGGCCTTGTAGCCTCGTTCGCTATTCCTGATTTTCCCTCCACGCAGTTGGAATTGGGCAAAGAACGGCTGGCCTTCCGCTCGCTGGTTGTAGTCGACCCCATCGTAGAAATCGGATGGCTCGTACGCGAAGTCGTAGTCTTGCTTCCCGTTTCTTTTGCCAGAGGCATCGGCGATGGTGGTGAAATAACCTGCCTCGCGGAACAATTCGGGAATTGGCCGAACACTTTGCGACAGCTCGACTTTCAGCTCTCCCCGAGAACTCCGGTGATTATGGGCGCCGATTGTCGTCTGGTACATGCCTGTGATCATCGCGGAACGGAATGTGGAACACACCGGCGCCGTCGCATAGGCTCGACTGAAGACAATGCCTTCCTTTGCCAAGCGATCCACGCGAGGCGTGGTGACGAGCGGCTCTCCTTGGTATCCGAAGTGAGACGACATGTCGTCGACCACGATCCAGACGATATTCGGGCGGTCATCCGCTGAAGCGAACCCAATCGCGAGAAAGACGGCAAGCGTTGTAAGTATACGTTTCATATGAAAAAATATCCCACGAAAGGCACTAAGAGCACAAAGAGATTTTACCTTTACCCAATCACAGAACCTCTTTGTGACTTTCGTATCCTTCGTGGGCGATAAAAACCACCTATTACCACATTCTAAAACATAGCCTTACTCATTTCGCCGTTCATCTTTTCCCAAATAGCCACCAGCTCGGCAAGGCGCTCGGGATTGGATCTCGCCAGATTCTTTTCTTCCGAAAGGTCATTGGAAAGATCATACAGTTCCCACTTGGAATTACCGACTCCCTTTCGTCCACCCATGCGAACCAGCTTCAAATCGCCATGACGCAAACCGGACTTCCCGCCCTGACGCCAAAACAAGGTCTCATGCGGTCTGTCGGAACGTTTGCCTGTTAGGTAAGGTACCAGATCGACGCCTTCAATATTCTTCGGAGCTTTCGCTTTAGCACTCGCGGCAGCCGTCGCATAGATATCAAGCGAACTGACTGGTTTTTCATATACCTTTCCTTTCGGCAGCGTCCCCTTCCACTGGACCATAAACGGCACCCGCAAGGCGCCCTCGTACATGGTACCCTTTCCCGCACGCAAAGGAGCATTCGAGGACGTCAATTCTTCAGTCGGGCCGCCGTTATCGCTCAGAAAAAAGACCAACGTATTCTCCTCCAATCCTGATTTCCTCAACTGCTTCAAAATCGCCCCCACGCTATCGTCCATATTACCCAACATCGCCGCGAAGATGCGTCGCTGAAGATCTTCGATGTGAGAGAACTTCTTCATATAGGCATCGGCGCCCTGCAGCGGACTGTGAACCGCATTGTACGGCAGATAAAGAAAGAAGGGCTTGTCGTCGTGCCTATCGATAAAATCGACGGCCTCACGCGTCAGTGCATCGGTCAGGTATTCAGATTCTTCTACCGGTTGTCCTCCGCGTATGATCGGATTGTCCGCATCGTAGTCCGGCTCGTCGCGCGGCCACTTGTGATAGCTCAAACCCTTTTTTCCGACCCAGCGTCCCTCCTTACCGCCCCCAGGTAAGGTGGAGCGGCGCAGCATCGTGTGAACGCCCTTCCAAGGCGGCGGCACGAAATAATGCCCCTCGTGCATAAAACCATAAAACTCTTCAAACCCATGACGAAACGGGTGATAAGCCGCCGTACCTCCGAGATGCCATTTCCCAATGACTCCCGTGACGTAGCCCGCTTCTAGCAGCGTCTCGGCAATCGTCACTTCACTTGCTGGAAAGCCTATGGCCGGATCCTCATTGCGCTCGCCGATCGGGTTGTTCTCATAGCCGAATCGCGTCGGTATCCGTCCTGAGAAGAATCCCGCTCGTGACGGACTGCAATTAGGACCCGTCACGTATCCATTGGTAAAACGCACTCCATTGGCTGCGATCGAATCGATATGCGGCGTGGGGATCTCAGGATTGCCCTGGATGCTCAGTTCTCCATAGCCCAAGTCATCCGCAAGGAGGACAATAACATTAGGCTGCTTAGAGGCATTGCCTAGACTAGCGAAAGCCACGGCAATCACCATAGCAAAAAGGGTAGATAAGAAACGATTCATAAGGGCGAGGAACATTTTGGAGCGTGAACGATGGCCTTGTCGAAAGCCAACTATTTTGAATGAAGCTGAACGCGATTGAAGAGCGGATTCACCCTTATATCTCCTTCTCATCTCAAATCTGCCGACAAATCCCGCAAATAAGAATTTCTATCATTCATTTTCGAGCCTACTTGAAAACGCGCACGACTTTTCGTTCTGTCACTGGATACCAATTGTCGATCTTCTTCACGAGTCGCTTCACTACATCGGGATGATCCCCGGCTACATTCTCCGTCTCGTGCGGGTCCTTGAACAGATCGAATAGCTGGGGACGTTTCTCATCACGCGGATGGGTGGTCTTGTAGTGGGCAACTTCGCCATCGTAGGTCAGCAATAGTTTCCATCGCCCTTCGATCGCCCACCGATAAAGAAGGGTTTCCTGCGGATTATGCAGGTCGGCGATATCATGGGCAAAGCCTTCTCCGAATATCGTCTTGCGTTTGATCTCCTTGCCATTCTGCAAATTCGACCAGAGGTCCAGCCCGGGCAAGCCTTTCGGCATACGAGCTCCAGTGGCTTTTGCGATCGTGGGGAACAGGTCGATACTGCTCACCAATTCCTCCCGGTCGGCTGGTTTCAACTTCGCTGGCCAGTTGAAGAAAATCGGCTGACGAATGCCCGCCTCGTAGGGGGTTTGCTTGGAGCGGGGAGCGTAGCCCCGCGCATCTGGATTTTGTATCCACCCATTGTCGCATACATAAACGATCAAGGTATTGTCTCGAACCCCTTTGTCCTCGAGGATTTTCACCAACTGACCGCAGGTCTCGTCGAACCATTCGCACATCGCGTAGTATCGAGCAACGTGCGGCGAGTCGACCTTGTCCTTGTATTTGTCGAAGAGACGGGCTGGCGGATTGTGCGGCGTGTGCGGTAAAAAGGGCGCATAATTGATGAAAAACGGCTTTCGTTCCTTCACGGCCAAATCAACGAAGTCCTCGATAGGCTTCATTCCTTCTCGTCCAATCTTGAGTCCGTCATCCCCGTGACGTCCGCCAGGCTCAGGAAAGCCGCGCGTCATCCCATGAGTGAATCCACCGTGCTGGAAACTTCCCTCCCACCATTTACCGCTTTGATGACTCAAGTAGCCCTGCTCGCCAAGCAGTCCCTGCAGCGTATCATGATTTTTGATAAACGAGATCAATTCCGCTCGCAGCTGGGTGTATTCCGGCGAATCTCGATCGGTTCGAGCGCGGGAAGGGTCGTTGCCGGTCACGCCGTGCTGATGCGCGTATAAGCCGGTCGCCAGCGTCATCAATGAGGGACGACAAAGCGCGGTGGGAACGTACCCGCGACGAAACAGAACGCTCTCTTTGGCGAGCATATCCAGATGCGGGGTCTGAATCGTTTCGTGGCCCATGAAGCCGTAATCAGTCCAAGACTGGTCGTCTGAAATGATCAGGACTACGTTGGGTTTTTCCGACATAGCTGCGTGGGCCAGTCCAGCTGCCATCCAAATTCCGGCAACAGTGGCTAAAAGAATTGATCTTAATCGGTTGGTGAAGGGGAACGACAGATTTTTCATTGGCTATACATTAAAGGTATTAGATTGATGGATATTCGCTACTCCGCATGCCCCCAAATTTTGGGGGCTTTAAACTTGCTCGGTATTGTTCTCGGGGCAATGTGCGGCGCCACCGCCACTCCCGACAGCTCTGCCAACTTGGCTTTCAGTTTTCGAAACTCCTTTGGATATTTCGAGGAAAGGTCCGTCGTTTCATAAGGATCGACGCTCAAATCAAAGAGCTCCCATTGTTCTTCGCCCTTGGCGGTACGCTCATTGGCCCCTGCTTGACCGTTGTGCACTAGCTTCCAATCACCCATACGGATCGCTCCATGAAACGGACTTAAATTATAAAGAATGAATGCGCGTTTCACCGCTTTACCTTTGATGATGCTCGGCCAGGCATCTTTTCCATCGAGCGGAAGCCTTTGCGAAATCTCGCCTCCCGCTAGCCCTAGCAAGGTGGGGTAAAGGTCCACCACATGTAAGGGATCTTCCACGACAGCACCTGCATCGATCGTCCCCTCCCAGGCTGCGATCGCCGGGACGCGTACACCCCCTTCATAAAGCGTGTCTTTCTCTCCGCGAAGCTCCCCATTAGAGCCCAAACGGACGAGGCCCCCATTGTCCGAAAAGAAAACGATCAAAGTATTTTCACGAGAAAGATGTTCATCGACGGAATCGATAATCACGCCAATCGCATCGTCCATGCTCGTCACCATTGCCGCATAGGTACGCCGATTTTTAACTTCGATATGAGCATTCCGCTCCAGCTGCTCCTCCGTCGCCTGCAAGGGCGTATGCGGCGCATTGAAGGGGACATAGAGGAAAAGCGGCGTATTCGAATCATGGGCCTCGATGATATCGGCCGCAGCCTCCCCTAGTAAATCGGTCGCATAGCCTTCGTCGTAAACCGGCTGATCGTTACGATGCCAATCGTGGCCTCCTTCTCGATCGTGGGTGAAGTAGTCCAAGGCGCCGTTGTAATGTCCGTACTGTAGATCAAAACCCCGCTGAAGAGGTAAGTAGTCCGGTTCAAAATGTCCCAAATGCCATTTGCCTACCACGGCCGTCTTATAACCCGCAGCATTCATTCCCTCAGCCAAGGTCTGTTCGTTCAGCGACAAGCCATGACTAGCCCAAGGTTTCACGACCCCGCACTGCATGCCGTAGCGCATCGGGTAACGTCCCGTCATCAAAGCGGCCCGGGTCGGCGAGCAAACGGGCTGAGAATAGAACTGATCCAAGCGAGCGCCGCGTTTCGCCAAGCGGTCAATATGAGGCGTAGCGATTTTGCCTACGCCGTGGTAACTCACGTCTCCCCACCCCAGGTCGTCTGCTAGCATCACGATGATGTGCGGACGCTCCGCAGCCAAGGAAAGGCTAGCCAGCAGGGTCTTGGCCCAAATAGCGAGGAGTGAAAAACGGAAAAAACGTTTCGAAAAAAATGGGGGCATTGAGGCAGTCATACGTATGGCAAAAACGATATCTCGAAAAGAACCTTATTCTGCCGATATTTTCCGAGAAAGCTCCCTTTTTCGACTCATCTTGGAAAAATTTCCGAGTCGAAAATGCGCAACTGCTCGTTTGCCTGAGTCGATTGAAATCCCTTCAGGTCAAGATATCCCGGATCACATGACCATGAACATTGGTCAAGCGGCGTTCGATTCCGTTGTGGTAATAGGTCAGTCGCTCGTGGTCTAGGCCGAGCAGATGGAGGATGGTGGCATGAAAGTCGTGAGGCGTGGCGACATCTTCGACAGCTTTGAATCCGAATTCGTCAGTGCGACCGTAAGATACGCCCGGCTTGACGCCCGCTCCCGCAAGCCAACCGGTAAAGCCGTGCGGATTGTGGTCGCGGCCCTGAGTGCCCATTTGAAACATGGGCATTCTTCCGAACTCGGTCGCGAAGACGACTAATGTTTCATCCAGGAGTCCTCTTTGCTTAAGGTCCTTGAGCAAACCTGCAACGGGCTGATCGAGGATTTCGCCGTGAATATCGTACTGTTCCTTCATTGCGCCATGTCCGTCCCAGTTCAGACGTCCCATCGTGGCATAGGCGCCATTGAAGAGCTGGACGAAACGTACCCCACGCTCAACGAGTCGCCGTGCCAGAATGCAGTTCTTGGCGAAGGCGGCCTTGTCTTCGTTGGCACTGTCGGCACCGTAGAGTTTCCGAATATGTCCGGGCTCGGAATCCAGGTCTACCGCTTCAGGAACGGAAAGCTGCATGCGCCCGGCCAGCTCGTAGCTCGATATACGAGCGGCCAACTCTTCATCGCCTGGATAGCGTGCCGCATTTTGCTCGTCGAGGAACCGCAATGCCTCACTCGCGGCTTGGTCGGTATCGCTGCTAAACGCAGCGGGACGATCGAGGTAGCGAATGGGCTTGGTGCTGCTGAAGGGCGTTCCTTGGAACGAAGCGGGTAGAAAGCCATTAGCCCAGTTGTTGGGCCCTGACACCGGGTTGCCTCGGGGATCTTCTATCGCGACGAAGGCGGGAAGATTTTGGTTTTCGCTGCCGAGAGCAAAGTTCACCCAAGCTCCCATACTGGGAAACCCGTCAAAGGTGAAACCTGTGTTCATGAGGTTTACCGCGGGTCCGTGAGTATTCGAGGTATTGGTTAGAGAGTGAATAAAACTGATCTCGTCGGCCATTTCTCCGATGTGCGGAACGAGGTCGGAGATCATCTTGCCACTCTGGCCGCGAGGCCGGAACTTCCAAAGCGGCTGGGTTAGATTTCCATTAGGACCCTGAAAGGAAATCAGCTCTTCACTGCCCGGCATCGGCTTGCCGTGATGGCGGATGAGCTCCGGTTTGTAATCGAAGGTATCTACATGGCTAAGAGCTCCAGAGCAGAAGACTACGATTACGTTTTTCGCTTTGGCTTCAAAATGGGGCTGGCGGGGCGCGTACGGATTGGCCGCGTCGATCTTCGGCGAGGCGGCGCGAGCGCGTTCTTCGGCCATCAATTTCGTAAGAGCGATGCCGGCAAGTCCCTGGACGGAGCCCGAAAGAAAGCTGCGTCGATCGAGCATGGGTCTGCCTAGCTTTTTGAAATGCTTCATTGGAGAAAGGCGAATTCGCTGGAGTTGAAGATTACGCGACAGACCTGTTCAAGACCATGGTCGTCAACTAAGACGGAAAGGCGTTCTCGCTCCGCTGGCGAGGCTTCGCGAGAAAAAGCGATGGCAAAGGCGCGATCGATTTGGGCGCCTCTGTCGTCCCCCATCTCCCGCTGGAGACGCTCCGCGAAAAAACCAGCTTGACGATTGACGAACGGGCTATTGAGCAGCCCCAAGGATTGCACGGGAGTGATCGAACGAGGGCGTTTCGGTTTCATCTGACCGGCATCGGGACAGTCAAAGGCTCCAAATATGTCAACGGAGACCATGCGGATTTTATGCGCGTAGATCATGCGTCGCCAACCCTCCTCCTCGAAGGTCTCCTTCGGCACGTAGTCGGTGAGTCCGCCGCGTTGATTGAAAAAATCGAATCCAGGACCGCCCATCTCGAAATGCAGTTTGCCACTCGCACTGAGAATAGAGTCGCGCAGCGTTTCCGCCTCGATTCGTCTGGGCGGATAGCGCCAAAGCAGTCGGGAATCCGCGTCGATCTCGAGAGCTTCTTTTCGCGGGATGCTTGACTGAACAAACGTCTTTGACGCAAGTATGAGCCGATGGAGCTTTTTGAGAGACCAACCATCGGCGACAAACCTCCCGGCGAGCCAGTCAAGCAGTTCGGGGTGAGAGGGAGCCGATCCCATATATCCAAAATCTGAGGACGTTTCAATCAGACCAGTTCCGAAGTGATGTTGCCACACACGATTGACGATAACACGGGCCGTTAGAGGATGCTCCGGCTGAGTGAGATGGTGGGCGAGAGCCAGGCGGCGTTCTTCTTCCGCAGCGCCATCAGAGATTTCAAGTTGACCAAGCACTGCAGGGATGGCGGGAACGACTTCATCCTGACGTTGCATCGAATCACCACGACGAAGCATATAGGTCGCTTCGGGCTCGGCGGCAAAACTGGCGGCATAGACTTGAGGACCTGCTGAAAGACGAGCGAGTTCTCGCTCCGCAGAGCGGAGGGCTCGGATTTTCTCAACAATTGACTTCTTTGCATCGAGACCAATCGAAGGAAGATCGATATCTTCTACCTTTCGTGTATCGCTCGTTCTGGGAAGCCGATCGCGGGTGTGAGAGACCTCGCGCCATTCTTCCGAGTCGGTGGGGAGCACCTCGATAACGTATTCCGCTGGCAGGTCACGGCTGCTACGGCCCTGATGCCAGATTACTTGATCAATGATCGTTGCATCCGTAAATTCGATACGCAACCAGGCAGGACCCGTTTCATTGGCAATCCACGGATAGGCCTGACGCTTGTCAACCGTTCCATCGACGAGATTATCGAAATGACGCGATTGATTCATCAATGCGTAACTGGACGCAGAGACCTGCGAGCCATTCGAAGCGAGGGCAACGTTGAACCGATCCGATTCGTTATCACTGCTAGACCAGACTTCGAATTCGTATAGCGAGGCTGCCGACCCAAATTCGGTTGCGGCAATGCGCATGCGTATCGACCGCGCCTCTATTGGGGCAAACGTTTCGGTGTGTATGGTATCCAGCGGCTTGCGAAGTTGGTGTTCTGAGCGAAGCGATTCCAGTTCGGTCTTGGCTACATCCCGTTTCGTTTTCGCTGCAGGAACGCGGGCTGACCAGTCGTCGTTCTCCGAACCTCGTTTGCGGCGGTCACCGTATTTCAGACCGGCGAAGATCGCCTGCATCGAGTAATAATCGCTCTGTTCGATGGGATCGAATTTGTGATCGTGGCAGCGGGCACAACCGACGGTAATCCCAAGAACGCCCTGACCCACGGTACGCAACACCTCGTCAAGTTCGTCCTGGCGAGCATTACGCATGGCCGCTTCGTCCCGGCCGATTTGGCCTGGGAGATTCGCGGGCCCCGCGACCAGAAAACCAAGAGCCGCGTCTTCGCCGACCGTATCTCCAGCAATTTGCTCGAATATAAATTGATCGTAGGGCTTGTCGTCGTTGAATGCGGCGATGACCCAGTCGCGATACGGCCAGGCGTTGGAACGGAGAAAGTTCGTTTCAAAACCAACGGTTTCCGCCCAGCGAATCACGTCCAACCAGTGCTGAGCCCATCGCTCGCCATAACGAGGCGATGCCAGCAGTCGCTCGACCAAATTCTTGTAAGCCTGCGGGTCCGGGTTCGTTACGAAGGCTTCGACTTCCTCAGGCGTCGGCGGTAATCCGGTTAGGTCCAAGCTCACCCGTCGGATCAACGTCCGTCGATCCGCTTCCGGATTCAGCGTCAGCCCGTTGGTTTTCAACGTCGATTCGATGTAGGCGTCGAGCGATGCATGCTTGGGTTTAGATAAGGGCTGGTAGGACCACCAGGATTCATCCGCTTTCGATGCTTCTTTGAGAACCAGTCCTCCGGGCCATTCCGCTCCCGCATCGATCCAAGCAGCGAGTGCCTTGGTTTCCTCTTCGGTCAACGCATCTCCCTCCTCCGGCATTTCAGGGGCTTCCCCATCATCCAGCGGCAAGGTAATCCAATAGAGCATACTTTCCTCCGCGTTTCCCGGAATCACATACTCCTCGTCGGCCGTCTGAATGGCTTCCAAGGTGGCCATGGAGAAATCGCCTTCCTGCTGGTTCGGGTTGTGACACCCGAGACACTTAGCTTCGAGTATCGGAGCGATGTCTTTTTCAAAGCTCAACCCTATAGCTTGATCAACTTCACTAGCCCCGTTAATCGCGATCAAACTTCGAGCCACTAGAAAGGCTGCTATAGTCAGTCGAAACGTTTTGCCTGGGGCTGTCATATGGGAATAATCTAGTACGAATTAATACCGATATCCGCCCAGCCCAGATCATCGATGTTGATATAGATAATATTGGGTTTCTCTGCAGCCGTCGTTCCGAGCATCGCCGAGAGCAGCAGCAAACCTGAGAGCAGGTATTTGGTCGCGTAATTTATAATCATTTTCCTGAAATAGGGACCGTGAATCAACACTTGAATATTAGAGACAGTGGCCGCTATCCAAAATGGAGAATTGATCTCTGTATACCCTCCCGCATCCGCCAACAGCAAAAATTAGAATGTTCCGCTCCTAGGACACCTCAGACCCCTGTAGGGACTAAGAGAAAATTAAATAGTTTCTTGTAGGTGAACACTGACGCCCGTGCTCTCGCACGCCTCGTACCGAGGAGCAAGCACGACGACACCTCAACGAGCGGAGTGAGAATAACAGAGGCATTTAGAAGAACTTCAAGGCACAAGAAACAGCAGACTGCCCTACTTCTTTTTTTCAGCAGTGATGGGAAACGTTCGACCCATGACGGATAGCGTTCCTTCAAAGGATTCTCCTTCGAAAGCTCCACTCATCACAACCGTATTCCCCTGCGCCGAAAAACTACTGCTTTCGAGAACGTTAACCGCTATCACTATATCATCGAGAGCAACACCATCTCCACCCTTTCTTTGAAGCTTGCCCGTATAGCCCTCCCCGTCCTTCGCTATGGTAAACATTCCTTCAGGCTCTCCGCGGGGAAGGTTTTCAATGACGTACTGCCATTCGCCAAGCGTTGGGTCGACCTGCGTTTGAAGAGTTGCGCACGCGCCCATCAGACTCACTGCGATTAGAGAGAAAATTATTTTGAATATCATTGGAATTTATGGGTTGGTTTATTGCCTCAAGCGGATGTTCTTAAACTGCACAGTCATGTTCTTTCCTTTGTGCAGCTGCAATGCGAGTATGCCAGACTTGGCGGCCTTCTCCGCATCTAGATCCGTCACATCCACCGTTTTTTTGCCATTGATGAAGTGCATCAATCGGTTCCCTCGGGCGACGATGCGATAGTCATTCCAGTCGCCCTGCTTAATCGCAGCCTGAATCTCATCGGAGTCGCCCACACTACCCTTCACCTTGATCTCAGGCTTTTTCTTGCCTTCGGGAATGGGATGCACCTCCACCTTCTGTCCTCGCAGTGCCAGAATCCCGCGCCCTCTTTCTTCGTATAGAATTCCTGAATACTTGGTCCCTGCTTCGAAATCCGCCTGATAGCCGCCCACGGAGAACTTGGCCGCATCTAATACCTTGGCCCGGTACTGAATGCCAGAGTTGGCCCAGCCATCATCATTGTTCCCCACGATTTTGAATTTCAGGAGCAATACGAAGTCCGCGACCTCTCCCCCCTGCCAAACGATGAAAGTGTTCGGGTCCACCACGTTGTCATCATCCGTCTGGCCCGTAATGGCCCCATCCTGCACCGACCAGAACTGAGGAAGTCCTTCCCAACCCGAGAGATCCTTGCCGTTGAAGATCTTTTTGAATTTCTTCTTTTCCTGAGCCAGGGCTCCGAAAGCAAAAAGAACAGAAAAAGCCGCACACAGGGCGACCTTCGAGTATGATTGAGTACGCTTCATATTTATATGGTATCGTTGTTTTTTGAGGTCACATAGCTGTGCTCGAAACCCCTGGAATTTTAGAATTCATTCTTATAAGAATAATCCGTTAGATTAGACGGGCGGTACGTATTATGCAAGGTTGAATAACCTTTATGCTCTCTCGTTTCCCATCAGGTAATCAGCAAGCAAATATATGCTTAAAGGGTTAATCTATTGACAAATGCTATCCTTTATCCGGTACCGGAACATCCGGAAAGGGAATCTTAACAGATCATTAATCTTCCAAACTTCTTTCAGAGGCCTTAATCCCTCAAGAAATATCCCCATTAAAGGGAACGACACTTTTGTGTACATCTCCAAACTAAGGGCTGACCCTTTGATGCCACTCTTATTTCACAGCAGCACTAACGATTCTCTGAAAAGTCTTAACCATTGGAGTCTGGTTGGAGCCCCAGTTGTTTCTCATTAAGATGTAAATCGTATCGTTTATCGGATCCGCCCAGATCATAGAACCTCCAGAGCCACCATGGCCGTAAGCGCCCGGATTCAGACCTGCGGTTCTGTCATCGGTCGCTTCCCGCACCACGCGAAAACCCAGAGCCGAAAAACAATCCGGAATATGGTCACCTTTTTCCATAATGCGGCGCGTTGCAAGCGACGGCCCTACAAAATATCGAATTATTAGACACTCTCTGAGATTTCTTTCTGAAAAAGCGGGATCGATTGGTTCGTGTCCTTTCACGGATTGTAGTAGGTCGGCGATCCTGGTCCCACAGGCAGGTCCAGACCAAAGGTCCATAGGACGAAGAAGCTGCTCCAGACGATGATGAAGAAGATCGTATAGGGCAGCATCATCGCGATCATCGTTCCTACGCCCAGGTTCTTGTCGTATCGGGTCGCCCACGCGAGGATGAGACCGAAGTAACTCATCATGGGCGTGATGATGTTTGTGGTGGAATCTCCAATACGATAGGCTGCCTGGATGGCTTCCGGAGCGTATCCAATCAACATAAGCATCGGCACGAAAATTGGCGCCGTTACCGCCCACTGCGCCGAAGCCGAGCCTAAGGAAAGGTTGATGACGGCGCACATGAGGATAAAGAAGAAGAAGACCATCGGGCCCGTCATGCCGGTATCTTTGAGGAACTCCGCGCCGGTGACCGCACTGATTGCTCCCAATTTGGTCCAGCCGAAGAAGGCAACGAATTGTGCGGCGAAAAATACTAGGACGATATAAAGTCCCAAGGATGCCAAGGCCTTGGCCATGGCATCGATGACATCCCGATCAGTCCGCATTGTGCCGACAGCTCGGCCATAGGCATAACCCGTCGCGATGAAGAAAATGAGGATCCACACAACGAAACCGCGGAAGAACGGCGAATTGATCCGGTCTCCGGTCTCCGGATTGCGAAAGACTCCCCATTCAGGAACCAAGGTCAGGGCCATCAGGCCCAACACTCCTAAGAGCACGATTAATGCCCAGAACAGCCCCCTCCTCTCATCGCAGGAGAGCCGCTCCATCATGCGCTTATCGAGTACGGCCGGATCGGCCCGAGAGGAATCGTATTTGCCCAGTTTTGGCTCTACGATAAAAATACTCACGAGCGAGCCCACAAGCGTTATCAAGAAAGTCGACGCGACCATGAAATACCAATTGGCGGTCGCCACCACGACATAATCCGGATCGATCAGACGAGCCGCTTCTTGTGTGATACCGGCCAAAAGCGGATCAATCGTCCCAATCAGAACATTGGCGCTATAGCCGCCTGAGACCCCAGCGAAGGCGGCGGCCATCCCTGCCAACGGATGCCGATCGAGCGCGTAGA
>JABITN010000042.1 GCA_018700525.1 Opitutales bacterium
GTGCGTAGATACGAAGCAAATCCACTCCGCTTTGTCCTTCGACAAGGCTTGGGATCAACTGACGCCGCGGCGTCAGCCGCTTGGAACCTGCAATGATCGGACCGACAAATCGGGGCTCCTGCATTTTGTTTAATTGTACACCCAGGCTGAATCACAGAGTTACTATTGATGCCGTCTACCGTTCGATGCCGAGCCTGTCCATGAGCTCGTAGAATGTCGGGCGGCTGACGCTGAGTTCCGAAGCGGCAGCAGTGATACTGCCTCTGTGCTTCTTGAGAGCGAGCTCAACGAGTTCTCGTTCGAGATTTTCGCGAGCTTCTTTGAGTGTTTGACCGATTACGGTTCCGCCCGAGCCGGAAAGTTCCATGTCTTCCGGAGAAATGGTTTTTCCGTCGCACATAATGACCGCTCGTTTAATGCGATTTTGGAGCTCGCGAACGTTACCAGTCCATGGGTGCTGGTACATGGAGGTGAAGGTTTTTTTGGCAAAGCTGAGACCTTCCTTGCTGTTTTCGATGGCGAATCTTTGCAAAAGCGCGGTTGCAATAACGGAGAGGTCGGCTTCGCGATCACGAAGCGCAGGGAGGTTCAGTTCGATTACTGCCAGCCGAAAATAGAAATCTTCGCGAAAGCTGCCATCAGTCATTCCCTTTTTCAAATCCGCGTTGGTTGCCGCGAGAATGCGGGAGTTGACTTGGATGGTCTCGCGGCCTCCGACACGCTCTATGTATCCCTCTTGAAGGAACCGAAGGAGCTTAACTTGAACCGGAAGGGGCACTTCCCCGATTTCATCGAGAAAGAGGGTACCGCCTTTCGATTGTTCGATCTTCCCTATGTGCTGGGCATGAGCTCCGGTGAAGGATCCTTTTTCGTGCCCGAAGAGTTCGCTTTCGAGGAGGTTTTCGGGGATAGCGCTGCAATTTATGGCGACAAAGGCTTCATTTCTTCGATTGCTCTGCTGATGAATTGCTCGCGCTGCGACTTCCTTGCCCGTTCCGCTTTCGCCTAGAATCATTACCGATGCGTCAGAAGTGGCGACTTTTCGAATTGTATCGAAAACGGCTTGCATGGGTTTGCTGGAGCCTACCATGCCCTCGAATGCGTCAGCTTGAGTTTGCCGCTTCATGTCGAGGTATTCGCGTTCGAGTTGAGCGACGTGGAAGCAACGTTTTAGCAATAGCTGTAGCTCGTCCATATCGATCGGCTTGGACATGAAGTCATAGGCACCGGATCCGATGGCTTGGAGAGTGTTTTCGCGTTCACCTTGACCCGAAGCGATGACGACTTTCGTCTTTGGCTCAATTTCGAGAATTTCGCTTAAAGTCGAGAGACCTTCGTCGGGGGCATTGGGATGTGGCGGTAGACCGAGATCGAGCAGCACGACGAGGGGTTGATGGACGCGGAAGCGCTCGATAGCGGAGGGGCGATCGAAGGCTTGGGCGATTTCGTACTCTTCGGCGAGTCCCCACTTCATTTGAGTGCGGATTTCTTCGTCGTCATCGACTATAAGCAAAGTGGGATTCATTGAGTAATAATTGGGTACCGAGAAATTCAGAGAATTCGTTACAAGTTGTTAACGACTTAATGGATATCTTGTTGAAGTTTTAACCGCGGAGGCCGGGAAGGCGGCTGAGAAATAGGGTAGATCCGATTAATGATTTTTCACTACGCGACGAATTCCAGTCTTTAAGGTAACTACATTGAAATTTAACAAGTATCCAATTTTGAGTTTTGAGAGATTTAGGTATGTGAGAAGCTGAGCGATATGAACATCGGTAATAGAATTGACGACTTTGAGCTCGAATATGATTTGATTGTCGACCAGTAAGTCTAGCCTATAGCCTTCGTCAAGTTCGATACCTTTGTAGTTGATTGATTGAATTTTTTGTCGTCCGGATTTGATAGATCGTAATGTGAGTTAATGCATTAGGCATCGCTCATATGTATTTTCAAGAAGGCCTGGTCCGAGGACTTTGTGTACGTCTATTGCTGCGCCAATTATTTCGTAGGTGAGTTCGTTTTGAGTTATAATAAGATTTGGATGATTGACCGGTCACTAGCTGGAACGGGTTTGAGATCAGAAATGAGACTGAGTATTGAGTAAAAGGCTGAGTAGCTTATCGTTACGGAATAAACCTCCAACCTCAAAATGCCATATGCATTCTTATTCGAGAATCCCCTCCGCGGCCTCTCCGGCCTCAAACCCGCTCGCGGGTGGGCGGTTAGACAACGCTTAACCCAATCACCCTTCCTTTTCGATTGGCAGTAACACCCGGAAGGTCGATCCCTTTCCCTCCTGGCTTTCGACTTCAAACCGACCGCCATGAGCATCGATAATCATTTTACTTTGAAACATACCTATGCCTAGACCTCGCTGTTTGGTCGTTTGGAAAGGACGGAATAGTTTCTTGTTTATAAACTCTTGGCTCATGCCGCAGCCATTGTCGTAGACGGACAATAGGGCGTATTTTTCATTTACGGCAGTGCTTACTTCAATACGGCCGCCATCTTCCATCGCTTCGGAGGCATTGATCATGAGGTTGAGCAACACTTTCCCGAGTTGCTCTCTGTCGATTTTGGCAATGGCGTCAGATTCGAAGTTGGTGACGAATTCTGTATTCTCGGGCGCTTGCCAGGTATTGATAATACTCTTTGCAAACAGGTCCAACCCCAATGGTTTTAGGTCGACTTCGATTTCATTTCTCACGGTGCTAAGCCGACCGATGATGTCATTGATTCGATCCCCTGTCTTGGAGATTCCTCGCAGTGCATCTTTACGAAATTCAGAGTTGTCCCAGTGTGTCGGAAGGTTCTTTACCATGATATTCAAGGTAGAGGCGGCATTCTTAAGATCGTGAACGAAAAATGTGGCCATGGTTTGGAAAGCCTCTAATTCGCGAGTTTCGACGAGTTTTCCAGAAAGTTGGAGATTTAGCAGGCTAGAGGCAGCGTGTGTGCCAATACTGTTGAGAATGTCGAATTCAGGCTCGGTGAATGGAATTCCACTAACGCGATCGCCGACGACGATCAGGCCCAAAATTGAATCACTCACAGTTATGGGAATACAAATACGGTGGCCGCCATGCGAAAATTTTTTGGGATTAGCGTCTCGTAGGTATTGGGTCCAATCGTCTTTCGATTTGTCCAAATCCACAGGTCGGTTCGATTGAGCATACTGCGCTTTTAATCGATGCAATGTATCTGAAGGCAAATTGATTGTATTTGGAGCGGAATCGGTAGGAGCTGTAGATGCTGCTAGGTTCAACTTAGCTCGCTCATTTTCGAAGAGCCAGAGATTGACGGAATGAGAATCAAAGGTTTCCGCAATGAGCTTCGAGAGACCTTCGCAGAGATCAGGCTGATGTACGTGCGAGGCGCTTTCTTCGGTGAAACGTTTCCAGACAGTCCGATAGTCGTGCATGGGCCGCTTGAAATGCCGGCTGACGAACTGTTTTATGTTTAGGCGAAAATGATCGGATTGGAGAAGAGTGGCGAGCAGCACTAAGGCTACCAATACGCCGAGTGCTTTAAGTGGAAAGGCTATATCGCCTCCTATGAGGGCAGCGAGTTTTGCTAGTACCCCTACGCTGAGCAGATATATGCCGGCTACCAATATGGTTAGCGAATTGCTGAGGACCGCATGAGAGGGATAAAGCTCGATATCGAAATGGCCTCGTCGGCTTAGGGCACGAATGATCAGTAAACTCGATACAATAAGACCAATCGAATTGATCGTATCCATTCCGGTATGCGCATTGGCGAACAAAAAGGCTTGGCTACTTGTATAAAAGCGCACCAAAAACAGCGTTCCTAGGCCGAGTAGTATGTACTTGACCTGCCAGCGCATCGCGCCGACGGCGGCTCGATAGGTTCTCTCCAAATTCATCATGCTCAAAACAGAGCCTAGGATCATGAGAAAGTGGCTAGCTTGCCCGGGCCAACCTAAGAGTACGGTGATTTGGCCATCTCCCTGAAGTTGGCGAAAAAGGATGTAGCTGTCGCCGTAAAATGTAGCGAGCAAAGCAGGGATGGCGAAGGTGGCAATCAGCACGTATCGCCAAGCATGAAGGAATTTGCGGGTGCTCCCTCGTGCGTAGGTTAGGCTAAAAAGGATCCAGGTTCCTGGTAAGAAGGAGAGAACGACTAAACGAGTCTGTTGCCAATATAGAAATTGCTCTGCCCTTAGAGCAGCTGTGCTGAATCCCGTCAATACACCTTCTACACATAAGATGGCCATGCTTGCGCCAAAAGCCCAACGAGCGATGGAACGACGTTTGCCCATCAGCGTTAGAATGAGGTAAACGGCACAAATGAGCCCGCAGATTACAGCAGAAATGTACGCGAGTTGGGAGGAGAGGTTCATGGGCTAAGTCTGAGGGCTGAGGGAATAAGGCTGAATTTGGGAAATTCTAATCTGATAATCCTGATTGTGGAGAGATTAACCGGAAAGATCGCAAAGCTTTTTTTATGTGTATAGCCTCAGTGGTTAACAATCCCTAATCTTTCATCCCTAATCAATCCAGGCTCCCACGCGAACTCTGCGCCCTCCGCGGTTAAGAAACCTTCTTGTCCCGACGCAGTCCTATGAAGACGGATAGCAGCTCAATTTGAAAATTCAGCAGCCTCCTCTGCACTTAATAAGCACTGTTATTGCCCTAGCTCTTTTTTCGCTTCGTCAGCCTTTTTGCCTTCTAGGCCAAGTTCCAGAGCCTTGGAGAAGGCCGCCTTGGCTTCGGCTACATTGTTGAGAGCTGCATGAGCTTTGGCTAGGTGGTATTGAATTTCTGGATGCTGACTGATTTTTGAGGCACTTTCTTTAATCAGGCTTAGCGCAAGTTGATAGTCGCTTTTCTTGAAATTGATCCAGCCTAAGGTATCCGCAATCATTGGGTCCGTTGGACGGAGGTCGCGTGCCCGCATCGCTAGGTCGTAGGCTTCGTCGATATTGTTGAAATGCTCCGCGTTTATGTAGGCGAGATTGTTGAGAGAGGCAGTATTATTAGCATCGATCGCTATAACTTTCTCATAGGTTGAACGGGCAGCGGTAAAATCCTTTTGCTGCTCATGTATTCCTCCAATTCGGATCAGCGCGTCGATATCCTTGGGGTTGAGGTCAACCAGCGCGTTTAGTTTAGCGATCGCTTGGGCTGCTTTTTCGGAAATCGTGTAGTAGACGGCCAAATACAAATAGGCATCCCGCAAAGTTGGCTTCAGTTCGATCGCTCGCTTGAGCTCTATTTCCCCGGGACCATTGTCCTCCCCGGCGAGAAGGGCTTTGCCTTTTAGCATGTGCAAGTAAGCGGGATTATCGGCGTTTTCGAAGAGGGAGTCGATTCGAGTGGTCGCCTCATCGAAACGACGAGCTACGATATCGATA
>JABITN010000069.1 GCA_018700525.1 Opitutales bacterium
CACTTTAAGGACAATGGGTATCATACGCGATCCATTGGGAAGATCTATCACGGAAATGGGACGCCCTCTAAGGACGGCCCATCTTGGTCCGAAGACCCTATTTTCGATAATGGCCGCAACCCGGAATGGCGTTACGCATCGCCTGAAAACTTGGCGGGCACTGGACTTAAGCGAGCCGCTTCGGAGGGCGTAGATACTTCGGATAGTACTTTCGTTGACGGGATGGTTTGCGATGCAGCCTTGGACGCTCTCGATGCGTTTAAGGAAAGAAAACAGCCCTTTTTCTTGGGAGTCGGTTTTCGTAAGCCGCATTTGCCGTTTGTCGCCCCGAAGCGGTATTGGGATTTGTACGACCGCTCGGATATTTCGGAGCCCGCTTCGAATAAGCACCCGCAAGGCGCTCCCGAATTCGCTTTGCGAAGCTGGAATGAGCTTGAAGGTTATACCGATATTCCGAAGGACGCGAGTAAGCTATCTCCTGCGAAGGTTCAAGAGCTTCGGCATGGTTATTATGCGTGTATTAGTTATGTGGATGCCTTGATTGGCCGATTGCTAGATCGGCTGGATGAATTGGGTTTTTCGGAAAATACCGTTGTCTGTCTCTGGGGCGACCATGGGTTTCATCTTGGCGAGCAAGGTCTGTGGACCAAGGCCAATAATTATGAGTTAGCTGCCCGTGTCCCACTTATTGTGTCGACGCCTGGCCAAAAGGCGAAAGGAGTTTCTTCGAATGCTTTCGTGGAGTTGGTGGATCTTTATCCCACTTTAGCGGATGTCTGCGGGTTAAGGGTTTCAAGCGAGCTTGAAGGTTTAAGTATGATGCCACTTCTTGATGACCCCAATCTCTTTTGGAAAACGGCTGCGTTCAACCAGTATCCTCGTATGTTTGAAGGGGTTCGGCACGAACGCCATGGAGATGTGATGGGATATTCGGTACGAACCGATCGTTTTCGATTCGTGCAATGGAAAAATTGGAAATCGGGTGAGATAGAGGCAGAGGAGCTCTATGATCATAGAAACGATTTCGATGAGATGCGTAATGTTGCGGGCAATCCAGAGTATTTCAACATATTGGTGGAACATCAGCAGCGGTTGAAAGTTGGCTGGAGAGGAGCGCTGCCCATTCAAAAGAAGTGAAATAGTAGCAATATAATCATGAATGTTAAACTACTCAAAAAGTCGTCGCGATTGTCGTTTTCTTTGTTCGTTTTCCTGATCGCGATAACGAATAGCGATGGCCAAGAGCTTCCGTATGAAGGTGACGTTACGGAGGTCCGAACGATACGCCGAATTGAACAGCACCCGTACGCTTGGCGCGTTTGGCAACCGTTCATTATCCAAGGTCATAAAAAGAATCATCTGATTGTCGCCTTTGGGGCGATGGTCAATGGGAAGAAGGATATGGGGGACATATTGGCTACTGTTTCGAAGAACGATGGCGACACTTGGGGTGAACCCATTCCCATTTTCAATCATCGCCAGCGGCAGGGTGCGTTGCAATTCGCGTATGCTAATCCCGTTCTTTATAAGAGTCCTGAACAGGATGTGATTTGGTGTTATGCGATGAGGAGTCCGATCGCCTCTGAAAATAGTGAAGAGTCGCATCTGGTAGCGGCTTTTACGGCTGATGGAGGATTCTCGTGGACACAGGTCGAAATGGCTATGCATTACACGGGTCCTTTGATTCTAAATGCGGGAATCGTTGAAACCGAAATAATGGGCAAAAAGCGTTATTTGCTTCCTGCTCATAGAAACACCCTTGCCGCCGACTCCAGAGGTTCGCGGGATCATTTTGTTTTGAGCAGCAGCAGCTTGTTGGAGTGGAAGCTGGAGGCTTTTATCCCGCAACCGATAGATGCTAGAGTTTTCCTGCATGAAGGGAATATTGCTCCAGGAGATAGGAAAGGAGAGCTGAAAATGGTGATGCGAACTGCCAACTACGACGATTCAAGTCTTACTACAAATCCGCCCCGCGCTTATTCGAGCGTGAGTAGTGATGGTGGCCATACATGGAGCGTTGCTCGTCCAGAGCCGGATTTGCATAATGCGAAATCCAAGGGTTACTTTGGTCAGGCATCCGACGGAACGCATATTTACGTTTACAATGATGGCCCCGCTCAACGTGGCAGGGAGCCAGGTTTCCCGAATGGCGGTCGCACCTCATTGCGATATAAGATAAAATCCGCCGGGAGAGATTGGAGCGAAGAGCTGACTTTCTATCATGCAGGCATTAAGAATTCGTATCCCACCCTTGTGGAAGTTGCGCCTGGTGACTTTCGGTGTGTATGGGATAGCGGAACTGCGGATATTTCGCGAACACATATTCATTTCGGTAAACTCAAACTTAAGCCATGACTCCTGCTGAACTACGTAATCAACTGGTTTCAGGAGAAACTGTCTTCGGTACGCTCATAGTATCGCCATCGCCACGATGGCCTGAGGTCGTGAGTGACTGTGGGCTCGATTTTGTATTCATCGATACAGAACACATCGCTATAGATCGAGCGGAATTGAGTTGGATGTGTCAAACTTACGCGGCCCTCGGCCTTCCGCCAATCGTTCGAATTCCGTCGCCCGATCCTTACGCGGCAACGATGGCTCTCGATGGTGGAGCGGCGGGGGTTATTGCGCCCTACATGGAAACCGTGAAACAAGTGGAAGAGCTTCGTGGAGCGATTAAATGTAGGCCCATCAAGGGACAGAAATTGCAAGGAATACTCGATGGAGGCGACGTCGAACCGGAGCTTGAAGTCTATATTTCCAATGGAGCGAAGGAACGACTGTTCATCGTTAACATTGAAAGCGTACCTGCGCTTGACGCTTTGGATGATATACTGGCAGTACCTGGAATCGATGGTTTGTTGATTGGACCGCATGATCTGTCTTGTAGTCTCGGCATACCTGAGAAATACGATGATCCGGCTTTTCTAGCGGCGTGTGAAACAATATTTCAGAAAGCTCGCGCTGCGGGTATTGGAGCGGGAATTCACTTTTGGGGCAGTGTGGAACAGCAAGAGAGGTTTCTTCGCCTCGGAGCCAATTTCCTTATCCATAGCGCGGACATTAGTCTATTCCAGAAACACCTTAAAAATGAACTTGGCGCTATTCGAAACGCAATCGGAATAGCGCCTCAGTAAAAATTCGCATCATCAGAAACTTC
>JABITN010000172.1 GCA_018700525.1 Opitutales bacterium
CGCCGCGCACTAGGCGTGTGAAGCTCTTCCCATCGATGTCATCGATTTCATTCTCAACGCCGACCATTTCAAGGATTGTAGGGAAAAAGTCCGTACTGATGACCGGCTCATCGCAAATCATCCCCACCTTACCCTGATGCGGCCATTTGACGATCATTGGAACCCTGATTCCGCCTTCGTAGAGCCAGCCTTTGGCGCCACGCAGCGGTAGATTTGACGAGGAAGCCCGCGTATCTATTTTGTCTTTGGTCGTTTTGAAATGGGGAGTGCCGTTCATCACGGACATTCCACCATTGTCCGACATGAAGAAAACGATGGTGTTATCTTCGAGGCCATGCTCTTTCAGTTTTGCCATGAGCGTCCCCAGGCTTTGATCGACGCTTTCAACCATTCCGGCGAACTCAACATTGTCCTGCTTCTGTTTCACCTTCACGAGGTCGTTGGCATAGGACGTGTAGGTATCCCGATACTCCGACTGCTTTATCAATTCATCGAGTTCAGCTCTGCTCGGATAGGTCGGGCTATCGGGGTTCCCTTCGAGAATAAAGTCAGGCCCCGGCTGGGGCGGCATGGAGGCTAGTTTCTTCTTGTACTTCTCAACCAGGTCCGGCCGACCGTGAATCGGGTCGTGCACGGAAAAGTGAGACATATACAAAAGGAAAGGCCTGTCCTTGTTCACATCAATATACTTGGCGGCCAGTTCTGCTAAGCGATCGGTTACGTACTCTCCTCCATCTAGACCGGGGATATCCTTCGGGTTGTGAAACCCACGCCGTCCAAGGTTGGAGTTCACCGAGTAGGGGACATGCACGTCAAAGCCATGCCCGGTCGGAGTGGTGTCCCTTCCCAGATGCCACTTGCCAAACAGGGCGGTGGCATAGCCTTCCTTTTTTAAGGCTTCGGCCAGAGTGGTCTCGGCGGAGTCGAGAGCCATGGCCTTGTCAGGATTTTTCAAAACCTGATAGGGCCTGTCTGAGCGACCATTGAGCCAATCGGTCAGATTCAGGGTCGCCGGGTATTTTCCCGTAAGGATGCTGGCCCGTGTAGGCGAACAGACGTGGCAGGCCGCGTAGGCGCTCGTAAAACGGACGCCTTCTGCAGCGAGCTGATCGATATGCGGCGTATCGTAGAAGGGACTACCGTTGCAGCCGACGTCAGACCAACCGAGATCGTCGACCAGAAAGAAAACTATATTGGGTCGGTCTTCTGCCTTTAGGGAGATGAGGCTGAAGAGTCCAACGGCGATTGCGGAGAGTATTCGTGTTAATTTCATTCCTTGTTTTGGGTCTATTCGTGGGCTAGAAGCGCTGCACGGGGCGTTGCATGAGGGGTAATAATCGATCTATGGCATCCTGTCTAATTGATCCAAAATAACCCTGTCAAAGTTTATCCGCCTTGAGTCTTGCGGTGTTCGATCGAATAATGCTAATTAACCGAACAAAGAATATCCCCGATGCCTTCCCTAAAATATTTTCTGTGCCTTTTGCTCGTCCTAGGATTTTCTCTGTATTCATTCGGAAATGACAGGCCGAATATGATCGTGATCCTCGCTGACGACCTGGGATATTCGGACATCGGCTGCTTCGGCGGCGAGATTGAAACGCCGAATCTGGACCGGTTGGCCGATAATGGGATTCGCTACACTAATTTTTACAATACGTCCAAGTGCTGGACGACGCGCGCTTCTCTTCTAACGGGCGAGTATTGGCAGAAGGTGACCGTTGGAAATGGTCTGAAGCCCGAGACCATTACCATCGCAGACCGGTTGAAGAATTCAGGCTATCGGACCTATCTGAGTGGGAAATGGCATTTGGATCAATATCGCCATGACGACCCTTTCCGAAATCCATTGGAGTTCGGGTTCGACACGTATTTCGGAAATCTGCACGGCGCGGTCAGCTACTTCAATCCCTATAGCTTGATGCGCGGCAAGGCATCTGCCTCCGATGAGATTGGAGACGATTTCTACCTGACCGATGCGATCAGCGATGACGCTCAGGAGAATATACGGAACCACGCGCGCGAGCATTCTGAATCTCCCTTCTTTCTCTACTTGGCTTATACGGCTCCTCACTGGCCGCTGCACGCATTGCCTGAGGACATCGCCAAGTATGAGGCCTTTTATGAAGGAAAGAGCTTCGCTGAAATTCGTCGTTCTCGTTTCGAAAAAATGAAATCCATAGGCGTGCTTCCGAAAGGGGCCGCTTTATCCGAACCGAGTCATCAGGACTGGTCGGAGGTTAATCAAAGTTTGAATACGCGTCGCATGGCGGTTTACGCGGCAATGGTCGATTGCATGGACCGGGGAATCGGGCAAGTGATCAAGGCCTTGAAGGATACGGGGCAACTGGAAAACACCCTTATATGTTTCATGACCGACAATGGCGCGGATTCCAGCACATCGATCGGCCACAACAATGCGGTGGGGTGTCTCGGTGGCGAAGCAATCACCCGCGATGGTCGTCCCATCAGTATTTCAGGGGATGAATTTCCGGGCGATGAAACCACCTTTCAAAGCTACGGTTCCGATTTAGCTAACGTATCCAATACTCCCTACCGCTATTTCAAGCTCCGCAGCTACGAAGGCGGTATTCGTTCTCCCTTCATTCTACATTGGCCTGCTGGGATTGAATCCAGCCGCCGGGGCTCGGTGGACCAGGAGATGATTAGCCACCTTATCGACCTATCGCCGAGTTTCCTCCGCTTGGCCGGGGAGCCTGTACCCGAATCGATGGATGGAATCAGCGTAGCCCAATACTGGAACGGCAAGCAAACCGGCAACCCGAAAAGGACCTTGTTCAATGATTTCGGCAAGAGCAGCGCAGTGTATGAATACCCTTGGAAACTCGTGAGCGACAGGGCGAACAGTTTCCTCTTCAATATCGAAAAAGACGCTTCCGAAACCAGAGATATCGCAGCCGATCACCCAGAGCGTTTTGAAGCGATGAAACGCGAACTCGCCGCTTGGAAATCTGCTTTTGAAGAATAGGTTTACGGTGAAAGAAAAACAGTACTGAACGAAGAGAGACATTCGTTTCCTATCAACAAATGAAAACACCCGCATTTCTTCCGCTTATTCTCTCCTTTTTAGTCATTCTCGTTTTCTTTACAGGCTGCGAAACGACCTCATCTAAAACCGAGGCCCCACCAGCCGAAGCATTTATAGTCAAACGAGGTGATTCCGTCATGTCGCTCATCGAACAAATGGGTGAGCCTGATCAAAAATCCACCATCGAAAAATCCGGTTCCTCCGGTTCTATTTGGACCTATCGACACCTTATGCACTCGGGAACGCGCCTGGTCACCAAGGGTTTCCAAGAAATCCCTGTCCGTGATCCTCAGACCAACGGAATCATGATGATTCCGGAGCGGATTTTAGAGTCGGAAACAGATTCCGTAACTCAAGTTACCGAATTCTTGATCATGGATGGAAAAGTAATTTCCTGGAAGCAACGGATCGATGAGCAGAGTACTCGAGTGAGATAGGCCGCCCCTAGCGGGACCGGATGAATTCACAAGTGGGATTAACGGCTCGGGTTCACGCCCCTCTAGGACTATTCCTAAAAGAGGTAGTTCATCGCGTACCAAACGGCGAAACTGTCGCCGCTGTTCAGGTGTCAACTCGCTGTCGATTTTTCGACATGTTTCCGTGTGGATATTCCAGAATCGCGGAAGAAATTCTTCCCGCAGAGCCTGAATTTCGGTGAGAGATTCAGATAGTAATCTCATGATTGTGTCGCGTTCATCTGGATTTAGTGAAAGACTATCGAGTTTGTTCTCGACGCCATCGGAAAGGATAGACGGACGCCCCAATGCTTCGGCGAGCATGTGTCGAAAAACGGCTCTTGTGCCCATGACGCCGACGAGTGTTCCGGTGAGAAAGATCAAGGTGATCCCGACAGTAAGCTTTGATCGTGTTTTCATGGTATGGTGTTAGGATTCAATTCGGCGTCCCATTGGTCTGTGTACTCGATGGCACCCGTGGCTAGAGTTGGTTAGTCGCGGATATTCATTGTGATCTAGGCGGCAAGAAACAGCCCACCGAAGAGTAGGGTTCTTCTGGGTTTTTAGTGGGTGGAGTGGTTTTAATGTGAACTTGCCTCTGAATTGCTGATTAAGAATATGTATTGCATGAGCAACCACAGCAGCGAGAGCCTGTATCAGCATTACCGCCTTCTTCTGGGCCTTCGATCGCCATGGGAGGTGAGCGATGTGGATCTTCGCGTGGGTGAAAGCCGCGTTACCGTTTCGGTTGATTGGCCAAAGGGCCAGAAGCCTTGCTGCCCGGATTGCGGAGCGAGCTGCGATATCCACGACCACGCTCCGCAGCGCAGATGGCGCCATCTCGACACGATGCAGTTCGAGACGGTGATCGTCAGTCGAACCCCGAGAGTGGATTGCTCCGAATGCGGCGTGAAGACGATCGGGATTCCCTGGGCCGAACCTCGCTCTAGGTTCACTTTGCTCTTCGAGGCTTTGGCCGTCGAAACGATCGGAGCATGCCGCTCGCTCAAGCAGGCTGGAGCCTTGCTTTCGCTCAGCTACGACCAGCTCCAGCGCATTATGGATAGGGCGGTCCGACGCGGAATGGGCAGGCGCGAGCAGAGGCCGGTCCGGCGCGTGGGGGTCGACGAGAAGTCCTTTCGGCGAGGCCACGGCTACGCCTCGATCATGACCGACCTGGACCAGTCGCGGGTGCTGGAAGTTGTGGAGAATCGCGACGGCGAAGCCGCCAAGGCCCTGTTCGACTCGCTCGGAATCAATGCCCGGCAAATCCACGCAGTGGCCATGGACATGTGGCCGGCGTTCATGGGAGCCGCCGCATTGAAGGCTCCGGAAGCGGTCGTGGTGCACGACCGATTCCACGTCTCCAAGCATCTGAACGAAGCGATGGACAGCATCCGAAAATCCGAGAACAAGGAGCTTTCCAGCCAGGGGAAGGACTACCTCAAGGGTACGAAGTATCTCTTCCTTCGCTCTTCGCAAAGCTGGAACGACGACCACAGGGAAATGTTCCAGATCGTGAAGGACTTGAGTCTGAAGGTAGCCAAGGCCTGGGCGGCCAAAGACGCCTTCTCGGAGTTCTGGAGCTTCCGCAACCGAGGCCAGGCGCTGGCGTTCTTCAACAACTGGAGACGTTGGGTAGGCAGGCTTAAGCTCGGCCCGCTGACCAAAGCATCGGACATGCTTAAAAGGCACCTCGATGGCCTTCTCAATTATAGCATGTATCCAATCACCAACGCCGCTAGCGAAGGGTTCAATTCCAAGATCCAATCCCTCATAAGCAACGCTAGAGGATATAGGCGTTTTGAAAATCTCAGGACTGCGATACTCTTTCATTGTGGAAAACTCGACATGTGCCCACTAAAAACCCAATAGAACCA
>JABITN010000173.1 GCA_018700525.1 Opitutales bacterium
ACTCCAAGTGGTAGGTATACTGACGGTCCTTCTTAAGGTGAAGCTCATTGACAGATACAATATCGTCAGGCGTGCCCAAAACGCCGTCCTTGCCGGCGTGATGAAAAGTCCACGCCCACTGCTGCCCAACGATCCGTACTTCCTCCTCGGCAGGTGGGATGTCGATTTTCACGTTGTACCAAACCAAGAAAGTTGGGACGATAATCAACACGTCACACGCGAGAATTAGCAAATGCGGAATTTCAATCGCCTGTTTCTGCCTATGCGTTTCACCAGTGATGTACTCAGCTTTTAGACCGGGGCGATAACGATACCGAAAAATCAGGTAGAAGAAGTAACCGAGTACCAGCACGAACCAGAACCCGACCAGAATTGTAATGATATCGAAAAGAACATCGATCTGCAACGCATACTCGGAAGCGCGCGGCAGCAGCATTTCCAAGATGCCGGGCATGAATCTATCTAGAAAATCAAACATGGCTAATTAGGGTGAAAAAAGTAGAAGCAAAAGAGATCAGTGGTCTAAAAGGCATACCACAACATGATGATGATCGCGGAGAACGCGATGGCCCCCCCTGAAGTATAATAGAACATCTTGCGTGTTATGGAGTACGCGTATGCTTCTTCTTCCGGATCGATTTCGTTGTCGCTCATAAGTGAATGGTGATGATTTGAGTAGAAGGGGAAAAGCCCGAAGTTATTTCGATAACGTCTGGATGTACGCGATAACGTCCTTCATCGCTTGCTCGTCAGCCAAGATCATAGACATCGGACGCATTTGAGCCCCCGTAATATCTTGGGGATTCGTTCCACGGATACCGGACTTGAAATTCTTAAGCTGAGTCAGCTGATACCAGTCGTACTGATTGAGCAAGCTGGGAGCGTTCAGCAAATCGTTTCCTTTGCCGTCAGGCCCATGGCAAGCTTGGCAGACCGCATACAGAGCCTGCCCATTCGTCGCATTACCACCTTCGAGACTCGATTCAACCGAAGTGGAAGGGAGCTCAGCAATGTGACTAGCTACTGCCTTCATATCTTCTTCCGAAGCCAAGGTCTGGGCCATCGGTAACATACGCAGGCCCGCAACATCATCTGGATGCTTCCCGCGAATCCCCGACTTATACTTCTTTAGCTGCTCAAGAATGTACTTTTCCGAAAGTCCCGATAATGCTGGTGCTTTTTGGAGAGGAATCCCCTGGGCGTCTGGATTGTGGCAAATCGTGCAATTGCGATAAAGCTGCTCGCCTCTAGTGTCAGCTCGAACAAGGGATCCGGAAAGGACCGCGACGATCAGCGACAAGACGCAAATGGGTGACTTCAGGGAGACGGACTCCGCGAGCGATCGGGACGATTTCATGATCTGTATATTGGTAAGAACGGCTTACCTGTATAGTACTAGTTGCTAAAAAAGAGAATGTATAAGGGTCCTTTATACCATCGAAAAGGATGGCTTCAGTGCCTAACGCACGTTGTTCGTCCACTAATCTCAGAGACCTGCGAAGCGCAGGAAAACGAGCAACCGAAGGCCGCCTAATACCTTTCGCGACGCATCGCATGTCAAGGTAAAATCCAATCGACTTCTCTCCTAAATGCGCGTTTTCCAGGGATCGAATTCTTCGAAGACCCAAAGCCGCCTTTGCTCTGCGAATTAGATCAGCAGACTGCTCAACTGCTTTTTACCCTTCCAACTATTTGGCCAAACCAAATCGTTTGGAGAACGGATAGAATATCATAACAGGCCGGCCAACGATCGCTGCCTCGGGAACATAACCCCAAGCTCGGCTATCCGAGCTATTTCCGCTATTGTCGCCCAAGACCACGTGCATCCCTTCCGGAACGGTGATGGTCTCGCCCCTACGCAAAAGCCTATTGCCTAAATTAAGGTAGCCATCATAAGGCGCCACCTTTTCATTGTTAAAGCGAAAGGCCACCGATCCAGTCGGCTGCTCCTCGTTCACGAAAAGCCGCCCGTCTTCGATTCTCATCGTATCGCCTTCGACGCCGCTCAAGCGTTTGATGTAGAAGCTATCGCGTCCGGACTTCAACCCATCAACTTCACTGGTCTTGAATACAAAACCATCCCCCACTTTCGGCTTCACGAAATGATAACTCATACGATCCACGAACAACTGATCTCCCGTGTGAAGATCGAAAGACAGCATCGTATCTCCTTTCTTGAAGATTAAACCTGACTTGACGTAAACCACATCGGTCGTTCGTCCATCAGCGAGCGTCAATCGACCGCGGCGAGCGACTTTTCCTTCGACAATCCGCTTTTGAATCGCCTCGAAAAACGAAGGCTCATCCGGAAACCACGCTTTGCCCAAGATGCTCTCGCCTTGCGCATCGCCCATTGGCATCCCCCGTGCAAGATCAAAATCAGATGGAGTCTTGACCATGACCTGCTTGCCGCCGATCTCGAAAACAAATCCATTTCCCTTACCAGGAATGATCAAGTGATGCCGTTTTGGCACCTCCGATACCGGCAATATCGACTCATGCCGACCGGGCCAAATCGGAATTAACAGTTCGCCGTCGACCGGAGCTTCGAGATTGTAGCGCACCGCACCAAACGCAACCGCCCGAAACGCACGATTCAACACTCCTGGACCTGGGTTGTCATCCGTCCAAACCTCGCTTGTCATTCCGCTGTAAGTCGGCCACATGGAATTAGTCGGGATCTTAAAAGGCTTAATGAAAAAAGCCGTAAAGCCGAGATAGATGATAAGAAAATAGAGGATAAAATCCACGTTCTCGCTAAACATCGACTGAGGATAGAAGGCCCCGCCCACTTTTCTCATGTGCGCTTCGACTGCCTCGATCGCCAGCTTGAGCTTTCCCGCATCCGCCGTCTTCGATTTCAGCTGACCTCGAAGCTCGCTCATTCGCTGACCTAGCTCGGAAATTTCGGCATCGGACAATTCGTCTTTCCGGAAGTTGTAGACCTTGTGGCCTAGATAGAGCCAGTTTTTCGCGGTGGCGCGAAGCTTCGAATTTTCGGATTGGAGAAAGCCAAACATATTTTAAAAGACTTATTGAGCGAGTCTCGCTGCCAAAGCAAAAGCTTTTCGAAGAATTTATTGTTTCTTCATTCCAACCGAGACCAGAATCGGCGAACGAATTTACCTCCTACTCGCTCAAACCGAATCGCGGGGTAAGCGGATAGGAAACCATCGCTGCCCGTACGGCGACAGGCACCTCAAGAGGGAGATATCCCCAGTCAAAACGATCATAGCAATTCGCGCTATTGTAGCCCAAAGCCACATTCGAATTATCCGGAACTAGGATTTCCTATTCTGGCCGAAGCAACCCTTGAAGGCCAAGAAGCAGACCCTCCAAATGGAAATTATTCGAACTTCGAAAACGGTCGAAAATATGATTACAAATCTATATTTTCGCTAAGCATAGATTGCGGATAAAACGCCCCACCGACTTTACCCAAATCCGCTTTTATACCGTCGATCGCCTACTTTCGCTTTCCCGCATATTCTGATCTCGCCTTAAGTCCCTCGTGGAGCTTATTCATCCTCCGATCCAGCTAGCCTATTTCGACTGTAGACAACTCGTCTTTCAGGAAATCGAAAACGTTGCGACCCAGATGAAGCCAGTATTTCGCCACAGAGCCAGCTTGGAGTGTTCCAATTGGACAAAGCCAACCTTAAAGAGCGATGTCTATCAACCATTACACGCTACCGCCTAAACAGTTTCAGATAAACCTAGTCCGACTTCAAAACCTTAATAAATGCATCGGGTGGAATGGAAACGTTTCCGATATTCTTCATCTTCCGCTTTCCTTCCTTCTGCTTATCGAGCAACTTGCGCTTGCGCGAAATATCGCCGCCATAACACTTCGCGGTAACATCCTTACGCATTGCTCTTACGTTTGCCCGAGCAATGATATTGCCCCCAACTGCCGCCTGTACCGCAATCTTGAACAAATGCATCGGGATAATATCAGCTAGCTTGTCGCACAAAAGCTTTCCCTTTTCGCGGGCTTTATCCTGATGAACGATTGACGAGAAGGCATCTACCGGATCGGCATTTACCATAATATCCATTTTCACCAGCTTCGACTCCCGATACTCATCCAACTCGTAGTCCATCGAGCCGTATCCACGGGTGATACTTTTCAAGCGATCATTAAAATCAACCAGGATCTCGTTCAGAGGCAAATTACAAACGATCATGAGGCGATTCTCATCCAAAGTCTCCGTGTGATCGCAGACCCCGCGCTTGTCCATGACGAGATTTAAAATGTCTCCGATCGACTCGTTCGGCACGTGAATCGTCGCCCTAATCGTCGGTTCCAGGATTCGTTCAATCGCAGAAGGGTCCGGCAAATTGATCGGATTATCCACTTCGATAACATCGCCATTCGCCTTCTCCACTTTGTAAATAACACTTGGATACGTCGAAATAATCTCCACATCGTACTCTCGACGAACGCGCTCCTGGATAATCTCCATGTGCAGCAATCCAAGAAAACCGCAGCGAAATCCAAAACCTAAAGCCATCGAACTTTCAGCCTGATAACTGAACGCCGCGTCGTTAAGCTGAAGTTTGCCCATGCCCGCCTTGAGCTTCTCAAATTCATTTGTATCGACAGGGTAAATACCAGAAAAGACCAATGGCCGAACTTCCTGATAACCGGGAAGCATTTCCTTCGCTTGATTGTGGTAATGCGTTATCGTGTCGCCAATTTTAATATCGGCAACATTCTTAATATTGCAGACGAGATAACCAACGTCACCCGCCTTCAACGATTCCGTCTTCTGCATTGACGGCGTAAACACACCCACTTCTTTGACCTCTGCGCGCGTGGCATCACTCATCATCATGATGTTATCGCCACGTTTCAGCTCGCCTGAAAACGAACGCGCGTAAATGATCGCTCCGCGATAGGCATCGTAAACAGAATCGAAAACCCCCACCCGCGTTTCCTTCACTTCCGACCAACGCGGCCCCGGGACCCGCTTGGTGATCGCTTCGAGAATCTCCTTGATTCCGATACCATTCTTGGCGCTCGCTAGAATTGCTTCCTCAGCCGGAATCGCCAAAAGGTCTTCCAGTTGCTTCAGACAAAGATCCAAATTCGCGCTAGGCAAATCAATCTTATTTATGACCGGGATGATCGTCAGTTTTTGCTCAACCGCCAAATTCGCATTGGCAACGGTCTGAGCCTCCACGCCCTGAGCCGCGTCTATCAACAGCAAAGCCCCTTCGCAGGCCGCCAAACTCCGCGATACTTCATACGAAAAATCAACATGCCCTGGAGTGTCCATCAGGTTCAACTGATACAACTCCCCATCATCGGCCTTGTAGGCCATGGTAACCGGATGGCTCTTAATCGTGATCCCGCGCTCGCGCTCCAAGTCCATCGAATCCAGATGCTGCTCGGTCAAAACCCGCTCCGTTACTGTCGATGTATATTCGAGTAAACGGTCCGACAAAGTCGTCTTCCCATGGTCGACATGGGCTATAATACTAAAATTGCGTTTGTGGTCCGTTTCCATGAGAGCGCAAGAACTTGCTCACTCCTCTCGCGGCTTTCAAGCCGCGATGTGGATATTTTCGCAAGTCCTCTTGAAAAGACTGATAACCCTTTGCCTACTTCGCTCCTTCGATATCCGCCCAGGTCTCGAAACTCTCGCTCGCCAAGTCCTTATTCGTACGACGCAGCTGGCCTTTAAGAATGCCGTTGACGCCCAATTCGTAAAACATGTCCGCCCCATCTGCCGCCGCAGCCACCATGCAATCCTCCCAGTATACAGGGGAAACCAAAGCGGAAACGAGAGCTTTGCGAATATCCTCCGGTTCGGAAATCGTTTTACCCGTAGAAGTCGAATATACCGTGTATTCAGGCGACCTTAGCGGAATATCTGCCAGGAAATTTCCGAAAGGCTCATAAGCAGGGCGCATCAAGCGACTATGATAGGCACCGGCTACGTTCAATGGCATCACCCGGCGAAATCCGTGCTCTTTACCTGCCTTTAACGCCGCGGCGATTTTTGCCGATTCCCCAGAGATCACAATTTGGCCCGGGCAATTCAAATTAGCCATTTCCACATCTTGCTCCACGCAAAACGCCGCCACGGTTTCACGATCCACCCCAATAATCGCCGCCATCGAACCATCGCTCGATTCGCAACTTTCCTGCATGAGCCGACCTCGCTCGGCTACAATCTTCAGACCTGTTTCAAAATCGTAAACGCCAGCAGCAGCGAGCGCGGTCACTTCGCCTAAGCTCAATCCCATCGCGACCGAGGCGTCATCAATCGCCCCTCGCTCTTGCATCAACTTAAATACCGTATATCCGTGCAGGAACAAAGCAGGCTGGCACACCCCGGTTTCCGTCAATTTTTCCTCGGGCCCTTCGAAACAATACTCCGAAAGTTTCCAACCCAACAACGCGTCCGCCCGATCGAAGAGATCCCGAGCCAGGGAGCTGTTCTCATACAGGTTCTTGCCCATTCCCACCTTATGGGCGCCTTGCCCAGAAAACATCAATGCGATCTTCATACCCTATCTGCCAAACAAAAGCCGATCTCGATGCAAGCCTTTCCGATTAGCTTGGCGATTCTTGCAAACGAAGACCGCTTTCGGCGAAGCCTCTACGCAGGAATCAAATAGATCTCTCAAACATCGCTAGCGTACTCGTCCAGGCGCTTTCTCAACGTATTCCGCGTGATTCCCAATATCTCCGCAGCGCGAGCCTGATTGCCGCCGGTATCCGCGATGGCCCGCTGAATCATTTGCTTTTCTATAAACGTCAGGATGCGCTTGCCCTCCCGAGCCTTCACTTCCTCATATACGAAATCGAACGTATCCGCCAAAGATTGAGGCCCTGTCGAAACTGGATCGACCGGCGACGGCAAATCGAGATCCCTAATAACCACGTTTTCCGGATTAACCAGCCCTATCGAACCCTGCGTCGCTACTGGCTGGATTACACCGCCAGTCAAAAGCGTATCAGGCAAATCCTTAACCAGGATCACTCCTCCCTGGGCTACTACGGCGCTGTGGTAAACCACGTTGCCCAATTCCCGCACGTTGCCTGGCCAAGAATACCGCGACAAGGTCGCCATCGCTTCTTCGGATAAACGCGTCGCCTTCGCTTTCCGTTCCTTAACCAGTTTCTGCAACATAAAATCCACTATGTCCGGAACGTCCTCCGAACGCTCTCTAAGCGATGGAACCCGGATCCGAAACACATTGAGGCGATAATACAAATCCTCTCGAAACTCCTTCTCGCGAACCATCGTCTCCAGATCCTTGTTCGTCGCAGCTAAAACGCGTACGTCCACCTTGATCGTTTCCGAACCGCCAACGCGCTGGATCTCCCCATCTTGCAAAACCCGCAAGATCTTGGTCTGTGTGGTCAGAGACATATCTCCGATCTCGTCCAAAAAGATCGTTCCACGATCGCACTGCTCAAATTTGCCTATTCTTTGCGATGTCGCCCCAGTAAAACTGCCCTTTTCGTGACCAAATAGCTCACTTTCGATCAGATTCTCCGGAATCGCTGCGCAATTTACAGCCATGAACGGACCTCCCGATCGCAAGCTGTGCTGAAAAATGCAGTTTGCGATCAATTCCTTGCCTGTTCCGCTTTCGCCAGTCACCAAAACCGTCGCATCGCTCGCAGCTACCTGTCCGATAATCTTAAAAACCTCCTGAATCGGCGCCGACTTACCAACGATGCCCTCCTTATAATCCTCGTTGTTAACCTTCTTGCTCGGCTTCGAAACTGTTCGTAAATCCCTTGACGCATCAATCGCGATTGAAGCCAAGCTGATAACCTTCTCCGGATCGAAAGGTTTCATCACGTAATCGTGCGCCCCGAACTTCATTGCCTCAATCGCCGTCTGAGCCGTCCCGAACGCAGTCATTAGGATGATCTGCAAATTCGAATCAATCGACCGCATATGCTGCAACGTCTCCAAACCAGTGATCCCGCCCATCCGGATATCCATAAAAATCAAATCAGGCGACGGACCGTGCTTCACTTTCTCAATCCCCTCCTCGCCGCTGGCGGCCGTATCGATCTGGTAACCCTGGTTACCCAGAACACGTCCCAAGGAATAGCGAATCTCATCATCATCGTCGACGACCAGCACCGTGAACTGACTGTTCTTAATTTGCGATTCGCTCATTTGGAGATTTGTTGAGTACGTCATTGAGTTTAAGATGCAATCTTGAAACGATTCTCTGCATTTAGCATGCCACATTGCTTACCTAATAAAATTATCCACTCATGCCTAGCTCTCGTAAGCCTCGGCACCCTCTGCAACCATAGTTCGGCTGCCAAACTCGAGCCCTTCGCAAAAATCCAAGTTCTCGAAATTCGGGAATGCAGCGGGATAGCCCAAAGCCGCCTCGGCGCTGACGCCTATTGGGTTCACAACGACTCCAATGGAAGCTCCCAACTCTACGCTATCAACAAACAAGGAGAACTCCTCGCCGCATTCCCCACCGAATTGCCTAACGTAGATTGGGAAGATATTACCACCGACAATTCCGGGAATCTCTACATCGGCGACTTCGGCAATTTCGAGAACAACCGCCGCGACCTAACCATCTATGAGATAACAGAACCCCTTGATACCACGACTCGTTCAGTCGGCAAATCGGCCGCTTATCGATTCGCGTATTCCGAGCAAACTGAATTTCCCCCAGCGAAACGGATTTACGATTGCGAAGCTCTCTTCTGGGCAAATGGGCACCTCCACATTCTCTCCAAAAGCCTCGGAGAAACAATCACACGCCTCTACCGATTCGAAAACCTCGAATCCAACCAAATAAATCACCCCGTGCAAATCGGACAATTCGACATCGGCCCGCGAGTTACCGCCGCCGAAGCCTCCCCCGACGGCCTCCAATTAGCCATCCTCACAAACCGAAGCATTTGGGTTTTTACCCGTCCTAACCAATCCGACAACTTCCTCGACGGGCCCGGAAAAATGCTTTCAATCCAAGCTGGACAATGCGAAGCCATCTGTTGGGCATCGCCTGAGGAGCTCCTAATCGCAAACGAGGACCGAGCACTCTTCACAGTCCCCCTCGATTCCCTAATCGAATACTAAAACACTCAAACTGTTTGGCCGGCACTCGCGCCGTGCCTCGATAGACACTCCATCCATCGCTCCCTAATGCCTGCCTACTCGCCAAAAGTCCAAGCCATCGCTCAGCCAAACCGCGCCACTTCCATCTGGAGAGGGATGTTCGATCGGCCAGAGCGAAACGATTAGTATCCTGAAATTCGCTACGAAGAAGGCAAACAAGGCCACCCAAATCCAAGACCACGGCTCGAAGCGCCAAAGACTCAAGCCCAGCCCAACCGTCACGCACAACGAAGCAATCGGTCCTCCCGCTATAACCCAGCGTTGAACTCGAACCGACTCTCGACTTCGATCATACTGCGTTGCTCCATAACGGAACCCGGCCAAACCCAAAAACGCCGTCAGCCTCCCAACCGAAAACCGAACATTTCGATCGTCTGTCCCAACTTGAAGCGCAATCGATTGCCGAGTCGCCAATAACGCTACCAAAGCATGACCCATCTCGTGCACGAGCACCCCCAAATAGATCCCGTCGAACAAAGCCGCGACAAATAAGAGTCCCTTTAGCAATACCGCATATTCCATGACTCAACCACCTTCGGTGGGTTTGGAGAATTTAGCAACGAGCGAAACGAATTCCTCGCGAAACTCGAAATGCGGATTGTGCCCGCTTTCCTCAATTCTTTTCACAATCGCATTAGGGAAACTCCGCCCAACCAAAGAATTATCACTCTCGTCGAAATAATCCGAACGCCCCCCGACAATAAACAACGTTCTCCCCTCGAACAGGTGATCCGGTCCAATCGGCGACTCTTCGATTTCTCGCTGATTCTTTTCTAGCGCGTCCAAATTCACAATCCAGCGAAACCCATTTCCATCCTCTCGTTTCGCCAAATTCGTCAATAGAAACTGCCGTTTTCCCCGGTCAGGCACGGCGTCGGCCAAAAAACGATCCGCCGCCATTCGCGATGGAAGAGCCGACAAATCAATTAGCCGCATCGCTTCGTACTCTGAGTCGTGAGAATTCGGATACCTCTTCGGAGCGATATCCACCACGACCAGCGACCGCAAACGCTCTGGCCGTTCGCAGGCGATTTTCATAGCCAGTTTTCCACCCATGGAATGACCCAAAAAGTGACTCGACCCCAAACCCTGTACGTCCATCCACCGGAATACATCATTCATCATTGCCCGATAGGAATGCGGAAACGCATGCGGCGACTTTCCGTGATTTCGCAAATCAAGACAATACACCCGAAAAAAACGCCCTAAATCCGTGCCGGCCGCCTGCCAATTTCGCGAAGACCCGAGCAATCCATGAAACACAATTAAAGGCGGTTTAGCGGGCTCCCCATATTCACGAAAAAATAGCTCCATTTCAATACGTACGAGTCATCCCTAGCGCGAACGCCTAGTCAATTCTCTTTACGCCCTCTTTTTTCTTGCGACCCCAATCCGCCCGAGATTGCTTACCGTCCTAATTAAAGTGCGTCTTTCCGATTATGGACAAAAAGAAAATCACCCCCATGATGCAGCAGTACTTCGAGGTTAAGCGTGGCCTCGCGGCCGACACGCTGCTGCTTTTCCGACTAGGCGACTTCTATGAGATGTTCCACGAAGACGCCGAACTCGGTTCTCAAATCCTCGGTATCACGCTAACCAAACGTAGCGGCTACTTCATGGCCGGCATTCCCTACCACGCAGCCGAGCAATATATAGGCAAAGCCCTTCAAGCCGGAAAAAAGGTCGCCATTTGCGACCAAGTCGAAACGCCCCAACCCGGCAAACTCGTCAAACGCGCCCTCACCCGTATACTAACGCCGGGCACGACTATCGAGGACAACCAACTCGAATCCAGTCGAAACCACTACCTCGCAGCATTCGAAAGCGATTCGCAAGGAGTTTGCCTAGCTTGGCTCGACCTCTCGACCGGCGAATTCCAAATTGCCAAAGGAAAGAGCGTCGACGACCTCATGCCGGTTCTCACATCCATCGATCCTGCGGAAATGCTTATCATCGAAGGCGAAGAAAACCGTTGGCGAGCTCAAGCCCACGACGGCAGCGTCCACGACGAACTAATCCACTTTCTCGTCACCCGTTCCGTCACGGAAATGCCCGGTTTTCAATTCGACATCGATTCGGGAGCTCAAAGCGTCATGGACACCCTAGGGGTAATAAACCTTGAAGGATTCGGTATTGAAAAGAAGCACGCCGCGCTCGGATGCGCTGGAGCCCTCCTCTACTACGTCACTGAAAACCTTCGCGCAAAGCCAGAAAATTTGTCTACAATTCGTGAATACAGCACCGAAATCACTCTACTCATCGATCCGGCAACGCTCCGCAATCTGGAAATCTTCAAATCGATGCGCGGCACCCGTGACGGTAGCCTACTTCAAGCAATCAACAAAACAAACACAGCCGCGGGAGCCCGCCAGCTCGAGCAATGGCTCATCGCTCCCGAACGCAATCTAGCCGAACTCAATCGCCGCCAAGATAGTATTGGCGAATTCGTGGGAGCTCCCATGGCGGTATACGAAATTCAGGACCTGCTAAAATCGGTTCGCGACATCAAACGCATCCTCGGTCGCATGCAAAACCGACTACGAAATCCTCGTGAACTCGGAGGAATTCGCGATTCGCTCAACCAACTTCCGGAGATTTTAAATTCGCTAAATCCATTCGTCGGAACCGCGATCGACGCTATATCCAACAAACTCCACTCCCTACCGCACCTGGCCGAACTGCTTAACAAAGCTCTCAAAGACGAGTTGCCTAACAATTTAAACGATGGCGACTACATGGCTCAAGGTTACGACGAATCACTAGACGAGATGCTCTCGCTCACCACAGGCAATAAACTCTGGCTCGCCAACCTCGAAACCGAAGAGCGTGCCCGAACCGGCATCAAGAATCTCAAAATCAAGTTCAACAACGCTTTCGGCTACTTCATAGAAATCTCAAAATCCAACCTCGGAAATGTACCCAAAGATTACATACGAAAGCAAACAATGGTGAACGGCGAGCGTTTTGTCACCGATAGCTTAAAGGAAAAGGAAAAGGAAATCCTACACGCCGAGGAGAATAGTAAACGCCGAGAACAAGAGCTCTTCGCCGGACTTGTCACAGCGATTCTTGAAGAATCGCCCGCACTCACCCAAACCGCTTCCGCCCTTGCGGAATTGGATGTCTTTTGCGGATGGGCGGAATTGGCACGCCTCTGGAACTATTGCAAACCCATCCTAGACGATTCTGACTCGATCGAAATCCAACAAGGACGTCACCCAGTCGTAGAGCAAATGCTCAAAGAAGACTCGGCCGGACTCGCCAGCAGCCACGCTTTCGTCCCCAACGATGTGGAACTAAGCGCATCCGAAAGCCAAATACATTTGATCACCGGACCCAACATGGCGGGCAAGAGCACCTTCATTCGCCAAATCGCGCTTATCACTCTGCTCGCTCAAGTCGGTAGCTGGACACCGGCAAGCTCTGCCCGAATTGGATTGGTCGATCGAATTTTCTCGCGGGTCGGAGCTAGCGACGATCTAGCCCGCGGGAACTCGACGTTCATGGTCGAAATGAATGAAACCGCCAATATCCTCAATAACGCTACGCCACACAGTCTCATTATCCTCGACGAAATCGGCCGCGGCACCAGTACCTACGATGGTCTAAGCATCGCATGGTCCGTCATAGAACACCTCCATCAAGACGATACCGCCGGCCCTAAAACCTTATTCGCGACTCACTACCAAGAACTGACCCAACTCGACAAGCACCTAGGGCGCCTCAACAATTTCTCCGTGGCGGTAAAAGAATGGAACGATGACATCGTTTTCGTGCGCCAAGTCGTCCGCGGCGCCGCCGATCGAAGCTATGGGATCCAAGTAGCTAGGCTAGCCGGACTCCCCGCGAATGTAATCAATCGCGCCAAAGAAATTCTTCAAAAGCTAGAATCGGATGACGCCACCGTGACTGTCAGCTCGCCGACTCCAAAAGCGAAGCCGCGCAAGAAAATTCAAGTTGCAACCAAAGACGACCAATTCGACCTCTTTTCCTGAATAATTTACTCAAAAATAAAATTGTAAATAAAGAATCCCCAACGCAATCCCCAAGGTATTTCTAAGCTACCAAATTCACAACAACTTTAACTCTACTACCTAAGACCTCTTCCGAAGTTTCGTTCATACTCCCCTGATACCTTCAGGTCTTTCAACCTAACGGTCCATATCCTAGGATACCTTCAATTCAACTAGCTATGAACACACAACAACCACTTCAACAAATTCAAATCCAACGGGAACGCGAAGCCCATTACCCTAACTCGAAGCTAACCCGCCAATGGGCGAGCCCCGCTGACGGTAAACCCGCAAAACGCGGTCAGCTCACTTTGAACGCCAAGACGCCTTGCATGAAGACCGCTTACGATCGGCACCATCGAGCACAAAGGCGACTACGAATCGATTGTACAACACTCGATTTCAATCCAAGTCGACCAAATGGAAAAAACACTCGAATCGCGTACCCAAGAATTCAAGTAAGCGCTTTCTCGCTGAATAAACTCTACCTTATTTAAGGAAGCTCCAAAGGGCTTCTTTTTTGGCTCAAGAACAAGCTAGCCTCGTTCTTCCCACTTGAAAATCATGGTCGAACACGACGGTAAAACAAATTCCGCCGAGTGATCGCAATCGTCAAACGGGATCGCTTCAGAGGTAATCCCAGAACCGTTGCCGGCATCATCGCCCCCATAGAAACTGGAATTCGTATTTAGGATCTCACGCCAGAATCCCGAACACGGCACTCCGATTCGGTAATTACGACGCTCGACTGGCGTAAAATGAGCGACGATCATCACGCGATTGTGTCCGTCCGAAGCCGTACGCGAATAACTAATAGCTCCCGCTTCCGAATCCCAGCAAGCAATCCAGCGAAAGCTACTTTCATCAAAGTCCGTTTCCGCTAAAGCCGGCTCGTGGCGATACAAGCGATTGAGATCTTTGATAAGCAAAGAGATTCCCGAATGATCCTTGTATTCATTTAAATGCCACTGAAGCTGACCTGCATAGGCCCATTCTTCCGACTGACCGAACTCGCTCCCCATAAACAAAAGCTTCTTCCCTGGATAAGCCCACATATGTCCATACAGAGCTCTCAGAGTCTGCGACTTTTCCGAGATAGAACCTGCTGCCATCTTCATCAACATAGACTGCTTCCCATGCGTCACTTCATCATGCGAGAATACGGTAACGAATTTCTCCGCATATTGATACAGCATACCGAAAGTCAAATCGCCCTGATGATGCTTGCGGTGAATCGGATCCTTTTCAAAGTAGCTAAGATTGTCATGCATCCAACCCATGTTCCACTTCAGATCGAATCCTAGCCCCCCTTCTTCGGGCGATCTCGTCACCCCGGCAAAGGAAGTCGATTCTTCTGCGATCATAAGGGTCCCTGGGTAGTATTTATGAACGCAGCTATTGACCTCTTTTAAGAACTCAATCGCCTCCAAATTCTCATTACCACCGTATTTATTAGGAATCCACTCCCCTTCTTCTCGAGAATAGTCCAAATACAGCATCGATGCGACTGCATCGACTCGCAAACCATCTATATGGAAGTAATCTAGCCAAGCCAGAGCATTCGCGACGAGAAAGCACTTCACTTCATGGCGCCCGAAATTGAAAATCAAGGTCCCCCAATCCTGATGCGCTCCCAACCGCGGATCCTCGTGCTCGTACAAATGAGTCCCATCGAAAGTCGCCAAAGCGAACGTGTCGCGCGGAAAATGAGCCGGCACCCAATCGACGATCACGCCAATTCCATTCCGGTGCAAATGATCGACGAAAGCCTTAAAATCATCCGGCGACCCAAACCGCTGCGTCGGAGCGAAGTACCCAGTTACTTGATACCCCCAGGAACCGTCAAACGGATGTTCAGCAACTGGCATCAATTCGACGTGAGTAAAACTATGCTCCACCACGTAATCCGTCAACTCTAGAGCGAGCTCCGCATAGCTCAGCGGTCGATTATCCTCTTCCCTGCGACGCTTCCAAGACCCTAAATGCACTTCGTAAACCGACATCGGTTTGTCCAGAGCTTGGAGCTCGCGACGCGAATCCATCCACGCCTTATCGCTCCAATCATAACACGAATGATCGTAGACGATCGATGCATTGTTAGGCGGGGCTTCGAAGTAACTAGCGTACGGATCGGTTTTCAAGAAAACCGCGTCATTGTCGGCTTTTAACTCGAATTTGTACATCTCTCCGACATGCAAACCGGGAATAAACAGCTCCCAAACACCACTTCCCCCAAGCGAGCGCATCGGATTGTAGCGACCATCCCAATCATTAAAACCGCCAACGACCGAAACGCGCTGAGCATTCGGCGCCCACACAGCGAAACTCACTCCGGGAATTCCATCAACGACTCGAGGCCGAGAACCCAATTTTTCGTAAATACGGTGCTCGTTTCCCTCGTTAAACAAATACAAGTCCGTCTCGCTAATCGTCGGCAAAAACGAATAGGGATCGTAAAACTGGCGGATTTCCAGATTCTCGGTCTCCGTCCGCAAACGATATTTGAATACGCCTTTTCGACCCTCAATAAAGCCTTCGAAAAAGCCGTCGTCAGTTAGCCTCTCCATCGGGTAGCGCGGAGAATCCTCTTGCTCGATATCCACCACTTCGCAACTAACCGTATTACTCAGAAACGCTCGAACCACCACGCCAGGTTTACCGCGCTTCACTACCGGATGCATTCCCAGTACTCCATGAGGCTGATTAGCCTTCGATTTTGTAAAACGCTCCAGTTCTTTCTTCGTAATCAGCATAGCGACATCAAATCTAGCAAATAGCCCAACCCCAACAGTTCGTGCCTACCAATGCAACCTCTTGCTCTACAAACAGTCTTACCCTCAAACAGGCCTTTATCCAAAAATGGGATATTTCGAAAACAAACCGCAGCGACATCCTCAAGACAATCGATCCCAACCATTGAATCTCCTTTAACCACCTCATGAACAGCCTTGCGTCACCCAAAGCCGCCCTCTAGAGAATTCCGAAACTATGGCTACAATCTTGATTCAGACAATTAGTCGCGCCCTTGCGACAAGCCTCTTTCTATGCGGTCTCCTTCCCTCCGCCTATGCGCAACAAAATGCTGTTGGTGCCTCACTGAGCACTCCCTTCTCCTACGATACGGAAACCGGCGAGCTAATCGCGACTGTTAACGCCCAGCTAACTTATGGCGACTGGCTGCTGACCGCCAACGAGATTCGCTTCAACCAAAAAGCCGGCCGCGCCTTGGCGTCCGGGAATGTCGTGTTCACGCGCGGCGACATCCGCCTCGTAGCCGACTCGCTCGACTACTATCTGAAAGACAACAACGCCCTCATCGAAAACTTCCGAGTCGGCAATGGCAAATACTACGTTTCCGGAAGTTCGCTTCAAGGCAACCCGGACGACTTTCGTTTCCAAGACATCAACTTCCACCCAGGCGAACCTGGCACCTATCTCTTCAAAGCCCGCGCCGATGAAATCGCTATCGTTAACCAAAACGAAATCCAAGGCAAACGCCTCTCCTTCAAACTAGGACTCATCCCTTTTTTCATCATCCCCAACGTTTCCCAGCCAATCGATGGCGAACGCAATCTATTCAAAGTCGACCTCGACTACTCCGGTCACATCGGAGGAAGCGTCAGTAATGAAATCCGCATACCAATAAGCTCCCACCTCAGAGCTGGCGCCAACATAACTCTTACCACCAAACGCGGGATCCTAGCTGGGCCCGCATTCGAATACGATTTCGGCGAAGGAGAAAATACGAGTTCCGGCGGGGTCACCTCGGGATTCATCAATGACGACGCCAGCCTAATTCAGCCGGACCTGATCACTGGCAATCCCATCGACGACGAACGTTTTTTCGCGGAATGGCAGCATCAGCAACATTGGGGCGACCATGGAGCGATCAAAGCCTACGGCCGCTGGTGGTCGGACATCAACGTCACGCGCGAATTTCACGAAGATTCTTTCGATACGATGCAGGATCCCGACACCTTCATCGAAGCGAACTATAGCGGCGACAACTGGCAAGCCACTTTCTTCTCTCGCGTGAGCCCCAACAACTTTCAAACCTTCACCGAGCGTCTTCCCGAAATCCGCTTCGACCTCTTTCCAAGCCAAGTTGCCCCAGGGCTCATCCATCAAGGTAGCCTGTCATTCGCGAAGCTTCGAAAACGGTTTTTCGACCCCATCACAGCGGACAACGAAACCAATCGAGCCGATGCCTACTACGGAATCCGATACTCGAAACCTCTGAACACCGGCATTACGCTCACCTCTAAAGCAGGCGTGAAAGCCATCCACTACTTCGACAATATCATTGAAACCGACGCAGGCAATCAGCCTTGGATCGATTCATCCCCCCTAGCGCCACTCTCCATCGTCGACGACTTCTATCATATTCGTCCTCGACCCTCTATTAAAGCCGGAACGCGAGCCTACGGCGACCTAGGATTCGACTTGAAGTTCACAGCATTCCGTCAGTCGGAATACAAAAACGAAACCTGGAACATCGACGGGCTTCGACACATTTTCGAGCCAACCCTCTCCTACCGCTACACGCCCGACCTCGACAGCAACTCCACCCACGCGTTGCACGACATCCCAGGATTATCCAACTACCTAACGCCAATCGACATCGAAGATCGACGTGACATCGACACCATAGGCGAACACCACATCACTCGGATCGCTCTACGAAACCGTATCCAAACGAAAGACGAAGATTACGGATCGCGCGATATCATCCGCTTCGATTTCTCAATGGACTACTTGATTGACGATTACGACCAAGGCACCGATTTTTCCGACCTCTATTCCGACATAGAAATCAAACCAGCCAATTGGTTGGAAATCGATATCTTCTCCCGATACAACGTTGAAGATAGCGTCACTAAAGAACTAAATACACGATTAGCCATAACCGATCCAGGCTACTGGAAAGTCGGCATAGGTAACCACTTCCTGAAGCAACACCTCCAACAATATTTCCTCTTCGGCGAGTATCACCTCAACGAAAACTTCAAGGTCTACGCGGTCGCGAAATTCGACGAAATCTCCGACACATTCTATGAGCAGCGCATCGGCTTGATGCAACGCGCCTTGGAAAAATACGGTGTCAAATACGAACTGAGGATTTTCGAAGGTAACCGTCTCGAAAGCGACTACGGCATTCGAATCGGCGTCGACCTGTTCGACGAATAGCCAGAGCCATACAATGAGTGGGACTCTGAATAAGGAAATCAAGTTTCACCGTCTCATGAATCAACGGCGAGTCGCGTACTCGCTGCTCCAACGCCTGCAAACTCTTCTCGAGCCCGGATCCAATTTCATCCGCGAACTCAATCTTCTCTTCAAGAGCCAAGGCAAATTCGGCTCGCGCGACCGGCGACTCTACCGAGAACTGATCTACACCTATTTACGCTACCAAACCTGGTTGGACCCCATACGATTCGACGAAACCGCATTCCTCGACGCGATCATCATACTCGCCAATCCAACCCCAGAAGCCTCCACTCTCTACCCGACCCTCAGCTCCCCAACCGCCAATCTCCAAGCTCCCAAAGATCGCCATCGATTAATAGGAAAAAGCGACAACGATCTTATAGAATTAATCCCCTCCTGGTTTCAATCCCATCTCTCCGAAACTCTCGATTCCGAGAGTGCGAAAACCCTGTTCTCCCGCCCGCCCCTCTGGCTTCGTATTCAACGAGGCGATCCCAAAGCAATCATCGAACAACTACGCCAGGCCTCTCCGAACCAAGCCAATCCTCCCACAGCAATCTGGGGCGTCCCCGACGCGCTCCTATGCCCTCCCGGTCTACCGCTCTCCAACGTTCCCGCTTACCAAAACGGCGAGATAGAGATCCAAGACATCAGCTCCCAACTGCTCCTCCAACTCGTCCATCCTCAGCCCGAAGGCTCATGGCTGGATGCCTGCGCAGGTGCCGGAGGTAAAACGCTTCAACTAGCGAAAATGATAGGATCAAACGGTTGCGTCACCGCCTACGATCCACGAAGCAAAGCGCTCGACGAGCTCGAAAGACGCAGTCGCAGAGCCAGACTCAAAAATATCTCCCTCCTGAGAAGCAAACCCGACAGAGGCAGCTATGACGGCGTCCTCGTCGACGCCCCTTGCTCCGGCTCCGGCACTTGGCGACGTCACCCATTTCTCATGCGTCAAACCCGAGAGAAAGACATCTTCCAGCACAGCGAAGCCCAATCTAGTATTCTCCACTTCTATTCTGAACGTGTCGCACCCGGGGGCATACTCGTTTACTGCACCTGCTCCCTCAGCAGCTATGAAAACAAAAACGTCGTCAAAAAATTCCTCGAGACGCACTCCAGCTTCGAACCGGCCCCGCTCGCCAAAAACTTTGATCTAGAGGAAATCGGCAACGGTATAACGATTAGCCCAGCCCACCTCGACGGCGATGGCCTCTACATAGCAACCTTTAGGCGAAGCTGACCGCGTTCCTCCGTCAACTTATTCACAATCCGATTTTTGTCGTTGCCTGTTCCCAAGGTTCCCAAGTGAACTCTTTCCGTGGTCGCAGAAATTGATCCCAGAATAAAACTTTCCGTATTCGAAGGTCCGCTCGACCTCTTGCTTTTCCTCATCCGCAAGCACGAGATCGACATCTACGATATCCCCATCGAACTCGTACTCGATCAATACCTCGAAGTCATCAATAGCATGCAGGAAGTGAAGCTGGAGATTGCTGGCGACTTCTTCGTAATGGCCGCATCATTGATGGAAATCAAAAGCCGCCTCCTCCTGCCGAAGCAGCACCGGACACATTCGGATGACGAAATTGATGACGACGATCTCGACCCTCGCTGGGAACTCGTCCACCAACTTCTCGAATACAAAAAATTCAAAGAAGCCGCCGATACCCTCGACGAACTGTCCGATAGCGCCGCGCTCAGCCTAACGCGCGACTACAATTCCGTAAACAAAACCGAAGGACCGATTCGCCCGCTAAAACCCGAAGACAAACTCACTGTTTGGAATTCCTTCAATATCGTCCTTCGCCGACTTTCCGAAAAACTCGTTCTCGGCGAAATTCAGGACGATGCGACCACCGTAGTCGACCAAATGGAAATGCTCATCAAGAAGATCCAAACCGAGCCGCAATTCGGTTTCTCAGAACTCTTTCCCGGAAAATGCAGCCTCAGACTGCTCGTAGTCACCTTCATCGCCCTACTCGAACTCACTCGACTCAAACGACTTAAAATTCGACAAAATCAAGCGTTCTCCGATTTCGTTGTAACGCGAATCGATGAGGACCCCATCGAAAAAGACCCCGAATCGCCTGACGAAAAGGAGCTTGAACCCAGCTTTATTTAAATCAGTTTGTGATCCGTGGATAATCCAGAGGTAAAGCGAGCTCACCTACTCGGAGTCGGACTAGACAACGAAGACGGACATAAGCGTATCACCAAAGCAGAAGAGTTTTCCATCGTGGGCGGGTCCGAGGAAACCCATGGACGCATGACGGAAACGGTTCTCAAAACATTCGAAGACATCAAACGAGACGGAAAATCTCTCGCGAGCGTCGAACCCCAACACCTCTCCGATTTGTTAGACAAAAACCGCCCTTCATAACTCTTTGCCCAAAACCTTAAAAAAGTCATGTCCTCTAATCCTCATCCGTTCGAATCCAATTCGAAGAGCTCTCCATTGAAATTGGATCGGTCAGAGGAAACCAATGAACTAATAATCGAATCAGGCGAGTCGGACGAAGACGAAATTATCCTTGCAAGCAATGCGGACGGCGGTTCGTTGACATTGCTAGAGGAATATTCCATCAGAGAAAACAACAATGGCAAATGGGCCACCATCATAACATTCGGGTGCGCAGCAACTTCGCTAGCATTCGCATACATGATCTACACCACGCTATAACATCATGGCAGACATCATCACACTAAACGAACAAACCTTTAAAGATACGATCAGCGGATCGGACGTACCTGTGCTCGTAGACTTCTGGGCCCCCTGGTGCGGACCCTGCAAAGCGATCGCTCCTATCCTCGAAGAGCTCTCGACTGAGCTCGATGGCAAGGTCCAGATCTCGAAGGTCAATGTAGACGAAAACGGATCAATCGCCGCCGAGTACAACATTCGGGCGATTCCAACGCTCCTCCTTTTCAAAGGTGGACAACTAGCCGACCAATACGTCGGCATGGTTGGGAAAGACGATCTCAAAGCAAAGCTCGAAGCCCACGCCTAAGGCCAGCTTCGAACAAGAGACTTTCCAAGCCTTCCGCAAAACGCGGAGGGCTTTTTTGCACGCAGATCAGCCGGAAAAGGCAATGCCCAGGGCTAATAATGCGCTGAACGCTAGCAATAGTTTCGCCGAGCGCCCCAATAAACCATTCAGGGCGGGTCCCCGAGTATCACGTAATTCCACGATCAATTTCGTGCCCATCGGGATCGTAGCCAAGGCCAAACAAGCCCAAAATGATTGGGTCAATCCCACGTAAACGCTCAAACTAAAGTATGCCCCTGCCAATTGCCACGCGTATTGGGAACGCGCAAAAGCCCTTCCAAACCGGACAACCAAAGTCCGTTTCCCCGCAGCTTCATCCGTTTCCTTGTCTCGGTAATTATTTACGACCAGAATATTATTGGCTAACAAACCAAGCGGCAACCCCAGTAGAAAGACACTCCAAGACAGATCGCCAACAATTACGTAATACGTCCCCATCGTTGCGACCAATCCGAAAAAAATCACCACGAAAACGTCCCCAAGACCATGATACGCCAGAGGGTACGAACCTCCCGTGTATGTATATCCAAATACGATCGCCAATATTCCGACAATCAGCATTTCGCTCCCGCGATAACTGACTATACTCAAGCCAACGATGAAGGCCAAAAGGAACAGACCGACCGCCACCCGAAACATCATTTCGGGAGCGATTTTCCCACTTGCTACCATGCGCTCCGGCCCCAAGCGGTCCTCCGTATCCGCTCCTCGCTTAAAATCGAAATAGTCGTTCGCCAAATTCGTAGCGATTTGCACGAACAGCGCGAATGCCATACAAATGAGCACAGGCCAAGCTTCGATTAGCCCTAGATGAGAAGCCTCCGCAGTCCCGACCAAAACAGGTGCAATAGCAGCGGGAAGCGTTTTGGGTCTCGCTGCAGCGATCCAGTTGGTCAGCAATCCCATTTCAAAATTCACGTTTCAATTCGATTCAAAGGAGTTTCCCCCCCGTCGACAACCGAGCAAAGCTGAATCCACCGAAAACCGAAAGCAAAAAACGCTAATCCCACCTCCCAAAGAGCATTAACATCAACCTAATTGAAGATCATCTAAAAACCACGCTGCTACGCCACCTAGCCAAGCGAGGGACTCACTTAGATTTCGCAACGAACTCTACCTACTGAATACGCCGTGCTTCGAGGTAGAAGCGTTTCTCTTCCGCCTCGCCCATAGAGAACGTCTTTCTCGGCAATGCTCCATCGAGTACGACCGTTTTGAAAAAAGCGCTCTTGCCGATAACTGGCAAAAAGAATCCTATATTCCCCGGTTTCGAACCGAGATCGACTACGACGTCTTCGCCGTGAATGTAATCCACAATCGAATCCTTGCCCTCAAGATAGGAATTGATGAACGCTTGCAAATTTCCAACCTCAAGATTGCGACTCGGTTTACTCAATCGAATGATGCCGTACTCGGCTTCAGTCACGAACATTACCAAATGCTCGCCATCCACGTCGCCTAAAGCCTCCAAACGCTCCTTCGCTGAATCCAAACTGTCGAATCGCTCGAAAACTACCGACGAATCTTCCGCTTCGAAGAACTGATTGAGTTCCGCTTTCAAGTTGTCCGCATCGATATCGAAAATCACGCGATGAATCGGCTCGAATTCCAAACCTTCGTCGTGGACATTCATCAGTTCGACCAAAGCATAACGAGCCGGATGATCCATCACCGAAGCAAGATCGCCCGACTTCGATTTCAAGTCTTCCCAGATATTCTTGGCAGTTGCGAGCGAATGATTCCCATCACCCATCGCAAACAACAAAACGCCCTTATCGGAAACGCCATACTTCGCATCAAAGACATTTTGCTTTCCCAAGGCGCTCAACGAATCGAATACCGCGTCAATATCTTGCTCGGAATCGACACGCCAGCCTTTCAAATGCCCGCCATCAGCCATCAGCTCAAAGTCATAAAGCGAATCTAATTCCTTTTCGAAAAGCGGCTCAATAACGGTACGTTCCGGGTCGTCGATTAGCACCATTATATGAGGCAATTCGATCTTCGCGTTTTCGCGGATTTTGACCCGTGGAGGAAGACGATCCTCAATCGTGCCTTCGGTCGCCCGAATTAGGCTCTCAGATCCGACCTTGTAGTCGTACTTCTCCAAATCCAAGGCTACGACAATGCCCTTTCTCGACTCGGCATGACTCGTTTTGCGATCCAGCAAAATAAACCCAAACCCCTGCTCTTCCAAAACCCCTTCATCAAGATAGATTTCCATAGCGGCATTGATCCGACCGATCCGCTCGTCTCCGTCTTCATCTTCGAGGAAAACCTCTGGAAACACAGCATTCAAGGTGGAGGGACATCCCTTGACCAAGGATTCCACTTCCGCCCAATACTTCGGCTGCGAAGTGTATTGATCGCAGGCTACGACAGCCCACTTGCTCAAATCCACTTCCTTACGTGGAAGCAAAATATTAGGTACATTTAGACCGATGTTTTCTCTATCCATGCTCTCGCCCTATTCTGAAAGTTAAAGGTCGAAAAAAAGGGCAACCTGAGTCGAAAAACACTCATATTGCCCTTATAAAATTACATTTGCCGAATATCTAAAAAATATCCACTGGCCATCTGCTCAAGCAGCGTTCTCCAAACGAGAAAGCTTACCCTCGACTGCGACGAAACTTGTTTTGGAACTTCTCGACGCGACCAGCCGTATCGACGAAACGCTTTTCACCCGTGTAGACCGGATGGGAATCCATCGTGATGTCGCGAAACACCTTTACGTAATCTACGCCGTCGACTGTCTCCGTTTGTCCCGTCTTGATCGTCGAGCGAGTTAGGAATTTTCTTCCGGTCGATACGTCGATAAACGCCGCCGGGTGATACTCTGGATGAATGCCTTGTTTCACAGTCTATAAAAGTAGATGATTAGCCCTGGCGCGCTTTGAAGCGAGGGTTCGTTTTGCAGATCACATAAACACGTCCTTTGCGACGTACAACTTGGCAGTCGGGATGACGCTTTTTTGCGGACTTGAGCGATGAGACAACTTTCATAAGGGGCGATAAAAGATACGTCGCTCTACCCCCTGTCAATAACGCTTTTCCCGATTAACGAGATTTTGAGCTATTAAAACCGCTTCCATGCTCGTTCATGTGGCCAAATGCTCAATTCCACTCGGGCAAATCCGGGGCCATCGACATCAATCCAAGCTCCAAATTGATGTTCATAATCACATGGCGCCACAGCTCGTCCCCTTCCAAATGAGTCAACGCGTACCCGTCC
>JABITN010000177.1 GCA_018700525.1 Opitutales bacterium
ATGAGTAGGATATTTATCGGTTTGTCAGCGGCCGTGGCTACGGACGTCAGCATCGCGAGAAGAGTCAGAGTGGGTATCAAAAACTTCATGGGGTAAAGAAGATCAAAGCTGCTCCGCGTATTCTACTCATTGTCTGAAATTGGCTTTTTTGTGGCATTATTGGAGACCGCTTCTGGAAACTGAAATTTTGATCGTTTTGTCTTTCGGGCAACTGGATTGGGGTAGTACTTCGATTTCCAAGCGGCATGAAGCCCGACCATCTCCGTTACCCTTTCGGGATACTGGTCGGAAAGATCGCGCGATTCGGATATATCAGATTTAAGGTTATAGAGTTCGGGCTCCTTCCAGAACTGATGCACGAGTTTCCAATCGCCTCGCATCACCGCCAGGTTGTGTTTGGTCTCCCAGTGAATGGCGTCTGTCCTGGAATAGTCCATACCTGTCAGCAAGGGCATCAATGAGTCCCCATGAATTTCCATGTTTTCAGGAACAGGCAGTTTCACCGCATCGAGAATCGTGGGTAGCACATCCATCGTCACCGCGACTTCGCTGCGTTGTAGTCCAGGCGGAATACGGCCGGGCCAACCCATATCGTCGGCAAGAATCACAAGTATGTTCTGGGGCGGAGACGAGTCGCCCTGTAGCGCGCAAGCGGATAGAATCAGTTTCCCAACAAGAAGGTATTTGAGCAGATTAAGTGTCACTACTTTTTAATTACGTTCACACGTTGGCCCGATTCCGCCGATTCGTTTGCCGCCTCCAAAACTTGGAGCACGCGCAGGCCATCTGAAAAATCAGGCGAGATAGGTTGGCCCTCCGAGATCGCGGACAAGAAATCCGCTACCGCATGAACAAAGGTGTGCTCATAGCCGATTGCATGTCCCGGTGGCCACCACTTCCCGACGTAGGGATGCTCCGGCTCCGAAGCGAGAATAGTGCGATAGCCCCGCAAATGGCTCGGATCTTCCTTCGAATAAAACTCAAGCCGAGTGAGATCCTCCAAGTCCCACCTAAGCGCTCCTTGACTTCCGAAAATTTCAAACTGATTGGCATTGCGTTGACCGGTCGCGAACCGGGTTGCCTCGAAGGACCCTAAGGCGCCGCAGTCGAAGTTCACGAGCATCTGCGACGCATCATCCACATCGACGGTATCCATCGTGCTACTACCCGTTTCGATAGGGCGTTCGTTGATAAAGGTGCGCTTCTGGCAATAGACGGATTCGATTTTGCCAACCAGGAAATGGGCGAGATCAACACCGTGGGAATTCAAGTCTCCATGAGGTCCATAACCCGCGTGCGCTTTCTTCAGCTTCCAGCCGATCGGCGCTTCCGGGTCCACCAACCAGTCCTGCAAGTACGCGCCACGCCAATGACGAATCTCACCGATCCGTCCTTCTTCTATGATTTGCTTCGCCAGCGAAACGGCGGGACTGCGCCGATAATTGTAGTTTACGTAATGACGCACATTGGCTTTTTCAGCCTCACGGATCATTTCCTCGGCCGCTTTCACGGTTAGAGCCATCGGCTTTTCGCAAAAGATATGCTTTCCGCTTTTCGCGGCCGCAATGGCGACTTCGGGTTGGAGAGATTGAGGTAGGGACAAGTCCACTACATCCACATCTTCCCTCTCTACAACTGTCCGCCAGTCTGTCGAAAATTCCTCGAACCCCCATCGTCGAGCGAAGGCTTCCGTCTTCGCCGCATCGCGTCCGCAGACCATTTTCAGGATCGGATCCAACTCCGGTTCGAAAAAGGGTACAACCTGCCTCCAGGCATTGGCATGGGCCCGGCCCATGAACTCGGTTCCAACCAGAGCGATTCGTATTTTCTTCTTCGTCATTTTGATGCGGAAATCTTTCGCTAAGAACTAAACGTTTCCTTTTCGCATTTCCTCGACGGCGTGGTTCGCCGCGCGGGCGGTGATCGCCATGTAGGTCAGGGAGGGATTCTGCGTGGAGGTGGAGGTCATGCAGGCCCCGTCCGTGACAAACACGTTCTTGCAGGCATGCAGTTGGTTCCACTTGTTCAGAAGAGAGGTTTTAGGATCCTTGCCCATTCTCACCCCACCCATCTCATGGATATCGATTCCAGGGGCCTGGCGCTTTTGGGTCGTTTTTATATTCTTAAAACCGG
>JABITN010000180.1 GCA_018700525.1 Opitutales bacterium
ATTTTGCTGGATTCGGAAGGCATAATCGTGAACGTATTGTTAGATTCGGTTCTCGTGGAAAACATCACTTACGAGTACCAAACCACTGGCGATATACTCATGTCGGACGGCGCCGGTTGGAGGCTAGAGTTGACTCACCTGTAGGCGCGAAACTACTTGGGCCACTTGTTCAGTCTATCCTCATAGCTAGTCGGAATAGCATACTAACGTTTTTACCGGTCTCAATTCGAGTATTCAACTCGAACGGACGAGGTAAAAGAGGGGTTACCAAGGCATAAGCTAAGCCTTCTCGCGAGAGCGCTTGATAATTATTGCATTCCTTTAAGGGTAGTTAGCAGTAATGTTTTCTAAAGGATCTGATTTTTATCCAGATATTGAATACTAATAGGCTTTTCGATAGTCCTTTGTTTATGGGCGATAAGGAAAGCGAGTAAAGAGCTTATCAACTACAGGTTTTAAAGTAAGTGATCATCGCTTAGGTTGATCAGGCTAAACATAAGCTTCGCCTTTATTCGGCCGTCTTGCAGCACCTTCGCCTTGAACTTGAATAACGGCCCCAGTTGTTCGACGAGCTCAACTTCTGCAAACACATCGCGATCGGTCTTTACGATGTCCATGTATTTCGCGTAAGCGACCTTGCCTAATACGCCTAGGGCGTGACCTTTCGTTTTTTCACTATCGTAGTCCTCTACCGGCGAATAGAATTTAGTGATTAAAGCCCCGGCAGACTGTGTACAGAGCTCTTGTAGCATTGCCCCTGGCACCACCGGAGCTCCTGGAAAATGCCCCGCCAAATGAGCTTCATCGCCCCGGTGTATTTTCACACCTGTCACGGCGTGGGGAGTCAGGGCGTCGATACGGTCGACCATTAAATAAGGTTCACGGTGGTGGAGTAGCACCTTTACTTCATCTATATTCATCATCATTTAATTTTGGGTAGTTTCACGAAAGGTTTGAAATGCACATCTAGTGGCTCCGCATAGCGCGCTCGCAGGTCGATTGCTGGATCGAAGCCAAACTGAGGCGACAGTCGATCCTCCCAGCGCAGGCCAGTGACTTGTCTCAATTGCCAAGGTTCATGCGCCACATCTCCGCGATACAGGGAAGCGCCATCAGTGGTGTATAAATGATACCGCTCAGTCAGCCAGAGATCCAAGGTATCGCTTTCTGCGGCTGGGCCTATTTCCGACTCCATCGAGAATGAATTGGGCGCAGCAAAAGTATATCGCCCCTCATCCACATCCCCCTTCATCTTTCGCACTCGATAGGGCAAATGAAAGAAGCGGGTAGCAATCCATTGCCCCAAGCGACTATCCGTATCCAAAGTCAAAAAAAACACGCCAGGCCGCCCTCGATATGTCACATACGTGCGCAGGTTCAGCTCCCAAAGCGAAACAAGCGGTAGCGCTGGCGTCACAGGGAAGCGAATGCGCGACATGTAAAAGGGTACGATGCTCAGCCAGGCAGAGCCATCGAACAGATCGACCTCCAGCTCCGCAGGGAGCCGGTTCTTGATCACCTCCAAATCGGAACGAAAGCTCAAGAACTGGACATGAGACCAGCGTTGAGCGATCACCCATCGGGTCGATTGATTGTCATTGGAAGGTCTCATACGCGCTATTCATCAATTCAGGCCGAGATTCTTTACAACTTTAATCCTAATTACTCCAAAAAAACCGCAACGCTCGAACTTCTGTTAACAAGCACATAGCTTTAACGTTCACAGTCACTAGAGAATCGTCGAATCTGAGATTCGGGCCTGTGATGCCATGCTGCACCTATTTCAAGGGTTTTCAAGAGACTCTGAGTCTGAGCCACTGGACGGCGCTTCGGTCGGTGGCGATTCAGCACAGACTACGGCCTCGCGTGGCAACTTGGACTCTTTCCAGATTCTGGTCGCGGCCGAAAACCACACCAAGATCCTGGATGATTCAAGTAAGCGCCCAATAACGAATTTCGCCCTCACGCGGAGGATGCATCAATTCAAACGAAATCATGGGATAGCGGGTGGATCCCGTTTCGTAATCATCCCATTTTACATTATATCCAATCCTCATGAGGATTTCTCTAGATAGATGATCCATGGATGCTTTGCTCCTGACGCTTGGAGGCTTTAATTGGCGTTTCTAACCGTTCTATCTCTAAGTTCAAACCATCTCTTGTTGAAGGGGCCTCGAACGTTCTCCCTGTTAATCCCAACCTCCGACTTGAAATGAAAAGCTGGAGGGTTCGTCGTATCGAGAGCGCTAAGCTAATGGCAAAAGTGGGCTGAGCCGCCGAGGGCCACCCTGATCGGGTTTATCAAGATCTCAACTAAATCAGGTGGATCGAGACTTCCGGACTCGTTTTATTAGGGGTTTCTCCTGTGTGTAGCGAATTGGTTTTGGAATCGAAATTGAAAAATCAGGGAGCCGTTTCTTTTTATTCCATTTGGGTCTAACACCCAGAAGCTTGCTTCGGCTTTCGATTTTCTAGGTAACTAGCTGAATGGAAAGTCGGTATATTCACAAAAGTCACAATGTGTCTGTATTGCTGTATCATCTCGTCTGCCAGGCGAAATACCGTCGAGTAGCAATGAGCGGGTCGGTTGATGCGATCCTTTGTGAGACTTGTTTGGAGATCGAGCTTCGCTACGAGATACGTTTCCCTGAAATCGGATTGGATGGAGACAATGCACATTTTCTGATATAATCGATACCGACGTACAGTCCGATGAAGATAGCCCGAGCAGTGAAGAGTTTGATAGCTCGGGAGGTATTTCTGAATGATTCGAAGGTGAAGGACTTGCTATGGGGCGGTGAATTCTAGGGCAAGGGTATTTCATGAATACGGTTGGGCGCCATGGCAGCGAGAGGGCTCGCCCCGAGTATGCTTTTTTTGCGGTTATGGGCGAGGTTTCGGTGATGTCGGTCGATTTATAAAGTAACTACTAGTCAAAGCCTTATCGCTCTTGATTTATGGACCAACACGCAGTTAAATCTAATACACCTGATCCGGGTGCTGCTAGAGAGTTGTTGAGGTCTTAAGGGATTGCGTTTTTGGAAAGTCCGATTCTAGCATTGGAGAATTCCGGGGAGCGCGATGTGGAGGGTGTTTTGATGGCTTTGCTAGAAACGGAGGTGAATATTGACTACATGTATTCATTTATTATTCGCTCAATGGGGGATCGGCTCTGACAATGAGTATTGAGGATGTCGACATCGCGATGGATATATTGGGGGCTCGGAACCATAAAGTCTTGAGTCAGTGCGATATTTCTAGGTAATCGGATTCTTTTCCGAAAGGGTCGCTGTTACTCTCTCCTACTAATGAAAGCCGCTGATATAAAGACTAAGACAAGCGGAGCTTCGAATGCTCCTAAAAAAAAGCACCAGGATCTCGAGGTTAAGGATGCTCAGATTATTTTCAACGCAGTTTGGAATGACTTGGAGTCGACGTATGGACGCGAGCGACTTCATTTTCCGCGGGAAATGATTCTTTTGGGGGGCGCTCCGGGAGCAGGTAAAGGGACGAATACTCCGTTTATAATGGAAGCTCGCGGTTTGACGTGCGATCCAATCGTCGTGAGCGGCTTGTTGGATACGCCGAAAATGCGTCAACTTAAAGAAGCGGGCCAATTGGTGGGGGACACGGAAGTCGTACGCATTCTGTTCGAGAAAATGTTGGAGTCTGAATATGCGGATGGCTGCATACTAGACGGTTTTCCTCGTACGTTGGTTCAGGTTGAGTGCATGAAGTTGCTTTATCATAAGATGCTTCAGTTGCGTAGCAATTTTTACAATACGGAGCATCAACAGAATTTTCGTCAGCCGATCGTCCACATTATGATGCTCTTTATCGATGAGAAGGAGAGTGTGGAGCGACAATTAAAGCGGGGGCGTGAGGTTCTGATCAATAACGAGGAAGTCGAGCGGACTGGAATCGGTTCGGTATTCGAGTACCGCGCAACGGATTCGGATCCGAAGGCCGCTCAGGGTCGCTACAAGGTATTTAAGGAACGGACTTACGATGCGCTGCAATCGTTGCGCGAAGTGTTTCATTATCACTTCATCAATGCTCAGGGAGAGCTACCGGAAGTGCGTCGGAATATATTACAGGAGCTAAAGTATCAAAGTTCTCTTGAGTTGGATCCTCGTACTTTCGATTCGGTCCACCTTTTGCCGCTGGCTAGCGAGCTAGTGAAGCATGCACGTCAGGAGTTAGTGAAGCGTTTGGATGGTTACGAGTTTCAGCACGCGGATTTGTTTCACGAAGTGATCCGTTTTATCGAGGCGGATATTATGCCGATCGTGGTGCATCATGCTATTTCAGGAAGCTCTCATGTGAATTCCGAGAATCGGATTTTGGCGAATCCGTTTGGGATGGCTATGCTGATCGATATATTCTCGGAAAGGGGATATCACGCCACGGTTGATCTTCATAAAATTGAAATTCCGGAAACTTTCGACATCAGGACGGGTGAAATCCAATGCCGTCTAAAAAAGGTGTGGAGAATTCAAATACGTTTCCAAGGGTCCGAGTTGCGTCGCGGGTAAAGCCGTATTTCGATGCCAATTTGCCCGCTCTAAACGAGCGAACTGTTTTCTCTGTTCTGGTTGGAAGCTTGCTATTTTACGAGTCTTATAGCGAAGGGGTATCGGTAGGCGGTTCCCTCGTTGGACTTCATCGCCGCGATAATGCCAAACGCCAAGTTTGCGATCATCAGTAGGGGAAAGACGTGCGGCAAAACGCATCCTCGTGTGCGAAGATAATGAGTACTTTGTGGCTTTCTCGAATTATGGGGTTTTGGCCATGAACGCGTTTCGAATGGAACGGAGGCAGTCTCTGAGGATCAGAAGGAGGTCTTTGATGTGATTCTCACGGACGCAATGATGCCAGAGACGGATGCCTGTGAGGCTACGTTGCGAATCTTTGAAAACGCGATTCCCAATCGGACTCCTTGCATCATTGGACTAACTGGCAATGCCATGGAGGAAAACAATGTCGAAGAAATCGAGGGATGCATCCACATTCTGAAAAGCATAGCAGCACTTTTGGGAGCACGAGATTTGGAGGGTTTGTCTCTTGGTCTCGAATCGGCGGCGATGAAGGGTGGTTCGAATTTTCGTCCGACGCATTGGCTCATGCTGATCAATGAGGCGGTCATTGAACTCAGGCGAATTTTGATCCAGTCGTGAGTCACACGCTCAGCGTGCCTTGCTCATGTTTCGAGGCGAATGTGAGTGTGGTGGCGTGTATAGAATTCGAGGCTGTCGATAGTTCGTTTAAGCAGTTCGGCTTCTTCGACTTGTTCTTCGAGTGGACGATTCAGAACTTGGGCCACAAAAGGTTTTTCTTTTTTGGGTAATCGTTGGGCCCATTCTTCTTTTACAGGGTAACCTTCCTGTCGGCAATAAAGGTATAGGCACTTAAAATACGTAGCGTGCGGGTTCGAATTGTTTTCCCATGCGTTGAGGCCCTTATTCAGCAATTCGAAAATTCCGATAATATTTTCATCGTGAGCTGGGTTGGATACGATAAGATTCGCAAATCGTGCGGCGGCCTTGAATGCATCGTAATTCCGAGCAAGTTGCGTGCGTTTTCGTTCGATTTGCGCGCCTTTGATGAATCCTGAAAAGCTGCCAGGTTTGAGGTCTATGCAAAATTCGCCTTCATCGAATAGATCGATGTTCAATTGGGCGTTCGGTTTCCTCGAACGCCTTATTAAGCCTGTCACAGTTCCACGTTCGATCGATAACAATCGATAAGCGGTGTAAGTTTCGCCGCGCGGTTCGTGGCCAAGGGCGATGGCGTGGGTCGCGATTTCGGGAGTGGGCATTAACGCTATTCGTTCGGCTCTTCAGTGGTCTCGATGGTTTTCCAATCTGGTACGACGGCGCCTCCAGATATTATAAACTTCATCCCTTCTCCAACGGTCATGTCCAATTCTTGAACATCGTCTTCGTGCAGCATAACGAGAAAGCCGCTTGTAGGGTTGGGCGTGGTGGGAACGAAAATATTTCTAAGCGGTAGGTTCGCCTTTCCTCGGATCTCACCTTTCGAGTTACCTGTAAGAAAGCCGATCGCGTAGGAGCCTTTTCTTGGAAATTGAATTAGCACGACTTTTTCGAACACCGCGCGATTTTGCGAGCTGAAAGTATCGACGATTTGTTTGACCGACGTATAGACGGTATTAATACCAGGAAGGTTATGCAGCAGTCGTTCCCCTAGGCTCCAAAGATATTTGGCGAAGAAGTAGCGGGATAGGAAACCCAGTACCGTTACGAGGCAGATGACGATAATTGTCGCGGTAAAATCCCAAAACAGAGTCAGGTCAGGATCGAGAAGAACGTCGTGAGGTATGAAGAAAAATACTTTCGCTTTGAAGCTACCACCGATTCTGAGGACGAGCCAATTGAATACGAAGAAAGTGATCCCCAAAGGTGCTAGGAGGATCACGCCTGATAGAAACGCTCGTCTAATCGATGAAAGCATAGGGTTAATAGTATCGAGGATTTTTTTTATTAGGCGATGATGAAACGCACTGTTCGCATTTTTCTTGCCGAAGATTGAATGGGTTTTTCGAAGATAGGCTACATTGGTTAGATTCTTTCGCTCAGGAGTGCATTTGGGTTGATTGGCTCGGGCTTCGGGTTTTTTAATGGTCAGTTTATGCAGTGGAAGGGCGCTAATAGGATTTACTCGAAGCACTCATTGCAGCGCTGGGTCCACAGGCTCGATGATCGTTGGGAGGATCGTTTTCAGCAGGGCGCTTTGACACGAGGGAGGAAGCTCTACAAGAAAGGTAGCATCTCCGAGATCTCTATTGGAGACGAGGATGCGATCATGACCTGTAAGCTTGGCAAAGCCGAGAACTATTCGGTCGTCGATTGGGAGCAGGGAGCATTTGCAATTCGTTCTTCGTCATCGGATACCGAATTTGCCGATGCGATCGCAGTGGCTGGTTTTCTCGAGATCGAGGAATTGATAGCGGACGAAGACTTAAGTATTATTAGTGAAGAACTTGTCGAAGATGAAAAAAATGACGAGGAGGGCGAATTTGATAAGGTAACTCTCGATAGTAAAGCGCCTAAGGTAGGACGCCGCATGCTTCACCTTGTCCTCGATACGCATTTCGAAGGGTTGATTTGCGAAGCCTACTGGTTGCTTGAGGATGGGAGCAGAAAGCCTGCTCTCGGCGGATCGAAGGGAACTCCGAGAGCTGAAACTGTGGAAGAACGCGAACGGCTGATTACGCTAGCGGCACGAGCTCGAAAATCGCATTTTACCTATTCGGAGCAATTTAATGGTTACGTGCTCAAGCACCTTCAGCAAATCCCGTTTTTCGTAAGCAAAGTTTGGCCAACTTGGAAGGGCTCGTTTTCGACTGAGGAACGTGACAATGTCGCGAATATCCGCGAGGGTTTCACTGAGTTGACTCTTAATGCGAAGGCAACGCTCAATAGCGAAAGAACCCTGGATGTTAAGTGGGTTTTGAATACTGGACAGATGGACTTGTCCGATGAAATGGCCCGGGTTCTCCTGGGGCGTCGCGATGTGCCGGCTCTAATCCCCGAGTTGGGTATTGTTAAACTCTCTCAGGCATCAAGGGATTTAATGAAGCGGTGGGACGAGCTGGAGGAGCCAGACGCGGCCGGTTTTGAGCCCTATCAATTGTTTTCTTTGTTTCCCGATGGAAAAGCTAATGTCGAAGTGGAGGGCGAGCTCCGAAAGTGGCGAGATGGTTTGCTTAGCGCTGACGAGGAGGAATCGACTTTGTTGGAATGCCTGCGGCCGTATCAGCGAGAAGGTGCTCAATGGATGAGTAGACTGCTGAACCATGGTTGCCATTGTTTGCTGGCCGATGAGATGGGTTTGGGTAAGACCGTCCAGGTTATTTCCTTGATTAAGGAGGCTCTGGCGAGCGGAAAGAAGGCGTTGATCGTTTGTCCAGCGAGCGTAGTGCCCGTATGGGTTTCGGAGTTCGAGAAATTCGTTCCCGAGTTGAAGGCAAAAAGATACTCTGGCGGACCGATTGCAAAGGAAGGAGATGATTGGCATGCCTTGGTAACGAGCTTCGCTTTGATGCGAAATCGAATCAGTCGAATTGAAGCAAGCGAATTTGAGTTCGCGATTGTCGACGAGGCACAATTCGTTAAAAACCCGGATGCGAAAGTAACTCGAGCTTGCATGAAGATCAAAGCTCGAAAACGTATTGCTTTAACGGGTACGCCGATCGAAAACAAACCCCTTGATATTTGGCCGACCTTTCAGTTTCTGATGCCTGGCCTTTTGGGTAAGCGGAGTTTATTCGAAAAACGATTATTGGAAAATCCTGTTTCATTCAAAGCCCGTCTAAAAGCTCAGATCGCGCCGTTTATGTTGCGAAGGACGAAGACTCAAGTCGCGCATGACTTACCGGAGAAGATCATTATCGATCAGCATTGTCCGGTGACTCCGAGACAGGCAAGCGAGTATGCTCGTATCTGTGCTACGGGAATCGAACGTCTAGGCAATGACCTTGGATCGGCTATGCAGGGGAATCGGTTCGCGGCATTGAGCTTGCTCACGCGTTTGCGTCAGGCTAGCTGCGATCCAAATTTGCTACCTTGGGTTGATGCTGAGTTAGAAGATAGCGGGAAATTAATGGTCTTATTGGAAAAGCTTATCGAAGTTTTGGGGACAGGGCACAAGGTCGTTATCTTTAGTCAATTCGTCAAATTACTTGATCGTATTCGTGAATTGATCAAGGCATCATTTCCGGATCTTCCGTTGTTCGAACTGACCGGCTCGACAAAGAATAGGGAAGTGCCAGTCAAAGGGTTTCAGTCGACTGAAGATACTGCGGCGATGCTCGTTAGCTTACGGGCGGGCGGTTCCGGCATCACTTTAAATGCGGCGGATTATGTTTTTCTAATGGATCCATGGTGGAATCCAGCTGTTGAAAATCAGGCAGTTGATAGAGTTCATCGTATTGGTCAGAAAAATACAGTTTTCGTTTATCGAATGATTGCGGAGGGTACAATCGAAGAACGAATTCAGGAACTTAAACGCGACAAGCAGGACCTGTTCGATAGTATTGTCAAAAATAGTTCCACGGGAGCGGATGAACTTGTGCGGCAATTCAAGTCGCTCGAAGCGCTTTTGATTCTTTCCCAGAACGATTAGGGAAGCTAATTACTTATCCCGCACGGCCAAAAACTTGTCGGAGATCAATAAAAAATGAAGCTATCTAAATCATGATTGATTCGGATGCTTTTCGTTGAATGGTGAATGCTCGTTATGGGGACAAATGTGCAAATTGGTGAATATCCACAGGTAATACAGGGCGGAATGGGGATTGGCGTTTCTAATTGGCGTTTAGCAAAGAGCGTTTCTCAAAGCGGGCAGCTTGGAGTGGTTTCTGGCACTGCTTTGGATTCTGTAGCAGCAAGGAGGCTCCAGCTTGGCGATAACGATGGATCTATTCGAAGGGCTCTTTCGCATTTTCC
>JABITN010000163.1 GCA_018700525.1 Opitutales bacterium
ACCAGTTCCAAGAAATCAGCCGCCACAAAATTTTGTCGGGCACCTCATGGGCTCCTCCCGCCTACGCAAATGGCCGCCTCTATATTCGCAACAACCAAGGCGAAGCCATCTGCCTGAATGTCTCGAAGGAGTAGCCGACGGAGTACGAACTCTCATCGAACCAAACGAAAATCTAGGAGACCAAGTTGACCCGAATGATTGAGGGATTTCAATTAGGTTGACGCCTATCCGCTAAGCAGGGCTCCTCCCTACCCTAAAAGGTTAATGTCGAATTTAACTAAGGTGAATAAAACAGTCTCTTGGACATTCTTGTCGAACGCATCCGCAATCGAAAGTCTGATGCTCAAAACATAAGACTAATCGAGCAACCAATCCTGCATGGTTTGTACCATAGCTTTCGCCGCAGAGTTTCCCACGGATGGATCGCTACCGGAAAGTCGGATTGTCACGAAAATGCCCCAGATCAGATTTAATACTAACTCAGAGCATGAAGCCGACCGCAGCCCATGCTTCAGTCCACGATCCTTCTTTTCGCGGGACAATTCGTCGAGAATCCGCTCGTGCATCTCTTCACGATAAAGCTGAACTCGTTTCTGAATCACCTGTCCCGCCCCCTGCTCCACCACTGCGGTATTAACCGCGAGACGCCCGCACTGCGGTATTGGCAAAGGTGAGTTTTTCCGGACGATCGCTTTACAAATCGTGCGATGCCTTCAATTCCATTTCCTTTCATAAAACGATCTTGAGCGTCGGCAGCCTGCTTTGCCCAATTGTCAAAAGCAGCAAGAAACAACGCCTCCTTATTACCGAAAGCATTGTAGAGGCTGACCTGCTTCACCCCGGTGAATGACTCCAGAAGCCTCATTGAGGTTTGCTGCCAGCCATTCTCCAAAAAGATCAGGAGAATTTGGTCAAGTAGTTCTTCGGTATCAAAATCGCGAGAACGCGGCATACCGAATCAAAAGAAACCAAACAATCAACTCGCAAAAATCCTCCCAAGAAGCGTCTATTAAAAATATCCGTAAGCTCGTCATTCGCCGCCCTCCAACGAAGAACCAATCAACACCGACGAACTAACCAACCACGTTAAACAACATGACAGGAGCCATCATCTACACCTCGGAAGACGAATTCGACGCCGACTACAAAGCGGCACTTTATTCCGACGCGAAAGAAATCGCAGCAGAGAATCAATGGTGGAACGAACCTCTCTCTTTCTTCGAAGATCCAAACGAACCCGATCTCCTGACCGGTTCCACCAAACTAATCCGTCGCCAATTCAAAGACGAGCTTGGCAATAGTCGATCCATCGACTACCGGGACGACATGCTAATGGGCATGGCCGACTACCTCAGAATTATCGAAATACTGACCTTTTACAGTAAAGAACACGAATTCGCTTGGCTCCTATCCTATCCCGCCACCCCACACGATAAACCAATCGGCAGAATTATCGACGGCGAAATTGACCCGCAAATATTCGATTTCCTAATACACGAAATGGAGGCCCTAGACATAAAGGACCACGATCTCGAAAACCAAACCCTCCACAAGGAAATCCGAGCCAAATATTTTAACCAAACCGGCGAGCCGATTTTTTAAGCCTGAAATCGATTCCACCTTCCTCAACCCCATAAGACAGATTCAGACATCCGGATTCGATAGTTCAATCAAAGGCTATTTCCCCAATTAAGCCCATCTCCGAGCTTGCGGACCCGCACGCTCCCTGCATGAGTGGGCTTGTGAAAAAGATCCTCATCGCCATGTCGGGCGGCGTTGATAGCAGCGTCGCCGCACTCTTGCTCAAAGAGCAGGGTTACGCCGTCGAAGGCGCCTACATGAAGAATTGGATCAACGAGGACGATATCCTAGGCGACTGTCCCTGGCAACAGGATATCGAAGATGCCAAGGCCGTAACCGACACCTTGGGCATCCCCTTTCGCGTCGTGAACCTAATGAGGGAATATCGCGAGCGCATCGTCGACTACCTCCTCGATGGCTACCAATCCGGGATTACTCCCAACCCGGACGTCATGTGCAATCGCGAGATCAAGTTCGGTGTCTTTCTCGACTACGCCCTCACAAACGGCTTCGATGCCGTCGCTACCGGTCACCACGCGCGCCTCGAAAACAGCTCAACCGGACCTGTCATCCTCGAAGGTGCCGACTCCAATAAGGATCAGACCTATTTTCTCGCCCTCATGAAGCCGGAGCAAGTCGCCCGAGCCTGCTTCCCGATTGGTCACCTCGACAAATCAGAACTGAGAGCTATCGCCGAAAAAGCCGGTCTGCCGAACGCCAACAAAAAAGACAGCCAAGGCATCTGCTTTATCGGCAATATCAAAATGCAGGACTTCCTGCGCGAATACGTTCCCGATCGGCCAGGCCCCATTATCCGAGCCGACGACGACCGAACCTTAGGCGGGCACAAAGGCCTTCA
>JABITN010000183.1 GCA_018700525.1 Opitutales bacterium
AGTTCCGAAATCGACAAGCACGCGGCGGCCACTTACGAGCGTAATTTCGGAGAGAAACCTGCAGGTGATATTACGAAAATCGCGGCAGAAGACGTTCCCGATCACGATGTCTTGTGCGGCGGGTTTCCTTGTCAGCCATTTTCGGTTAGCGGCAAGCAGCTTGGTTTCGAGGATGCTCGAGGAACATTGTTTTTCGATGTAATGCGCCTTGTGGATGCCAAAAGGCCTCGAGCGGTGTTTCTCGAAAACGTAGCGAATTTCGTGCGTCACCGAAATGGGGATACGCTTAAGAGAACGATTTCCATGTTGGAGAACGCGGGGTATCAGACGAAATACGCTGTGCTTAACGCGTCGAATTACGGTGTGCCGCAAGCTCGTAAGCGCGTCTATATCGTGGGAGTGAGAAAGGATGTGGTGTTGGGCGAATTTCAGTTTCCAGGCGCTTTGGACGCTGAGGTTCGGCTAAGGGATATTCTCTTGCCAGCCTCGAAAGCGACGGGCCTGGAAATCGAGAGAGACGATATTCAAATCAAGGATACAGGACTCGAGGAAAGCACGAAAAGCCGGACTAATAAACCGATTCAAATAGGCATCATTAACAAAGGAGGCCAAGGCGAGCGGATCTACTCGCCGGAGGGCCATGGTATTACGCTGTCGGCTCACGGGGGCGGAGCGGCGGCTAAAACGGGCGCCTACCTAATCAAAGGCGTCGTGCGGAGGTTGCATCCGATCGAGTGTCGGCGATTGATGGGATTTCCCGAGCGTTTCAAAATGGATCCGCGTAAGGGCCAGTGCTACAAACAATTCGGGAACGCTGTGATCGCTACGATGATTGAGGCGATCGGAAAAGAGATGCTTAATGCAGCTAAGTTAAGATGGGTTCAAGCGGAGTTAGACTTGGATCGCTGAAAAGAGAACTTTGAGAATTTCCGAGAATAATCGACTCGCGCATGATGGCGTTATCGGTGTCTTGAGCATCCCATCCTGAGAGGGTTGTTTTTGAACCGGAACGATTGGTGGCAAGGGTACGAATAAAGTCATAAAGACTTTCTTACTTGATGTTGCGAGAGGATCGGCGTGAACTTTGCAATTGGATGTCAAAGAGCAAGGACAAGCGTAGCGTCGATATGCAGATCATGCGAGATTGGGTGGAACCCAAGTCTCGGATTTTGGATCTAGGCTGCGGTCGCGGGATCCTGCTGGATTATTTGAAGCAGACGAGACAGACTGAGGTCTTTGGCGTCGATCTGAGCTCGGATAAGATTCAATCCTGCGTGAAGCGTGGACTGTCTGCTTATTTGGGCGATATGATGGATTTTATGGGGGCCTTTCCCGACGGGCACTTCGATAGGGTGATCTGTTCGAGAACGTTGCAGGAATTGGATAACCCTTCTGAGGTGATCGAGGAAGCTTTGCGTGTTTCGAAACGACTGACTATTGGCTTTGTCAATTTTGGATACTGGAAAAACCGGATCAGTATGCTTTCGATGGGACGTCGACTTGAAAATGAAGTCTATCCATTTCCATGGGCGCAAGCGCGTCGGACGAATCCATTGTCAGTTCGTCAATTCGAAGATTATTGTGTCGCGGAAGGGTATCAAATAGACCGCAAGGTCTTTCTTCGAGGCGATTGGAAGAGCGAAGTAAAACGCTCCCCGAATTGGTTTTGCGGATACGCGATCTACGACTTGGCTTCAGGGTGAGTTAGATTTCCATTCACATACGCTGCATGGAGCAAGCGCCGGCCTTATGTTTTAGTTTGCGATAAAATCGTGCACTAGAGAGAAGAGCTCCGGCGAGTCGACGAGGAAGGAGTCGTGGCCCAAGTCGATATCGAGTTGAATGTAGGAAGCTTCGATGCCTTGTCGCAGCATAGCCAACACAATCTCTCGGTTTTGTTCAGGCGGGAAAAGCCAATCCGTCGTAAATGCGATCGAGAGAGCTTTGCATTTCAGATTTTGAAAGGCCAAGTCGAGGCTTCCGTAGGCACTGGCTAAGTCGAAGTAGCCGAGGGCGCGCGTGAAATACAAATAGGTGTTGGCGTCGAAGCGATTGATGAAGCTTTCGGCTTGATAGCGAAGGTAGCTTTCCACTTCGAATTCGATATCGAAAGAGTTACGCTTATCCTTGCCCTCCTGTCGCTTGCGGCCGAATTTCCGGTTCATGCTGCGGTCGGAGAGGTAGGTAATGTGGGCCATCATGCGAGCGATGGCTAGCCCGACGTTGGGACCTTTATCCGCGTCATAGTTGCCGGCTTTCCACTCTGGATCCTGCATAATGGCTTGGCGACCGACTTCATCGAAGGCCATCGCTTGGGCGTTTTGCCGCCAGGTGGTGGCCATGGGAATGATGCGTTTGACGAATTCCGGGTACTCGATCGCCCATTGTAGAACCTGCATGCCGCCCATGGATCCGCCGATCACGGCGTACAGTTCGGAGACCTTTAAATGGTCGAGCAGGGTTTTTTGCGAGCGGACCATGTCTCGGATCGCGATAGAGGGGAAAGTGAGGTTGTAGGGCTCTCCGGTTCGCGGGTCGATTGACTTGGGTCCAGTGGAGCCTTGGCAGCCGCCGATACAATTAGCGCAAACGACGAAATAGCGGGTGGTGTCGATGGGTTTGCCTGGGCCGATCAAGCTATTCCACCATCCGGGTTTGCGATCTCGAAGCGATTGGACACCGGCGCAATGATGATCTCCGGTCAGTGCGTGAGCGACGAGGATGGCGTTGGTTCCTTTGTCGTTGAGCTGTCCGTAGGTTTCGTACCTCAGCGTAAATTCGGGGATGGACTGGCCGCTTGCGAATTCGAAGGGAGTCGGGCAGCGAAAATCCTTGGGCGAGACGAGTCCGACTTCGCCGTCGAGCGCTTGAGATAGATCTTCCTCCGCTGGATTCATAGGGGCTTAGGTTAACTAAAGAAAAATCGTCTGCAAGCAGGCTCCTACATTATGACGCTGATTTCGTTGGAGCGTGCTAGCAAGCGATGGAAAGTATTGGCTGCAATTGTAAGAGTTTATTCTTCGTTAATGAACTCCGTAGGAATATCGGCGTTGTGGAAAACGTTTTGCACGTCGTCGAGGTCGTCGAGTAAATCGATAAGCCGAAGGATTTGCTTGGCGTCGCTGGCTTCGGTAATCGCAATCAGATTTTCGGGCAGGTAGGCGAGTTCTGCATTGTCGGGTTCGATTTCCGCTTTGGCGAGCGCTTGGCTAACGTGGTCGAAATCGGCGAGCGGGGCGAGGACTTCAAAGTATTCGTCTTCGACTTTGAGGTCTTCGGCTCCGGCTTCGAGAGCAACCTCCATTAAGGTATCCTCATCAGTTTTCTCTTTAGAGATGATGATCTGGCCGGTTCGGTGAAACATGAACGCCACGGCTCCGGCTCCGGCTAGATTGCCGCCGTTTTTCGAAAAGGTAGAGCGTACGTCGGAGGCGGCGCGGTTTTTGTTGTCGGTGGTCACTTCGATGACGACAGCGACTCCGTGCGGCGCGTAGCCTTCGTAGACGAATTCTTCATAGACGACGCCGGGCAATTCTCCGGTGCCTTTTTTGATGGCCCGTTCTGTGTTTTCAACGGGCATGTTTTCCGAGCGCGCCTTGAGCAGGACGGTTCGGAGCTTGGGGTTCATGTCGGGATCGCCTCCGCCGTTTTTGGCGGCGAGGGTGATATCTTTGGAAAGGCGGCTGAAAATCTTGCCGCGCTTGGCGTCAGCTGCGCCTTTTTTGTGTTTGATGGTTGACCACTTACTATGTCCGGACATGCGTGAGTAATTTGGGATTTAAGAATTAGGAGTGACGAAAGAGCCTAGGCTACTTTTTGCGTTTCTTCTTTTTGGGGGCATCCATCGCTTTTTTCAAGGCTGGGGGAAGGATGATTTCGAAATCGTGTTTTTTCCGGTTGATCATCCATTGTTGACCGATAGTGAAAAGGTTATTGACCGTCCAGTAGAGGACGAGCCCTGAAGCGAAGGTGTAGATGATCGGAAAGAAAACGTAAGGCATGTACTTCATCATCTTCACCTGGGCGTTGTCGACGGATGGCGTCGGCATCATGCCCATTTGAACGACCATGGAGACGAGGTAAATGAAAGGCAGGATGTTGAACTGATCGCCCATGAACGGGATCTTGAACGGAAGCGTGAAGATACCTTCCTGCATGGAGAGATCGGCAATCCACATGAATTCTGATAGGCGAAGTTCTGCGGCGCTTCGCAGCATGTAGAAGAGTCCGAAGAAAATTGGTATTTGGATAATCATCGGTAGGCAACCGGCGACGGGGTTGACCTTGTTGACTTTGTACAGCTCCATCATGAGTTGGCTCTTCTTGGATGGATTGTCGGCGAACTTCTCGTTGACGACCTTCATCGGTTCTTGGAGCTTCGACATGCGCTTCATGGAGCGCGAAGACATTAAGTTGATTGGGAGGAATACAATCTTGATGGCGAGCGTGAGCAAGATGATGGCGACGCCGTAGTTATGAGTGAACTCGTAGAACTTGTTCATCATGGTCAGCAGAAGCTTGGAGATTGCTCCGAAAAAGCCGAATTGCATGCTTTCTCCTGTGCTTTCGCCGACGCGCGAAATGCGGTCGAATTCCTTGGGGCCGATGTAGTAATTGAACCCAAAGGTCTGCGTGTCCATGGGGGCGAGCGTGAAGCTGTCCATTTTCATGGAGCCGGAAACCCCTATTTGAGGATTTGGGTTGTCGCCTTGAGGAAAGGGAACGGGCTGAGCGAAGTAACCGACGCCGTTTTCATCTGGCTTGAGGATGGTGATGAAAAACTGATTCTTGAGCGAAACCCAATCTACGTTGCGGTTTTCCGAGATGGAATCGCGCGGTGGAGAGCTGAAGAAAGGAATACTGCTTCCAGTGAATTTACCTTGAGCAAGAAATTCGGTGTCTTCGCCGTCGAAGTATCCGAAGGTCAGGAGTTGGGCATCTTGTGGGCCCGAAGGGGCAACGGTTCCTGCGTTTAGGCTGAAGTCGCCGATGGGAAGAGTGGTGTTGGAAAGGTTGCGGAATTCCAGTTCGTGACGGATGAGGTAGGGTTTCTCGTTCGTCGTGTCTTGCTCGATGATGTAGCGGCGAGTGACTTGTAGGTTGTCGGCAATCAAGGCGCGGTATTCGACGGTGTCTGCACTGCTCGGTTCGACGAGTTGGTAGGGAGTGTCTTTGTTGAGTCCAGGGAGGCCGGTAAGCTCGAGGGCGGGAGCAACGCGATTGCCGTTTATTATGTACGGGGAGTCGTCGTCGCGGGATTTGTCGAATTCCTTGAGGGTGATTTCTTGGATCGCTCCACCATAGTTGGTGAATCGTGCTTCCATCAGTTCGTTCTCGAGCGCGACGACTTGCTCGTCAATATGGGAGCCGATCGTTTCGAGGATCGCCGGGCCTGAGGCGCCGATTGAAGTCGGCTGAGAGATGATGGGGGCGGTCGCGCTCGGATTGGCTGGCTTCTGTTGAGTGACGGGTTGCGTCGGTGTTGGAGCTGATTGGCCTGCGTTTTCCGAAGGCTGCGGAGCCTGGAAATACATCATAACAAATGCTCCTGCGAGCAAAGCCAGGCCTATGAGAGTGTTTTTCTTATCCATTTATAAAAAATCGGTCGTTGGTCTTCGCAGGTGCGAAGGTCGGTCATAAAAGAGGGTCAGCATCCTCAGGCAAGCAGAATTAAAGCCCTGGGAACTCAGGTAGCGTCGTCCGGCTGGTGACGGCGTAGTCCGTTGTACTTGATCGCGTGCAGAAAGCGTTGTTCCATGTCCTCGAAATCGCCGGCGATTGCGGGAAAGCGGGAACTGAGAATGATGTCGGCTTCGGGCCGTATTAGGTGCTGCCATTTCCGAAAAAGTTCTCGAAGGCGCCGCTTCACGCGGTTGCGGGCAACGGCGTTGCCGAGGCGTTTCGAGGCGGAGATGCCGATACGAGACGATGAAATATCAGCCCAGGACTCTGCGCGGATCGTAGAAAAAAAGGCGAAATACTGGCAGCGGTAGATTTTTCCATTCTTCCGGACGCGAACGAAATCGTTATTTCGTTTCAATCGGCGTGCCGCGCTCAAGGTGAGCTTCGGAGTCATGTGCATTCTACCGGCTATGTTGCCGGATTCGCTTATACGTTAACAAGACGCTTGCGGCCTTTGCGGCGGCGGGCGTTGATTATGGCGCGGCCGCCTCGTGTTTCCATGCGAGCACGGAAGCCGATCTTGCGGACTCGTTTCAATCGGTGTGGTCTATATGTCGGTCTCATGACTAAAAAGTGGAAAAAGAGGGAGAAAATGGAAATAGCCTGGGGGTGCTGTCAAGCATTGAAAGGCAGGAATGCGACTCGGGAGGCACAATATCGAGAAAAAACGGCCGAAGCCCTTGGAATTGTCTGAAGCCGGAGGGTTTTATTCATATGTAAGCCTTGCGAGAAGTTCGCGTGATAATTCGGGGATGATGGCCTTGCAGGCAGGATTTTCCGCTTGGGAGGCTTTCTATTTTCGATCGCTTGGTCGCGGATCATGCCTACTGGTTGCGGTCAACTGAATGAGGAGGGAAACGCGTTTTACAGCCAGCTGATCGATTGTCTGTTTCGATCGCTTTGGCGAATGGGTGAAGCATTGGAATAACGTCAGCGAGCCTTGGTGCAGTTCGGCACTCGGATATGGCCGAAGGTCAGATAGGTTGCATGTAGGGTCGGTGCTTCGAAAATAAATTCGCTCTGTTTATTCTAAAATCGAGGGTAGGCGGCCCTGGTAGGCTTCAGCGCTCAGGTCGATCCCGGTTTGCATGCGAGTCTTTTGAATCAAGCGTTTCGCTGGCTGATCTTCGAATCGATAAGTCATAATGGGCGAGTAGGGGGCAATGGAAGTATTGTCTTCGAGAGCTTCGATTCTACCGGTCAGACCATTGACGACCCAAAGGCGGTCGTCTGGGTCCTGACTTTCGTTGTACTCAATTTTTCCGGATGCGTCGGCTTGTCCCACTAGGGCCATCTTGCCTTGCATCGCGAAGGCGTAGAGGGCGGAGAATGCTTTCGCTTCTTGTAGAATGGGTTGATTGTCGGCCGTGCGGAAGTATTCGATCAAATCGATCGATGGGGAAGTCTGTTCGACTGCGGAGAGCCATAGGCGTTGATCGATCCCGTCCGGGTCAAGTTTCTTAATGGCGTCTGCTTGGTCGCCAAGAGATGGCGATAATGGGAGGCCCCACTTCCAGGGGTTCATTTCGATGAACGTTATCAGCTCTTGTTGCCAGTAGGCTCGGAATGCAGGGGAGAGAGATCGATCGTCGCTTAGATCTTTAATGAGTTCGATGGCAGTAAAGCGCGGGGCTCCGGTTCGGATTCGCATCAGAGCGGGACGTAGCGTTTCTTGGAAGTAGAGCGATTCTTTGGAGAGAGCGGATGGATCGTAGAAAAACCCCCAGAAGGAGCCGTCGGGGTGGCTGAGGAAGTTCATGTCTCGGATTTCCGATTCCGGCTCGCCGCTTTCGTCGAATCCGCGCACTTTAAAACTGAAGTTGATCCCGGTTTTCAGGCCAGCGGTATCGCCTCTTTGGATCGGGTCGACGAGGAAGACGCTGTATTCGCTTTTCGCGACAGGGGCGCCTTCGAAGTATTTGACCTTCGATTCGTATATCGCGGGGAAAAGCATATTGCCGATAAGGCGCTCTAGGTAGGCTTGTTCGGTTTGGTCTGGAGTGGGGCTGACGTTTGCGTAGTTGCCGGAACTTCCAAATTCGATCCAGCCAGTTTTGTCGCCGGGCATTATAAGGAATTGAAGGAGCGATTTGTATTCGCCTTCCAACTTCAATATACGTCCTATATTGCGTTTCGATTCGGGCGATAGCGTATCGAAATTGTAGATAGCCTCGAGGGATTTCAAGTAAGCGCTAAGATCGCGGGAATCTTGTATGGTTCGCTGGGCAGTTTCCATGGAATCGCGTTTTTTCTGGAAGCTGTTCAATGCGGTTTCGATTCGCTGGAGACTGCGTCGCTGCAAAGCGTTTTGGTCAAGCTCGGGATACTTGGCGATTAGGGTTCGGGCATTGGTGATCGCTTCGACGAGCTCCTTGGATCGCGCTTCGAAGGTTGCGGTATCAGTGGCGGCAGCGGCTTGCTCTAGTTGGTCTTGAGCGGCGCTCATATGAGTCAGCAAGGCCTTTTTCTTAGCTGCCTCCTGCTGTTTTAGCTGCGCGACTTGCCAGGATTCGAATTGCTCTATCCTCTGTGCGGCGTCGCCGATGGGTTGAGCGGTTAGAGATGCCTGGGTTGACGCGGCAGATTCGAGCAAGGAGCGAATTTCGTCGGAAGTGGGGTTACCTATGTTGGAGGTACGAATGGAGCCGAGTTTGTCTGCAATTTCCGAATACGCTCTTTGTAGCCGGTTTTGTTCTGCGATCCATGCTCGAAGCGATATGGCTGCATTGGCGAGCGCATGGTCTGGGGGGACCCCGGCGATGGAGCTTTGCCATTTGGCGAGCGCTTGCTCGGCTTGAGGTATATCTTGTCGAGCGGCTGCTTGATTGATGGCGACTGTCGCTTCTTGCCAGGTGGTTGCTAGACGAGTGCTTTCGACTTGTCCGTTGACGATCCAGAAAATAGCGGCGACGAGGGCTAGGGTGATTGTACCGATGATGGCGTATTTGGGAGCTCGTTTCCGTTTGGCTTGCGAGAGGGCTTTCCGAATATCTTCCTGCAGCTCATTCGGAATGCGGTGGCCCATTTTCTTGGCTTGCATCTGGAGGGAGGCAAGTCGCTCGTAGGCGTCGTGAGCGGTGGCTTTCTTATTGCCGAAGCTTATGGAAACACCTTGGAGGACGTCACGAAGATCCTTAATCGCCGATCGTATTAGTATATTGGATTCGGTGTTCCCCCGATAGTGGGAAAGCATTGTAGAAACTTTAGTGAAATCCTCGCGTTGCTTGGTCGAAAGTCCAGCTCGCGTATCGGTAATCGATAGCAGGTAGTCGTATTCGAAGTAGGCCGATTCCAGGCTCGCTCGCTCTTCGTCGCTTTCGCTCGATTCGGATTGCTTGACGAGTTCTTCGATTGCATTGACGGCTTTTTGCAGGTGCCGAGCGAGGTGGGCTTCTTTCGCCTCTTTGATGGGACCGTCCTTATCGGGCAATGAGATGCCGGCTTTTTCGTACCGATCGAGAATCGATTTGGACTCTTCGGAAGGCATAAGGTCCTGAAGGGCATCCTTCAGTTCGCCTTCGGCGATAGTCGCCACTTGTTCGTCCAGTCTCTTGGATTCGGCTGCGATATTCTCGTCGGCTTCGAATCGATCGAGAATTACCTTTGCGATGCGTAAAGCTTCTAAGGGCCGTTTTGCCCGCGATTGTTTTCTAAATTCTCCGAGTAGCCAGGATTGGGGATCTTCGATGGCTGCGAATCGATCGCGCAGCTCTTTGACCCGAACGTGGTCGATAGAAGGGGCTATCCTCCAGCCAAGTTTTTCGCATCGCTCGTTCCATCGTGTGACGTCGGCAAAGTCTAGGGTGTCTAGAGTATCCAGGGCACTGGGTTTTGAGTAGGCGGCGACGTAGGCTTCGAGGTCGTCTTGCTTTTCCAAGCACTGCTTGAGCAGGCTTTCGGCGTGTTTCACTTCCGCTGCGTATTGCCAAGCGAGGTTGGCCGTATCCAGCCCGTTGGAATCGCCTTTTAAGGCGGTCTTGATTCGGTAAACTAGTCGAGATGCTTCGGGTCGCATGAGAGAGGAAAGTTAAAAGGGTAAAAACGCTGGCTCGTTTGTATTGAGAAGACAAACCCTAAGCTTGGGATATTCGGGGTTTTCGAAAGGGGTCGCTTATCGGGGTCTATCCCTCAGAAGGATCCATGTGGTGCGGTCATCGATTTGGGCGAGCGATTGTTCGGCGGTATCGATCGTATCGAGAACACCTTCGAGGTTTCTCAGTCCGATCAGCGTTTGATGGTCGAATTGCGCTTGGAGTCGGGCGAGTTCAAGTTTGCTGTTGGCGAGGCGTTCGAAGTTGAAATTGATCATGGTCTCTTTCATCAAATCGTTGCGAATGAAGGTGCCACCCCATTGATCGCGGATCTTTTGCAGGCGATTCTGCAAGTTTGCCGATTGAGCTTGAGCGTTGAGAAAAACGTTGTAGATGGCGCGGGCGGCGTCGATTGAGCTATCGAAATTGCGGTTGGCGTCTTGAAGGGCTTCCCGGAACTCGGGAGCATTTCCGAACGAGGAGAACCGGGGTAGAAGGAATTGTTGGTAGAGTTCGACGAGGTGTTGCGTGATGTCGGTTTTTTCGGGGCTAAGGAGCATTCCCCGTTCGTCAATGGCGAAGAATCCGGCATGTGAGCCTATCGCGAAGGCGGTTTCGATCTTACTGATGGGTTCGAACCGATTGTCGATTGAGAGAGTTTGCCATAGCTCGAGATAGTCTTTGGCGGGGGCGATCGATTCGATGTTTTGTTTGGCGAGTTGATCTCGGGCATTCCGGCGGAGGGCTTTGAGGCCCATCTCTGCGTCCTCGGGTAGGAAGCGGTTGTGGAGGAGGCGTTCGTAGACGCGGTCTGCCGAGGTGGATTGCGCGGTTAGGATGGCGAGTTGTTCTGAGAGCGTTTGAGGCAGAAGGGTGAAGCCTTGATTGGCTAGTTCGCTGTCGAGGGTCGGATCGAGCTCCCAATGGCCTTCGGCTTTTCCAATTAAGTTGGGGGCGATCGTTAGTTCGACTGGATTGGAAGCGGCTTCATTGGCAATTTTGAGAATTGCAGCTACCTGAAGCGGAACGGGGTCGCCTTTGTCTGCGAGCAGGCTCGCTAGCCGTATGGCATCTTCGGAATTTTCTAAGAGTTGGTTGGATTGCGCGAGACGGTTCCATTGGCTGCGAACATCAAGGGGTGGCTGCACGGCGGTTTCGCTGGGAATGGAAACCGGCGCTTCGGGTTGAGGGGTAAGACTGGGAGCAAAGGTCGCAGGCGTTTTGTAATCGTATAGAAAATACAAAATGACCCCAACGCAAACGAGGGCCATCGCGCCGAGTCCAAGGTTGAGAGCGGTGGAAAAGCGTTTGCGGGTCCACTTCCGTTTGGGTCTTCGGCGGGCGCCGCGACTTAGCACTTCGGGAATTTCGACAGTTGGCGCATTCTTAACGAATCGAGCGGACGCGGTAGACGGCTTGGTTTCGGGGGAGACCTGCGGTTTACTCGGGATTGTCGCCTCGGGCTCTTTAGGGGGCTTTTTTTTGGCGACGTGTTCGAAGGGAAGCATACGTCCTTTCCAATTTGCGCTCCACTGGAAGAGTGTTGGGCGATCGGATACGAGAATGAAATTGGTAAACGGTATATCCCAGCGTTTCGAGACGGGGAGTTTTAGGAGTTCGTTCCTATAGTGAAGAGCTAGGTCGAGTTCTTGACCCTCGGCGATTTGAAAAACCAGGGAAGTGGGTTGACCTTCGTTTACGAGAGAATCGAACTCGGATTTGACCGAGTCCGAAAATGTATTCAGATCATGAATTTCGAAGTTATCTCGCTCGCTGAGAACGCGCGGAGGTTCAAGCCAAGCGTCTTTCCAGCCTTTCCAGAAGAGGAGAATCGTCGCTGGGTCCGGCAGGCTGATGGCTTCGTCTTGAGTGAATGCGATGTGGTGCGCGATGTGGTTGTTGCGTTTAGAATAGTCGTTGCCGGCGTCGCAAAGCCGAGAAAGCACATGGTAGTTCCCACTGTGAATAGAGATTTGCAGATGGCGAAGAATGATGGGATTGGATTTACCAGAGATGTGTTCGTAGCGGCTGAGCCGTTCGAGTTCCCGTGCGAGGTCGACGGAAAGTTCTCGGTCTCGAGCGACGCAGCAGAAGCCCGATTTGCCAGGTTCTAGGCCGCGTTTGGCGCTGGTATGTAGGTATTGAAGGGGCACGGCTTAGATCCGAGAGGGCTCGTCGGAGAGAATCTCCGGGGCGATTTGCTTTATTGCCCAAAGGGTGGGGGCAGTTGAGAGAATCGGCTTTAGCCGGTTTGGGATCGGGGCGAGTTTGCCTTGGAGCGGTCCTTCGAGGATTTCCTTGGGCGAATGGCCGAGGGGAGATATCGGGAAGTACCGGACGTTGGAGGAAATCGATTCGGCGTTGGCGACGATAGTGGGGCAGTATTCCAAAAGAAGGTCGCGGGTGAGAGCGCTGTTGGTTTCGATTTCGGAATCGGTGAGGGGCCGTCCTTCGGGTATATGCAGACGGTCGGGAGGAAGGAGAGATTGCCAGACATCGCATTTGCCGACCATGATAGCGAGGGGCGTATCGATATGTTCGTGGCTGTCTTTCGCTTTGAGCTTCTTAACTCGAATTCCCATTTCAGCGAGAATCGTGTCTTGTTCGTCAGTGGCTTGCGAGCGGAGTTGAGGGTCGCGTTTACGGCGAAGCTGTTTGCGGAAGCCTCGATTGGCGGTCGGGTCGTATAGAAAGAATAGAGCCGAAGATGCGGCGACGTGTAGGGCTCCGGGAGAATCGTCGAGGCTGACGGTCGGTTTGAAGTGCTCGCCGGCATTGTCGTAGAAAACGAGGGCGGCCCGGCGGGCGGGGGCGTTGGATTTCCGCAAGTGGTAGACGAATGGACGGGGTAGGGCGACGGTTTTGCCATTGCGTGGGAGTTGCTCGTACATGAGTCCTTCGAAGTCGGTTTTGGAGATGAAAGCGTCTTCGGGCGTGGTAGCAGAGAAGAGTCGGTTTTTCATCTCGTTCAGATGCACGTTTCCGCTCGGATCACCGTCTTGCAGGATGCAGTTGCGATAGCGGATGAGCTCCTCGGGTAGGAGTTGGAGCAGAGTGGAGAGGTAGTAGGATTTTCCGCTGCTGGGGGCTCCGACAACTGATAGAATTAGATGATCTTGGCTGAGAAAGGAGCTGGGGAGCCGACCGTGGCAATGGGGACAGGCGAGTTCGACGCACACGACTCCCCGGCCGTCGAGAGCCTGTCCGAGATCGTTGAATCGTTTGGCTACGAAGCGTTGCTTGACGTGATTGCCGAGAAGGGAGTCACCGACGAGGTCCTCGTGGGCAGCGATGTTCATGACTTCGCCTTGGCTGAAGGTCTTCCAGCAAATCGGACATGTGGGGTCGGGGTTGGAAGCGGATTGGGAGGCTGCGTCTTTTCCGTACGAAGGTATGACTGGCTTGGGCTTAGCGGCTTGGTTAGTCGGGTTTTTGAGGAGGAGGGGAATGAATTCTTGCAGAGGGAACTTGGCGTCGAGACTGCCTGGGATCGCGATGTATTTGCTCGCGGGGACGTAGCGTTCGAGAAGCGTGGCTTGGTTAAGCTCGTAGGGTTTCAGCTGGAAACTTGGGCTGCCGGAGCTCGTTTCGGCTATGCTCCAGATTCCCGAATTGAAATCTTTTCCGAAATTGGGGGCCGAAGAGGAGATGACAATGGCGAGGAGGTGGCCTTTCAAGGCAAGGGCATAAGTGCGGTCGCGAAAGATCTCTTGGATTTCGTCGATCGGCTCGCTGTCGAGGAGGGGAAGGCTTTGGGGGTCGAGCGATTCTATGAAAAAGCGCCGCTTGTTTTCGAAGATGCGGCAAAGGGGGGTTGTTTCGCCTTCGGAGGATTTGCCGTTGAGGCTAGCGGGAAATGTTTCGACGTGGGTTACCGTCCGATTTATGCAATCGGCGATTGAGAGGGAGGCTGGGCGGCGGAATAAATCGAAAATTCCCATAGGAATGAAGAAAGGCGTATCGGGCAACTCTTTGTCTATGATTGCTTAAAGGGGGGTTTTAGGGGAATGGCAAGAGCGGCTGTTAGCCAGACGATGGTTTATGAGTGAAGAGGTGGATTCTTTTTTCAAAAAAAGCCTTGCATGGGGGAGTCGGATTTCTAGTTTCTCCGGCTCTTGCTGACGCCCCGTTCGTCTAGCCAGGCCTAGGACACATGGTTTTCATCCATGCGACAGGGGTTCGAATCCCCTACGGGGTACCATTTTTTCAAGAAAGCCGTCACTAAAAGGTGACGGCTTTTTTGTGCGGAAATGGTTCTTGGATTAGAACCCCTGTCGCCTCTCTACGGTTGGGTTTGACAGAGCGAGCACGCGAGCACAGAAGGGGCACGCTAAGCGTGGGTCCGCAGGACTTGGAGCGCAGCGACACCCAATCTCCTGCGGGGTACCATTTTTTCAAGAAAGCCGTCACTAAAAGGTGACGGCTTTTTTGTGCAAAAAATGGTTCTTGGATTAGAACCCCTGTCGTTTCTCGAGGGTTGAGATTTTTGGAGCGCAGCGGAACGATGCAATGGTCTCAGCGGTACCGGCCTATCAAAGGGCATTTCTGAAAATTCTTGCATGAAGGGAGACAATTTCTACTTTTTGCAGATTTTTAATAGGGTCCCGTTCGTCTAGTCAGGTTTAGGACGCATGGATTTCATCCATGAAACAGAGGTTCGAATCCTTTACGGGACGCCATTTTGAGTTTTTTACGAACTCTAGTGGTCCAGTTCTCGAATCCCCTAAGAGGAATCTATCTGAGCTGAAATCGAATTCGATCGAATTCAGCTTGTTGCGTACTTTACTGCCAAGTTGATTGCGAGCGAACGATTCGGTCTCTATGTGCTTCAATCTTATTTGTTTGATGAGCAGGCCAAAAGGGCTTTCGTTTCTTGATAAGACAACTGTTCAAAGACTGGTCTAAATTGCCTCAACGCACCAGCGATAACTTCTTCGTCTGCTACGGATCGCTGACGAATCGAGATTCCAACTTTCATTTTTCGCTTGGGACGCTCTCTGGCGAAATTCCGTTTTCGATTAACGATCATTTCACTCCAAAGGTGAAATGGTCGGGGCGAAAGGATTGGTTCTCATTTCATTCGAAGTCCTTCGGACCCCTGCTGAGCATGTCCCTTCTCCGCTTCGCTCCGTCGAACCTTTTTCGGTTCTCATCCTTTCGCTTGAGACGTTCTCTGGCGAAATTCATTTTCCGGTTAATGACCATCTCACTCCAGTGGTGAAATGGTCGGGGCGAAAGGATTCGAACCTTCGACCTCCTGGTCCCAAACCAGGCGCTCTACCAGGCTAAGCTACGCCCCGAAAAATGAGGGCTCAAAAGAGGCCGTTATGGCATTGCTGTCAAGAATATCTTGAAATCCTTGCGTAATGGCCGGACAACTATGAGAAAACCTCGCTTGACGTCGTTCGTTTACGGCGTCTGATAAGCGTTTTCTGTCAATTGTACAAATAAGAGCCATGGATAATCTTTCTTCCGCCGATTTGGATACGTCTTCTAAAACGCCTTTCTTCACAGGGATTGCTGCGGTGATCCTTGCTTTGACCGGTGTAATCTTGGGATGGTATGGGTTTTCGAAGGCCAGTGCCTTGGAGGCCCAACTTGTCGAAGTCTCGAATGCAGCCGGTTCGATCTCCGAGCTGAAGACCACTGTTGAGGGAAATTCGGAAATGATTCGCCGGATGGCGGGGAAGCTAGGATCGATTGAGTCGAGCCTGGCTGGCGTCACTGGAGGGGTGGAAAAAGACATCGCTACGATCAAGAAAAACATGCGGACCATAGCAATCGATGCGGGGACGGCACTCAAGAAAATCGATGCTTTCCAGAAGAGCGGCGTGAAAGCCGTGACTGCTCCAGTCAAGGCGACGGCGAAATCTACGACTTCGAGCGGAGGGAACGAAACGCTCCGCTCCAGTAAAAGAGCAGCTTCCGGTGACACGAAAGAGTATATAATCAAATCGGGCGATAGTTACCAGAAAATCGGCTCGCTTTACAAGGTGAGCGTGAACGATCTGATTGACGCCAATCCTGGAGTTGATCCACGTCGGTTGCAAATTGGACAGGCAATCGTAGTCCCCAACTCTGGCAATTAAGGCTGACGCCTAAGTTTCGAATGGCCGATTCTCCAGAGAGCGAGTCGAGCGATGTCGTTCCTCACTGGGATGAGCTTGATTCGAAACGGATCGCGGATTGCAGGATCTTCGATGTCTTTTCGAAGCGTTTCCGTCACCCAGAACATGGAACCGAAGGCGATTTCTATGTGATTGAGACGCGTGATTGGGTGAATGTTGTCCCGATCACCGAGGATTATCGAATGGTTTTGGTAAACCAGTTTCGTTTTGGCGTGAAGCGGACTTCCTGGGAAATCCCAGGGGGTGTGATGGAAAACGGCGAAGAACCGATCAATGCTGGCCTGCGCGAGCTAAAGGAAGAAACGGGCTACACGACTGGCAAAGCTTGCCTTCTGGGATCCGTGCGGCCGAACCCGGCTATTCAAAGTAACATTTGTCACATCGTATTGGCAGAGCAGGCACGATTGACGGACGGTCTTGATTGGGATGAGCACGAAGAGATCGTTACGAAAGCGTTTCCCATCGAGACGGTGTATGAAATGGTCAAGCAAGGGGCGATTTTTCATTCTTTAGCCCTCAATGCCCTGCTTCTGTTTTATCCCCATTGGGAAAAGATCAAGGCTCGCGGCCGTTAAAATTTCTTGATTTAGCAGTGCCTGACCAGCTTTTTCGCTAATAGAGTGTATTGTGCTCGCTTATCTCGTTCACGCTCGAGGCTAGTGAAGCCGATTCCTCATTGACCTGTTGATGGACAGACTTAACTTCAATGACTCGGTCCACGGCTTTGAGCAAAACGACTCCTGCGCTTTTCAGAGCAGCGCGCTTATCAAATCAGATTTTCGATGAATATTCTTCACGTTCTCTTTAAGACCTCTATCGGTAAGAAAGTTGCCATGGCGGTGACGGGCTTTATTCTGTTCGGTTTCGTGATCGGCCATCTGTCTGGTAATTTGCAAATCTTCGCTCACCCGGACAAGATCAACGGCTATGCTCATTTGCTCGAATCGTTGGGTCCGGCACTCTGGGTCATTCGCCTCTTCCTAATTGTTACGGTGGTGGTTCATATCTGGGTTGCTGTTCAGTTGACGTTTGAAAACCGGGCCGCTCGTCCGGACGGGTATCAAAAGCAGATTACACTGCGGGCCACTCTGGCCTCGCGGTACATGCGCTGGAGCGGATTCGTGGTATTGGCTTTCATCGTGTATCACATTTTGCATTTCACCGTTCGGGTAACTCACGGTCCGGGGGCTTATCCAATGACCGTGTTGGCTGATGGCACGGTGGTTCGCGATGTGCATTCGATGATGGTGTTGGGTTTTCAGAATCCCTTACTGGCGACGTGCTATCTTATTTCAGTCGGTTTGCTGAGTTGGCATTTAAGGCACGGCTTGGTCAGCATGTTTCAATCGATTGGGCTTAGGACGCGACCATGGAGTCGGTTCTTGGAACGGGTGTCCGTTATTTTTTGCGTACTTTATTTCCTTGGAAATGCCTTGATCGTCGTCGCTGCGATGACCGGTCAAATTCGTATTCAGAATCCCTTGGTCGCGGGATATGCCTGTCGCGACGCGTGCGATGTCTGCGGGGCTATTAATACTGAAGCGATTGTCGAAAACGTAGACGTCGCGAAGGACAATCAATCTTAACTTTTTTCGCCTCAGATGATACTCGATCCCAAGATTCCCGAAGGTCCACTAGCTGATAAGTGGAAGAATCACGTAGACCACGGCAAACTCGTCAATCCTGCTAACAAGCGTAAGTACGAGATTATTATCGTAGGTTCTGGTTTGGCAGGTGCGTCGGCCGCTGCGACGCTAGGCGAACTCGGCTATAGTGTGAAGTGCTTTTCTTTTCATGATAGCCCACGGCGCGCTCACTCGATTGCGGCGCAGGGCGGTATCAACGCGGCTAAGAACTATCAGAATGATGGCGATAGCGTGTATAGACTTTTCTACGATACTATTAAAGGGGGGGATTATCGTTCTCGCGAAGCTAATGTTCATCGTTTGGCAGAAGTAAGTACGAATATCATCGACCAATGCGTGGCTCAAGGCGTGCCATTCGCTCGCGAATACGGAGGAACGCTCTCGAATCGTTCATTCGGCGGCGCTCAGGTTTCCAGAACATTTTATGCTCGTGGTCAAACAGGGCAGCAGCTCTTGCTTGGCGCTTACTCGGCGCTCAGTCGTCAAATTGGACTCGGAACGGTTGAAATGTTTTGCAACCAAGAGATGCTCGAGTTGGTTGTCGTGAACGGCGAAGCCAAGGGAATTATTACCCGAAACGTGAATACAGGCGAAATCCAACGGCATTCGGCGCATGCTGTTGTGTTGGGAACGGGTGGTTACGGAAACGTATTCAATCTTTCAACCTACGCTCGGAATTCTAATGCGACCGCAGCTTGGAGAGCCCATAGAAAGGGAGCTACATTCGCAAACCCATGCTATACGCAGATTCACCCGACTTGCATTCCAGTTTCTGGAGACTACCAATCGAAGCTGACTCTTATGTCGGAATCGCTTCGCAATGACGGACGTATCTGGGCTCCCGAGAAAGTGGGAGACAAACGTCCGCCAAATGAAATTCCAGAAGACGAACGCGACTATTATCTTGAGCGTAAGTATCCAAGTTTCGGTAATCTTGCTCCGCGTGATATTTCATCCCGCGCCGCTAAAGAGGCCTGCGATGAAGGTCGTGGAGTCGGTGAGACGGGCTTGGGCGTGTACTTGGATTTCAGCGACGCAATTAAGCGTTTAGGAGAAGATACGATTCGCGAACGTTATGGGAATCTTTTTGCGATCTATAAGGAGATCACGAACGAGAGCGCATACGAAACGCCCATGCGTATTTATCCTGCAGTCCATTATACGATGGGCGGCCTTTGGGTGGACTACAACTTGATGAGCAACCTTCCTGGATTGTTCGTGATGGGCGAAGCGAATTTCTCCGATCACGGAGCCAATCGACTAGGAGCTTCGGCTCTGATGCAAGGTTTGGCGGACGGCTATTTCGTCTTGCCGAATACACTTCCTCACTATTTGGCGGACGTTCCGCGTGAACCTGCTCCTTCGATCGACGGACCGGAGTTCGTCGCTGCGGAAGGAGAAGTGATGGAACGCACAGGTAAGTTCCTCAACAATAATGGTACGAAATCGGTGAAGAGTTTTCACAAGCGCCTTGGCGAAATCATGTGGAACTACTGTGGTATGGCTCGTACGAAGGAGGGCCTTGAAAAGGCGATCGAGCTAATCCAGCAGCTTCGAGAAGAATTTTGGAGAGACGTTCGCGTTCCTGGTGAAGGCAAGGAGCTCAATCAAGCACTCGAGCAAGCGGGTCGTGTGGCGGATTTCTTGGAACTTGGCGAATTAATGTGTCGCGATGCTCTGGCCCGCGAAGAGTCCTGCGGCGGACATTTCCGTGATGAGCATCAGTATCCCGATGGCGAGGCTATGCGTGATGACGAAGCGTTCGCTCACGTGGCGGCGTGGGAGTTTAAAGGCGAGAACGAAGTACCGGAGAGGCATGTCGAACCGTTGGACTATGAGGAGACGAAGTTCACGACCCGCAGCTACAAGTAATTTTAAAGAGGAGACTGCAATGAACGTAAAACTACGAGTTTGGCGCCAAAAGAACAACGATACCGAAGGAGGCTTCGAAAATTACGAAGCCAAGGATTTGAATCCGAACATGTCGTTCCTCGAAATGCTTGATGTGGTGAACGAGAATTTGACCGATGATGGCTCAGATCCCATTGCATTTGCTTACGATTGTCGCGAAGGCATTTGCGGAACGTGTTCCTGCATGATCGACGGTAAGCCGCACGGGCCTGAAACAGGCGTGGCTACATGCCAGACCTACATGCGTAGCTTCAAGGATGGCGATACAATCACGGTCGAACCTTTCAAGGCAAAGGCCTTTCCAATAGTGAAGGATCTTGTGACGGACCGTGAAGCTTTCGACAAGATCCAACAAGCGGGTGGTTTCGTTTCGGTCCGTACAGGAGCGGCTCCGGATGCAAACGCCATTCCAATCGGTAAGGACATCGCGGATCTCGCTATGGATGCAGCAGCCTGCATCGGGTGCGGAGCTTGCGTTGCGGCCTGTAAGAATTCGTCGGCGATGCTCTTTGTTTCAGCGAAAGCGGGTCAGTTGAACTTGCTTCCGCAAGGACAGCCGGAGAAAGACACGCGTGTCTTGAATATGGTGGCATCGATGGACGAAGCTGGGTTTGGCAACTGCACGAATCAGTACGAATGCTCGGCGGCTTGTCCGAAATTGATCAGCGAAGAGTTCTTTTCGAAACTCAATCGCGATTATATGAAGGCTAGCGTGAAGACGCTGTTTAAGGCGAAAGCCCTTTAGGGAAGCCCAGAAAACGAATTTCGGGTGAACCGAATCACTATTAGGCAGTGATAGCTATTCTCCCAGACCGGTGACTGTTCATTCGTAATTGAAGGCATGCAGAGTGATCGCTCTGTTAACGATGGCCCAGCAGTTCCCTAATGAAGGTTTCCTTCTGCTTAGAACAATTCGATCGCCTGGGCGCTTTCAACGACGAACCAGAGAAAACCACCGCCAAGGACCCATGCGACGGTGATACCAAGGATCTTTTTGAATCGTTTAGTTTTCTCGTGCCGATCGATTAGTTGTCGGCGAAACCCGCTTTTTTGCAGGAAGCTAACGAACTGAGCGTTTTGCATGCGGTAGTGATCGGAATTACTATCAAGCAACGTGTCATTGTGAACGCGCTTTTTTCTAAGCAATTTTGAGAATAATTCGGTCATCGAGGGGAAAGAAGAACGTTTGTCTCCCAGTATCAAGACGTTAATCGGCTACAAGCGTTCAAAATTGGTTCGCCAAATGAGGAATATTCTAGAGAAGCCCGAATTACAGTCGATTTGTCAGATGTTTTGAGAGGCGAAAGGTTCTTTTCAATTGAAGGACGAGTTTCCTCGGTGGTAGAAAGCGGTTGATGTCTGATCAAATGAAGGTGGCGATATGCGGAGCAGGGGCTTGGGGAACGGCGATGGCTATTCAGTGCGCCCAGCAAGGACTTGTCGTTTCGCTCCTACCGCGTCGGGAGGAACAAGCGGAAGCGATGCGAAGAACGGGTGAGAATCAGGATTATTTGCCAGGTTACCCGCTCCCGAAAGGGCTTAGCGTGGAGACTTCGGACGAGGCGGCCTTGTCGGATGCTTCAATCGTGCTTCTCGGCTCGCCCTCGTATGCGTTGCGGCTTTGGTTGGAGCGTATCAAGAAGACGATTACTGCTGATCGAAGGGTTTTCTTTATCAGTTTAGCGAAAGGATTGGAGCTGAATTCTGGCAAGACGCCTTGCGACCTTATTGGTGAAGTCTTCCCGGAACATTTGATGGGTTGCTTGTCGGGACCGACTTTCGCGGGTGAAGTAGCGGAGGGAAAGCCTGTCGCAATGACGCTTGCGGCATCTGCAATCGAGCCGATCGTCGAAGCAACCCAAATGGCGATTAGCGGGCCGAATATGCGCATTTATTTGAGTGAAGACCTCAGGGGCGTTGAGCTTGGAGGTTGTTTGAAGAACGTTTATGCGGTAGCGGCGGGCTGCAGTCAGGGATTAAGCCTGGGTGACAATGCCCAGGCGGCCCTGCTGACACGGGCTTTGGCTGAGATGGTGAGAGTTGGGCTTGCTCTAGGAGCCCGATCGGAAACGTTTTACGGCTTGAGTGGATTCGGCGATTTGAGTGCCACCTGCCATGGAGAGTGGAGTCGGAATCGAACGTTTGGCGAGGCGGTAGCCAAAGGACGCTCGGCGAAGCAAGTGGTCGAAAGCCAAAAAACCGCGGTCGAAGGATACCGAACGGCCAAGTCTTTTCACAAAATGCTGTCGGCAAAGGGAATCGACGCCCCTATTTTAGAACAAGTGTATCGGATTCTTTATGACGATAAAAGACCGATGGACGCGTTGAGCGATTTGATGAGTCGCGATCTGAAACACGAGAATGATTAGGAACGTAAGGCTTGGTTTACTCGGCCTTTTTTTTGGAAACGGGTTTTACGACCTGACGTCATTCCAATTCTGAGTGCGTGCGCTATCCGACGCGTTACGTTTTTTAATACGGTTTGGATATTGCGTCCTACCAATTTGTTCAGCCGGAGGAAAGTCCTGAAACGAGGATTAAGATTCTCGATCGATATATGCGCCCGCCCTTAAGGGCTCGCTTGGAGTATACAGTCCTTGCGATTTCCGTTACAGTGGCGATTGTCAATTATTGCGAGATTGCCGGGTCTTCGCCGCACCGTTGCTAGAGAAAGCAAAGATGAATTCTACAAGCGTTTTGCTCGGTGGCGGCTCTCTTTCAGTTGCCAGTAGGATAGAAAATTACGGTTAATAGCTCACTCCAGGGAGCCACGTTACTAATTGCGGAAAGGCTACGACTAGTCCGAGGGCGATAAGTTGTATTATTATAAAGGGTACAACGCCTCGATAGATGTGCTTGAGCGATATTTCCGGAGGGGCGACTCCTTTGATGTAGAAAAGAGCGAAACCGACTGGGGGAGTGAGGAATGATGTTTGTAAGGCGACTGCGCAGAGAATAGCGAACCAGATGAGAGCGGGCTTCGAAGAAGCGTCCATCCCGCTTTCGGCGATCCAAGCGAGATCCATTTGATTGATGATAGGAGCGACAATGGGCAGCATTATCATCGTGATTTCGATCCATTCGAGAAAGAAGCCAAGGACGAAGATGATGAGAAGAACGAAGAGAACGGTACCGTAGTTACCGACGCCGAGGTTGATGATTGAGTTAGCGATCATTTCGTCGCCGCCCAATCGCCGAAGGACGAGTGAAAAGCAAGTGGCTCCGATAAAGATCGCGGTGAGGAAGCCCATTGTGCGCAGAGTACCCTCAAGAGATTTTCGAAAGTTCGGAATGTCGAGCCGTTTGTTTATGAAGGCTAGCAAGCCTGCGCCTAGAGCGCCCATTGCGCTGGATTCAGTTGGGGTTGCTATCCCGAAGAAAATGGATCCCAGGACGAGCATGATAAGAAATACCGCTGGCAAAATAGCGATTAGCATTTGAATCCAATCATTGATGCTTAACGGCGTCGTCTCTTTCGGCTTGGGCGCTATGTTCGGATTGAGCCGGGCGTAGGTGTAAATGAAGAGCAAATACATCCCGGAGAGGATCAAGCCGGGAAAGACTGCTCCCATGAAGAGATCGCCTGTCGAAACGTCGAGTTGAGTCGACATCAGGATAAGCATGATGCTTGGCGGAATAAGGATCCCAAGGGTTCCGGCGCTGCAGACGGTTCCCGCCGCGAAAGCGGGAGCATACTTGGCCCGCATCATAGCGGGAAGCGTGAGGGTTCCCAGCAAAACGACGGAGGCTCCGATGATCCCAGTCGATGCGGCAAGCAGAATACCGATAAGCGTCACACCTAAGGCTAGTCCCCCGGAAAGACGTCTGAGCAATCGCTGCTGCGCCAGCATCATTTTTTCCGCAACGCCTGATTGATCCAGGACATTACCCATGAGAATGAACATGGGCAAAGCGATCAGAACCTCGTTTTTCATGATGCCAAAGACGCGATCGACCGTAATGGAAAAACGGAGGAAGTTTAGTCCGGTGTAAATATCGAAGGCAAAGTCGAGAAACACGGCCAGACCGGTGATCGCGATTGCGGATCCTCCGAGAGCGAACCCAACCGGAACTCCCAGAAAAAGTAGGCCCATGAAGAGCCCCATGAGGCAGATTATCAGAACGAAACTAGGATCCATGGACGGAATAGGAGGGTGAGCTCGGTCGTTCAATTAGGATCAGGCAGGCCCGAGCCAGTGATTCCAGTATCAGCAAGAGACAGCTAAAAGGAAGCAGCCCTTTGACCAGCCAGAGCCAAGGCATGCCGCCAGGGTTGGGTGAGCGCTCGTTGATAGAAAAGGACTTTGCGGCGTATTCCCAACCGTGCCAGGCGAGGAAAGCATATAGGGGGAGGAGAAAGAGTACGATGCTGATTAAATCGACGATCCGCTTCATCTTCGGCGAATAGGCCTGGTAGAGGAAATCCACTCGGATATGTCCGTCGCTAGTCATGGTGTAAGACAGCCCGAGAACCAGGGTCATCGAGAAGAGGTACCAGAGAGAGTCTTCGAGGATTGTGTAGCTCTTTCCGAAGGCGTACCTCAAGAGTACTTGGGCAACGGTAGCGACGAGGAGAGCTGCTATAGACCAAGATGAAATACATCCAACCGCTGTAATGAATGATTCGATACGTCTCGCAAAGGATTTCATGGTTTATTCGAACGGTGGATCCTGCTTGGCTGTGATTTGTAAATCGGGACTAGCGGATGTAGGCCCTGTCGCCCCAAGTTGCGTAGTCGGCTCGAAAGGACTTTAGATCGGACCAGACTTTCTTGAAGAAGGGGTCTTGGGTCGATTGTTCTTTGGCCACTTTTTCCCAGGTCGTTTCGAAAAGCGCGAGCATTTCGGGACTCCATTGCTTTATGTGAACGCCACGTTCTTGATTACGTCGGATTGCCGCCGCTTGAGTTGCTTCGCTGTAGGCTATAGAATGAACAATTCCGGCCTTGCAGACCGATTCGATTTGAGCCTGCTGAGTGCTTGATAGGTTGTCCCAAACGCGTTGGTTGAGAATGAGCTCGAATGTTGTCGATTGCTGGTGCCAGCCTGGGAAATAATTGTATTTGACGAGTTTGTGAAAACCTTGGTTTTCGTCAATCGACGGGAGGGCGTATTCCGTTGCGTCGATTACGCCCTTTTCGAGAGCCGGGAAAATTTCGGCTCCCGGTAGTACCGTTACGGATACATCTAGTTTTTCCATTACGGTTCCGCCAAGTCCGAAGAAACGCATTTTGAGATTTTTCAAGTCGGCGGGCGATTTAATTTCCTGTGCGAACCAGCCACTGGTTTCGGGGGGGATGATGCTGCAGACGAGTACTTTGACCTCGAATCCTGATTGGTCGTACATTTCCTGGTACAATTCGAGGCCGTTTCCATGGTAGAGCCAAGCCATGAATTCTGCGGAATCGGGGCCAAAAGGAATTGCGGAAAAAAGAGGAGCGGCTGGTATCTTGCCAGCCCAGAATCCAGAGGCGCCATAACCAGCATCGACTTTGCCGCCTGAAACGGCATCGAGGATTTCCAAGGCTCCGACGAGAGCGCCCGGATCGTAGATTTTCATGGAAATCGAGCCGCCGCTAACGCGATCGAGTTGATCGGCGATGTGGACGATTTGTTCGCCCAGTACGGTTACACTAGCTGGGATAAAGGAAGCTAGCTCGATTCGGGCTTTCCGTTCGTTAGACTGAGTCGGATTGCCTTCGGAGTTTGTGGAATTACGGCAGCCAGTCGTAAGTCCGATTATCGGAAAAATGCTTCGTTAGAAAAATTGATGGGTTGATTTAGGTTCGGGCAAATTCCCTAGCGTATGATAAAGAGACACTTGCAGAGCATTGAAAGTTCTATATCCGTAGGCTTTTCTGGTAGCGAGAT
>JABITN010000150.1 GCA_018700525.1 Opitutales bacterium
CTCGCTAAACACGGCGGTATGGCCTTTCTCAACGTCCACCCAGACTACATCGACTTTAACGGAAAAAACACCAAATCTCAATATCCAGTATCCCACTACGCCGACTTCCTTAAACACATCAAAGAAACCTACACCGACCAATACTGGCACGCCACTCCAACCGAAGTAGCACAGTTTTTCATTAACCGCTAAGCGATAGACGCTAAGATCTTAAAGGATTCATTAATAATCGAGACTACCTAAATTAAAACTCCACAGCTATATATGGTTATGAAAAACCCAATCCCTTCCCGAACTTTGCGTCTTTCGCACACACCTTGTATCGGGCAGTCCCACGAAGAGGGATCGGGTTTAAAAACTCACGAGCTCAATTTTAAGATCTTTTAATTTTTCTAATGATTCGCCTCCGCCACAAACTGTTCATCCACGGTCTTCGCATCTTAGATCAAATATTTTTAGCGATCAGTCTGTTTTTTACAGTCGCGCTCGCCAAAGGCGTGTACTCACTACCGCAGATCTACATTGTCTTCAATCGCGAATACAAACTATTCGAATCCATCGGCCTCATTCTGATGCTCGTCGCCTGGACTCTCGTGTTCAATCGTTTCATCAAATACGACACAGGCCGCTTTGTTTCCTTCAACCAACAGGTCTACAGACTCTTCAAAGCCAGCACGACAACGGCTTTTGTTCTCTTATTAGCTGGTGTCGTTTTCGATTTTGAAACTCTCGGGCTTAAATCCATCGCTATTTTTTGGTGTACAAATAATCTCCTTGGACTCTTCGCCCGTTGCACAATTCGTCTATTTCTCCGCTTAACTCGTAGCATCAAGTCTAATTTTCGCAATGTGCTTATAGTCGGAACTAATCCGGAAGCAAAAGCCTTCGCCAAAAAAATCACCGGCAACGCGGAACTCGGATATCAGATAATCGGATACATAACAGCCCCAAATGAAGCCCCAGACGAAACCCCAAAATTGTTTCTCGGCCAAATCGAAAAATTACCTGAGATACTCGAAACCGAGAAAATCGACGAGATTATCATCTGCATCCCTTTTCAAAGAAACATTAAAGCGATTACTCACATTATTGCCTTAGGTTACGACCTAGGGGTAGTCGTTCGCTTTACACCTGGATCAGACTATGCACGTATCCTCAAAAGCCTACATATCGAGACCTTCGACGGAAACACAATCGTCACCTTCTTCCGCGAAAACCACGTTCTCCAGCTTCTCGTTAAACGCTTCATGGATATCGCAGTATCCGCACTAATGCTCCTCTTGCTTAGCCCCCTGTTTACTCTCATTGCCCTACTCGTAAAGCTCGACAGCAAAGGTCCTATCTTCTTTGCCCAAGAACGAGTCGGCATGAACAAGCGTAGCTTCAAACTTCTCAAATTCCGCTCCATGGTCGTAAACGCCGAAGAGCTCAAAGCCAATCTCGCTGACCAAAACGAAGTCGACGGCCCTGTCTTTAAAATCAAAAAAGACCCCCGCATCACCCGCATTGGACGCTTCATTCGTAAGACCAGCATTGACGAGCTTCCCCAGCTTTGGAACGCCCTTGTCGGCGACATATCTCTTGTCGGTCCCCGCCCCCCACTCTTCAGCGAAGTCAAACAATACGAATGGCTCTTTCGCAAGCGCATTTCCATCAAGCCCGGCATCACCTGCCTTTGGCAAGTCAGCGGACGGAACAATCTCAGCTTCGACGAATGGATGGAACTCGACAAGCAATACATCGACAACTGGTCCATCTGGTTAGATATCAAAATCCTCCTCCTCACGATCCCAACCGTCCTCCTAGGCCGCGGAGCTAGCTGACACTACGTTTTGGATTACTAATTACGAATTGAGGATTTCGAATCACCGTCCCATCCATCACCAATTTTCAATTCATAATCCTCGATCAGCCGGAACCACCTAATCATCGGTGTAATTAGCCCCAACACATCGGGGTCCTCGAAGCTCAAAACAACCCTTTAGAGTCATTCCTGTCTCGGCTTAGTCGCACGAAGGCGGATAGCAGCTCAGTCTTCCCAATTTTATTATCTTCCAATCTCCTAATCCGATTTCCTTAGCGGTTAAAAATTCATCTCATTTTTTACATATTTAGCGGACAGACACTGAATTCCCTATCTCCACAACCTACCAGCAGTATAGTCTAATTTCTTCGATTAACAAATGTTTTCAAACACCGTATTTCCGATCTTAGCATTGAAAAACCAAAACTCAGATCTTAGATCTCAGACCTCAGTTAAAACGCAACCCCGCGTTTTGGCCCTCTCCTCCGGCGGCGGCCACTGGGTGCAGCTCCTCAGGCTACGTCCCGCGTTCAAAGACTGCGATGTCACCTACGCAACCGTTGGCCGCGGCTACGAACCCGAAATAGAGGGAGCCAAATTCCGTGCCGTCATTGATTCCAACCGAGATCAGAAGCTCAAACTCATCCTATCGTTCTTCAGCATCGCCTGGCTCATCCTGACGAAACGTCCCCATACCATTGTATCAACCGGAGCCGCTCCCGGCTTCTTCGCCATCTTCATCGGCAGACTCCTTGGAAAGAAAACAATCTGGGTAGACAGTATTGCAAACGCCGAAGAACTATCCATGTCAGGGCAAAAAGCCGGTAAATACGCAACCCACTGGCTCACCCAATGGGAACACCTAGCGAAACCCGATGGCCCGCACTATTTCGGGAATGTACTGGGAGATGCTTCCGAGGAAGCAATTACTAATTCTAAATCCCTAATTGCCGATGATCCAGGAAACGCTTCAGCATCAAAGCGAAGCACGGGTAATCAGAAATTGGATTCTCCCGCTCCAATTAACAATCCTCAATCCAC
>JABITN010000185.1 GCA_018700525.1 Opitutales bacterium
AACCGAAAAACCTACTACCAGCAGCTAGCGCTCGCTGATCAAACACGCCAATCCGACCTCGATGGACGAGGCAATCTGAGCGATTCCAACTTAGCTGATTTCTGCGTCTATTTCCTAACGACTCTACTTGATCAAATCGAGTTCATGCTGGAACTGATGGAACTCAAAAATCTAAACAATCGCGTTGAACAATACATTCGCTTCCAGCTTACGGAGCTCTCCTCCCTATCGAAGGATAGAATCGTAAACCTCTTGCACGTTCTCATTCACAAAGGTGAATTAGCGCGTGGGAGCGTCCAATCGATCTTCGGCCTTAAAGCAAGCGCATCAAGAGAACTGATACAAATTTGCTTTGCCCAAAACCTCATCCATTCGGCGACCCCCAAAGGCCCCCTACGAATATCCTTCAACGCTGACGTACTCGAGTTCTACTTTCCAAAGCTTTTTACCGATCTACCAGTCGACTAGCCACCGCCTTAGAAGTTTCGTTAGTACCCATTGAGCGAAAGAACGACCTATCGAATGCCAGAGCTAAGATTTACTCAAACCACTGAGCAACTGATGAACACTGATATGATAGAATTGAGTCTAGTCATCAGCGTCCTCGGTGGTAATCAAATCATCGAAGATCGTTTCGGTGATCTGTATGTATGAAACTTTCGAAACGATGCACGAGCCCCTTTCGCACCCTCAGATCTTCCACCCTTTCCGTGGAGCGGGTCCCGATATCAGTCGGGTCGCTTCCGAATCGCGGAGGATCTTACGTTTTACCGGGTCGATTTTGAGATCACGATTCACATGCTGAGCGATGTTTCCGTAGTGCATGGCCTCGGTCAGTCGGGCCGAGTATCCAAAATGCGAGCGCGCCGTCTCCTCGTCTTTGCAGGAAAGAATCCAATTCGTGAAATGGTTGCTCCGCTTTTCCACCCGCGGCAGTTCCGCTGCCAGATCCTTGTTCATGCTCTCAGGGATAATTCTCGGACTTCCGGCATGCGAATTCATCATCACCGTCGCCTTCGTGCCGATAATCAGCGAGCCGCCTCCGTTACTGCCTAACTGGCGTCCTTCCTCCAGCTGCGCGGGACGCTTAGGTCCGAATGCAGAACCGGTGTACCACTTGAGACTAACATCCTTCCCCCCAGAAACCGGGAAGCGATAGGATATTTCGGAGCTCTCGGGAAACGAAAGTTTGCTGAGGCCAGTGCTTCGAATCTTCACCGATGACGGGCAGTCAAGTCCGAGAATATAATACGGAGCATCCATATTGTGGCAGGCCCAGTCTCCGATCGAACCATTCCCGAACTCGTACCACCAGCGCCAGATTTTCGGGATGTATTTCCCGTTGTAAGGAACCTCGCGCGCGGGCCCCAGCCAGAGATCCCAGTCAAGGGTTGACGGAACCGGTTCGGCCGGCAGACGCTTAGCGGAGGAATTGTTTCCATCTCCTTTGTTCCAGGCAATGGCCTCAGTGACCTCGCCCAGTATCCCCGCCTTGTACCAGGCTTCGAGAAGCGCGATGCCGGAACCGGAATGTCCCTGATTGCCCATCTGGCAAATCAGTCCGGTTTCTTTTTCAAGCGCCGCAAGATCGCGGCATTCCTTGATCGAATGGGCCAGCGGCTTCTCCAGATAGACGTGCTTGCCCATCTGCAGGCACCACTTGGCTATATAGTGATGCGTATGATCGGGAGTGGAGATCACTACGGCATCAATCTCCTGGTTGTGCCGGTCGAGCATCTTTCGAAAATCGCGGAATCGCGGTACGTTCGGATGCTTCTTATAGGTAGCCGCCGCGGTCGCGTCGTCGACATCCGCAAAGGCTACCATATTAATAATGCCCAGTCGTTCCAAAGATTGGATCGCGTGAGCGCCCTTATTCCCCACTCCAACAAAAGCGACATTCATCCGCTCGTTAGCGCCTTTGACCTGGGCCTTCAGCAAATGGAAGGACTGAGGAGCGAGAACCGCTCCGACAGCGGTTTTACTAAGAAACGAACGTCTATTCATACTCGCGTCCTCATTTTCTGTTCAGCTTTTCCAACAGTGCCTGAGTGGCTTTTACGCCCTCTACGGGACCTAGCTCTTTGCCCTCATACTCGATAGATACGATCCCGGTGAAGCCAGCATCGACAATGCTCTTCATCAAACGCGTTTAGTTGAATTCGCGCGACATGCCGTTCGCATCGAACTCATGGCTCTTGGCCGAGACGGACGCCGAGTATGGCATCATGGCAACTGTTCCGCCATAAGGATCATCCAATTTCATCTTACCGAAGTCCGGCATCAAACGCAACGCCGGGTGGTCCATCCGTTTGGCAAGCGCCGCCAAATAGACGCCATCATGTAGCAGCGCAGCTGCGTATCCTGTGAATAACCTCTTAGTTAAATCCATTTCTTGCCATCGCATCAAAAGCTACGTTCTGCACACTACTAATCCTCCTCAGCGTACTCCGCTTCTGAAGTGTTTATTCGGGTACGGTTCACCTGGGCGAGTTTGCTCACTTTCCAACCTTCGGAAGTTCGCTCGAACCAAAATTCATATTGGCCGAATAGCAGCGTGTTATCCAAAGGGTCCCCAGTCGCGTCGTAGTGCCGCGCATGCAGAGAGGCGGTCGCGTAAGCCGTATCTTCCTCTATCTGGATCACGAGCGGAAAACCGAGATGCTGCGTACTGGAGAAACGTTTGAAGTTTTGTTCCATGCGATCCAGCCGCCACTGGTTTTCGACTTCACGGAAACGGTCTCCAACGCGGAGAGGAAAGGAGTCTTTGAAAAGCTCCCCATGCAAGGGATAGTCGCGGGTATCGACGCTATAGCCATAGGCGGTGATGATGTCTTCGATCTCCGCCCGATCGAGCAAGTAGTCGATCTTCTCCCTTAGACTCGCGGATCGAATCTTCTGGCGAGGTTTGCGCCAAGAGTCTGGAGTGAGTCGCGACGCTTCGGATTGCTTAGGAACTTGCGGCTGATTAAAGCGAGCGTCCGACCGTTTCAAGCTTGGACTTTTAGGCTCCAGCTCAGCCACCATTTCCTGGTATTTCTTGAAGGACGTATGGTGATGGTCCGCGGTTGCCGCTTGAAGACCAAAGGTATGCAAGACGACTGGACCATTATACCCCACCGATCTCAAAGCTTTTAGCAATTTGGACGAATCGTAGTCGCCTTGGGTCAGGGGTTGTATCGCCCGCTTCCAGCCTTCCGCCTCATGATCGTCATTCACCACGTCTGATTCAGAACCGTTGATCGAAGGGAGTCGGAGCCATGGCTTGATCTTCGCTGCAATTTCATCAAGTCGATCCCCATTGCCCGCCCGCAACTCATGACAAAGATGTAGCGAGATGTAGACATTGCCATTTTGCACCTCCTTAAGAAAAGGAATCATTTCCTCCACTGTTTCCATCTTGTCGCCGTAGTGCGGATACAACACGAGCTCAATCCCCGCTGCCTTGGTCTTCTCTGCCGCCGATCGAACAAACGCCACGATCTGCTCCCGCTTCATTACATCCTTTCGATCCCTCGGGATAAGCCACAGTGGAGCGTTCGATATCTTGAGCGCTTGAATAACCTTATCCAGGTGGGCATTCAGCGTACCGAGGTCGCGGCTAAAATTGACGGTGAACAAACCTGCGGTGACCTTGAACGGGCCATCTCCGATTGCCGCCTGGTAGCGCTTCAGCTTCTCAAGGTGTTTGGGGCTATCGACGGGCTGAACCAATCCAGAATAGCCAATCGAATGCACGGCTTTGACCTGACTGGCCTCGTCCTCACCCAAGCGGGCGAAGTCGAAATCGAAAGAACTGAGCGGCATATCCGCCCCAATGGACGAAAGCGTGAGCGCGAAAAACGCGACGAAAATTGAAGGGATTCTTTTCATGTTTTTTAGCTACGAGGTTCAGCATTTTTCTGAGTAGATCGAAACGACAAGGGCAGCGCTTTCTCGAATCAATCTACACACGAGCAAATTCTTGCCACTCAAATAGATCGGGGGTTCCCATATGGTTAACATCAGAGGTCAGCTTTTCCGTTAATCAAAATCAAATTAAACTCGCCTAAATATGCCGGGCATCATCTCCAGAAATAGCGCACGGGCCGCGATGCGTAGGGCGTTGAAACCGTTATTGAAGTAACTTTTTGAGTTCATTTTGGGGTAGTTGAGTCTACTAGCAAGAGGCTGACTCCTATGGATGGCTACTGCTATGGAATTATCCCTGCATGGAGGTTCAAATGATGCACAATTCGTGCGCTTTTTCCGCCTGGGTGTGGGCTCAATCAGCAAGCGGCGCAATGGATTCGGCGTTTGGAACCGTTTGAGTCTTTCATGTGGTTTCTTTTGTTCTTCATGGTTTTCTAATTGCGTGGACTATTTCTTTTCAAGCGGAGCAGCGGTCTAGGGCTTGGGACACGCCGCGTAGTGGAGGAACTTCTTTCGCGGTGCGGCGCAACGGTCTTCACTTCGTTACGCCCGGTCAAGAGAGCCGACCCTACACAATAATGATTTATTGGGCACCTTCTCTATTTAGTCGATTTCCTCTGCTCTTCAATTTGCGAATCATTCTTCCAGACCAATGACCTCCAGCTCGCCGTGCTCGACACTACCCTCGCCATGGAAGGTGCGTTCGCTTTCGAGGTCTTCAAGATTCGTTCCAAAATGCCCCCTCGCCGCGCGCGAAAGGGTGTGATGCGCCTCCACGAAATTCGTACCAATCCCATTCACGCTGAAACGCGTCGACCAGAGCAACTTGAACTCCTTGGCTGCCCTCAGATGCTGATAATCAAACGCCATCAAAATGATAAAATAACGCTCATCCTTCAGCTCCTGGCGGAGTTCATACTCGTCCTGAGGACTCAGGCTTTTCTTATAAAGCGCCTTGTTGAAACCGAGCATCCTCGCATTCATCGCTTCACTGTATTCATGCCCTTCACTAGTGAAGCTCTCCTGGCCGGTCGTAGCGTACGAATCGTCTCCGCCGAAGTCGGATCCATCGTCGCCACCAAACTCTCCTCCATCGTCGCCGCCAAAGGAGTCGATACCCATTAGTTCATCCCAAGATTCCTCCACGCCCGTCACACCGTAGTGGACCACAATGAAAAGATCCCCATTCTCCACCCCCTCCGCAGGGAAATAGTTACGAGGCATCATGTAGTCGGCCAAGGTTACAATCAAGTCCTGAAAGCTCACTTTTTTGAGGCGTCCATCCGCAACATTTCCCCCAAAATAACGTCCTCTAAAAAAGTGATACGTTTCGAAGGCAGGACCCTCGGCACCCTCTTTGCTCTCTTGATATTCGTCAGACGCAAACGAATCCACATAGACCCGAGCCCTCTGCTTCGCATCTGAATCCACTGCTAAAAGCGACAAAACGAAGACGCTCAGAACAATAGTCCCAATACTCTTTTTGAACTGAATTACACTACTGCACACTTTCATAAACATATTATTCTACCGAGGTTTCGACAATCAGGTCGTTGATGATCTTCGCGAGCTGGTCGGGTGCATCTTCTTGGAGGAAGTGTCCGGCGTTCTTGATGATGGTATGTGGCTGCCCTTTTGCCCCGGCGACTCTTTCTCTGAAAGAGTTTATAGCCCCCTTTCGTCATGGGATCTCTATCGCTGAAGGTCGTCAGGAATGGCTTGTCGAACGCTGCGAGTACTTTCCAGGCCTTGCGATTCGTGGCCGCCTGACTTTTAGCCAGAGTCGGCATAACTCGGGCGCCTGCCATGTAGCGTTCGCCCGGAAACGGTGCCCGATAGGCATCCATATCGGCCTCGCTCATTTTGGATACGGTTCCCTCTTGCAGAAGGAAGCCACAGTCGAGTTCGGGCGCGGTTTGGCTGTACTTTACCCACGGCATAAACCCATCTTCAAAATTCAATTTCGCGTTCGGGTGGCGAGGCCTCGCGAGAAAAAGCGATAGCGAATGCACGTTCGATCTGAGCGCCTCTATCGTCCCCCACCTCTCGCTGGAGTCGCTCCGCGAAGAATGCCGCGTGACTATTGACGAACGGGCTGTTGAGCAGCCCCAAGGATTGCACCGGAGTGATCGAACGAGGACGGTTCGGTTTCATCTGACCGGCATCGGGACAGTCGAAGGCACCAAAGATATCAACGGAGACCATGCGGATTTTATGCGCGTAGATCATGCGCCGCCACCCCCCCTCCTCCAGCATCTCTGGCGACTCCCCGTCGTCCAGCGGCAAGGTGATCCAATGGAGCATACTTTCCTCCGGGTTCCCTGGAATCACATACTCCTCGTCGGCCGTCTGAATGGCTTCCAAGGTGGCCATGGAAAAATCGCCCTCTTGTTGGTTCGGATTATGGCACCCCAAACACTTCGCTTCAAGAATC
>JABITN010000186.1 GCA_018700525.1 Opitutales bacterium
CCCGGAATGCCGCAGTCGATAGCATGCGAAAAGCCAAGGTAGCAGTTACGGACTCTCTGATCGATGAAGAAGTGCTGGAGATTGTGGATGAAGGCGAAAGCGTCGACGAAGTAGCGGCCCGCAATCACGAGCTGGAGATTCTCACTCAGGCGATCCAGGCCCTTCCCGAACGCTGCCGACGGGTGTTCACCTTGAGCAAGGTGTACGGAATGACTTATAACGATATCGCTCGAGACATGGATATTTCGTTCAACACGGTGTCCGCGCAAATAGCGATCGGCGTATCGAAATGCACGAAGTACATGCAGATGCATGGGAGAGATTGAGGAGAGGGAGATGATGAATTTAAATAACAATAAGAAGATAAAGGTAGGGCGAGACCGTCCCGGTCCGCCGCTCAGGGGCGCAAACATTCGGAGGACCGGGCCGGTCCTCCCTACCAAGGATCCAATTTACCTAGAAAGCTTTCAAGATGAACGATAACGAAATAGAATTTCCGGAGGAGAGCCGCATCGATCGCGAGGCGGCGGAATGGGTCGCTAAGCGGGTCAAAGGCTTTTCCCCAAAAGAGCAGGACGCCTTTTTCGATTGGCTCGCCACGGATCCTCGTCATAGCGACTGGTACGGTCGGCACATGAAGACATGGAAGCAGCTCGACCAACTAGCCCAGTGGAAGCCCGAGCATAGCGAGCGACCCAATCACGATCTTTTGAAATACCATATCTCTCGCCGTCGATGGGCGTGGCTCGGGGGCATTGCCGCAACGATAGCCCTGCTCTTCACTCTCTGGTTTTCGCTCGATCTGAATCCCTCGAGCCGGCTCGAAAACGTTAGGCAAAACTTAGTCGCTAACGAATATGAAAGCCACGTTTTGCCCGATGGGTCTATCGTGGAAATGAACCGCGGCGCCGCTCTTAAGGTAGACTATACTTCCAAGACGCGTCGCGTGGAGCTTGTCTCGAGCGAGGCGCATTTCGATGTCGCCAAAAATCCTGATAGACCCTTTATTGTCCATGCCCGAGGAGTCGATTTTCGAGCCGTGGGTACTGCCTTTAATGTACGGCTAAACGGAGATTTAGTAGAACTATTGGTAACCGAGGGACGCGTGCAAATGACCGCGCCGGATCCCGTCGCGGATCATCAAGGCTCGCCCGAACTAGCGCATTACACGCGCGATGTAGTAGCGGGCCAGAGGACCGTCACTTCCTTGGTCGAGGATGTATCCATCGCAGAGGTGCTTGAGGTTTCTGCGGGCGAAGCGAGCGAGCTACTGGCTTGGAAACCAAGAATGCTCGAGTTTAACGAGGTTCCCCTGTCGGAGGTAGTCGAAGCGTTTAATCTTCTCAACACGGTCCAGTTGGAAATCGGCGATTCCGAGTTGGCCAGAGAGCCCATCGTCGCTTCGTTTCACACCACAAATGTAAATCATTTCGTCGAATTGCTCGAGTGGACCTTTGATGTGAAGTCTGAGCGAATTGGCGAAGATAGAGTAGTGCTTCGAAGACCGTAGTGGTTCTATAACTATACCAAAATCTCTACTTTGAAACAGAATGATAACCGAGAGTGAGCCGCTTTTTCAGCTTATTCGAATTATTCTCAAATTTCTTTTAATAACCTTTACCTTATCAAAACGTCTTAGAGCGCGAAGGAAGCGTTCTTATGACGAATCAACTACGAAACCATGTTTTATTTGACATATTGTCGAAGCGTACTGGTTTTCGTGTGTCTTTGTTCATCGATCGCCTTCTTCGACTGTCAGCAGATTTTCGCTACAGCGAAATCAGAGATAGTGCGTTTCGATGTGCCCGAGGGAAAGGCTACCAAGACCCTCAAAATAGCAGCTCAGCAATCCCGGATAGAGTTCATCTTCTCGGCTTCCGCTGTTCGTGGTGTAAGGACTCAACCCATACAGGGAGAGTTCAATCCAGTCGAAGCGTTCAATTTCATGTTGGCAGGTACCTCGCTCGCCGTATTTCAACATGAGAAATCTGGCGTGTATACAATAAGGAATACGGAATTCGCAGAAAATGCGAACGGCGATTCAAACCCTGTAGATACCACACCCATGAACGAAAATAAAAAAACTATCGGCGGCCTGTTTAAGGGTTTGCTTGGGCTCGCCGTGGCGAGTTCCCCGAATCTCTCTGCTCAGGACTCTTCCTCGGACGATGATGACGAAGTCTATGAACTTAGCCCCTTCGTGATCGACGTGCGTGACGATACCGGATACGCTGCGACCTCCACTATGGCGGGTACTCGGATTAAAGGTAGACTCGCGGACGTCTCTACTGCGATTCAA
>JABITN010000128.1 GCA_018700525.1 Opitutales bacterium
TGGTCGCTGCAACCAATCGAACACGATTTTCTAGATCAAAGACGGAAATTATTTCGTCATTAACGATCGCTGCTATCCGGATCACATCCTGAGCCGTTCCGACGATAGTGACCGCTAGCCAGAAAATTATCGCTAAAGGGATTACCAAGGCCATCCGAACGATGCGTCGGCAATATGTCCCGGCAATTCGCGCGTACTTCATTTCCCTATCCCGCGCTCGATTGTACCTGCCCCAAGTGTCTGAAGATAAAGCGGAATAATATTCGGCTTTCCGGCTCTATATCAGCGTCCCGGGTGAAGCTGCGTTGCGCTGTCGTTTCAAACGCGAAACATTCATCCTCATACCGTGCGCTCAATGTATGCGCCAAAGAACCGCCGCTATCCGTTAGATCGCGATGCGTGCCGAGTGAAGCCGACCAAAACCGATTTATTCTAGAGCTTAGCGCAAGTTGCAATTCCTCCCGCCGTTCGGAATTACTGGCCGCAGTTCCCTCTTCAACAAAGAAATAACTCCCGGAAACGCTCATGGCGCTCGGCCCAATCGAAAACCCAATAGCGGAGCTTCGAATCGAAAAATCAGACTCACTAAATCGGAATCGATACAGCAAATCTACGTATTGATTGGGTTTTACATCAATGCGGCCGACATAATCCGAAAAATCTTCCTCCAACAACTTGGACGACCTTAAGTCGCGATCAGTGTGGAAGCGATAGCTTTGCCCAAGAAAACCGGTAATGTCTCCGATCGTTTCTCCGTATAGGCCAAATTTGGCCCCATACACCATACGCGAACCACTATCGACTTTATCAAGACCGCTAAAACGATCAAGGCTCAGCAAATTCGTATCGTCGAGCTCGAATACTGTACTTTCCTCATCCGTAATTTCCTCAGGGTTGCTGCCGTTTGGTGCCAATATCCCCAACGCGATCGGTTCAATTACCTGCTTTAAATTTCCGCTATGCCGGACAAACGGATACCGCGCCTCAATCGCCATTTGCGGGAAGACCCGGCCTTTAAACGTTTCGTCATCATCCGATATTGAAGCTTCACCGATCCGGTATCCGTCGATTTGTGTCGTCGCGGTTGCCGTCGTGACCAGACCAAGATTCCACGTCCGCCCAACTTGATAGCTTGGTTTAAACGAGATGCGCTGACTGTCAGCCCCTTCATCGCGAAACAACGTGCGCAGATTTGCATCCAGTTGCCAGCGGCCGCCAAGACGATCAGCCTCACCCATATGATTAAAATCTAAAACCGGAGCGACAATGGGTTGTTCAGCGCGACTGTCCGATCGCAAATCTTGGAACCAATAGGCATTGGCAGCCATATAATTGCGTCGACGGAATCCTTCTACGTTCGCATTCGAGCGTAATGTATTGCGGTTAAGTTTGAAAAAGTCGAACTTGCGCAGATAACTACTGTCACTTGCCCGCTGGACATCGAGCTTTGCACGCCATGTCTCGTCGAAATGATACGCTCCCTCCACCGTGAAATGGCCGCGTATCCGGTCACCCTTTACGGTAGCATTATCAGCATCGCCTTCTCTGCGCAGTGCTTCCGCGATGCTTCCCGAAAGTGCCAATTCACCGCTCTTAAATTGCTGGCGATACTGACCGCTCAAAACCAAACCTTCATCTTTGGTATAAATTGGGTCGAGCGTGACGTCTTTATCCCCCCCAATCGGGATAAAATATGGGAGGCGTATGAAAGCGCCAACATTGCCGCCTGTCCCAAAATCAGGAGCCAAGAAACCCGCCTTACGATCAACCGTCGGATCAGGGTGCGATAAGTACGGAGAGTGAGCGACCGGGAATCCCCACATTTCAAGATAAACGTCTTTATAACGGATTTCCTGCGCTTCCTGATCATGCTCGACCCGTTCCGCTTTCAACTGCCATAACGGCGGCGCATCGGGGTCTTTCTCGCAAAGCTTGCATGGTGAAAAAACAGCGCGGCGCATTCTCGTTTTATTGCCGTCTTTACGTTCAGCACTATTCGCGGCAAAGCGGCTCTCGTCTCTCAGCAGAA
>JABITN010000187.1 GCA_018700525.1 Opitutales bacterium
GTATTATGTTTTAGGATACTCATCTTTAAATTCTGCTTCCGTTCATTTGGGGCTGTTTGATAAGTCTGTGTAGGAGCGGGTTTATCCCGCGATAGTGCTGGCTGGCGTGAGGGGGGAATGAGGAATCGCGGGATAAACCCGCTCCTACAGATTATAGGCAGAGTGACCTTCGACTTATTAAACACTCTCTTATGCATTTATGGCGACACAAATGCAGGGGGCTGCGCCTCGAGTCCCAGTTGAGGTACCCATTGCGTGTATTGCTCCAAATTGAAGGGGCGTGGCCCTGCTAAATAATGGTTGTGACCGGTCGACCCGTTTGTCTGCCAATTCATCAGGTACAGGGCGCAAACAGGGGAGGCGGGAATTTCGCCGACTTGGGTGCGACCATTCGCAGGCACGGTGAGGGTGAGTTTCAAAAGCGTATCCGCTTGCCCGATAACGCTAATGGCGACGTCGATTTTGGCATCGTTAAGCGTGTCGTTTACTGCGATGACTTTGTGCCGATCGTCCTCGGCTTCATCCACCATGACGCATAGGTCTTGCTGGACTCGTTTGATGTAGGAGTAGGCCAGCTTGGGACGGTTGTAGTAGTCGACCACCGCGTCGGAAATCAATGGCCAGCCGTCGCGGATATTCCACCATAGGATTCCGGTGCGTCGCCATTTGCCCATTCGAAATCGCTCGATGAAGAACTTCATCGCTTCGGCCTGGCTGATTTGCGAGGCCTGGATAAACGGTTCCAGCTGGTCGGGGATCACATCGAACAAAATTGAGACCTGGTTCGCCATCAGCCGGATTCGACCGTCATGGAGCGACTCATCGGGAAAGCTGGCGATCGCTTTCGCTCGCCACTGCGGGTCTATCTCGCCGTCGTTCTCGAAAGGCCACAGGTGTTCCGGTTCAATCATCTGTTTGAGCGATTCCAGACAGGGCGCGCCGTGGTATCCAATTTCGCTGACAAAATGCGCGGGCGAGTTCTGGTAGAACGGTCCTTTGAAGTCGTCTCTCGGTCCCCAGAGGTGATCTTCAGGTATTTCCGATGTTTTCTTTCCGCGTTCGAAGACCTTTTGGCTCACGTAGGGCGAGCTGGGCAGATAGGAGCGAAGCGGGTCCAGACGTCTCAACACTTCCGGCAGAATTTCACGGCTTATGCGATCGTCGTTCGGATTGAGTTTGGAGTGAAGCGGGAACCAGTCGTGAGCCACGTCGTTTTCGTTGTTTCCGCTCCAGAGCGCTATGCAGGCGTGATGGCGCAAGCGCTTGACTACCACTTCCGCTTCCTTGCGCGCTTGTTTCAGGAAATCCTCTGTCTGTGGGTAAAGGGCGCAGCCGAACATGAAGTCGTGCCACACCATGATACCCAGTTCGTCGCATCGATCGTAAAACGTATCCGTTTCGTAAACACCGCCACCCCAGATTCTGAGCATATTGCAGTTCAGGTCTGCGGTCATTGAAAGCAGCGTGTCGAGATGGCGGTTATCTCTTCCGTGCAGCGCGTCTAGAGGGACATGGTTGGTGCCTTTTATGAATACCTTTTGGCCATTGACTACGAATACGAATTCACCGGGTTCTTCTTCCGTTGTAATTTCGGTTTGGACTAATTCGAGGGTACGGATGCCAATTGTTTGCACATGCTCAGCGGCAACATTCCCCTGGGGGTTAAGCAGTTCGATCCTTAGCGCGTACAGAGTGGGGTCGCCCAGCCCTCTTGGCCACCAAAAGTCGATGTCCTCCAGGCTCAGCATGAGGTGACCGCTGCATGCAAATATGGATACCGTTTTGAGATCCTTGCGGTTTCTCTGATCGTCATCGATGGAAAGGCGAAGTTTCCATCCATTCAAGTTGATCTGTGGTACGACGAACTCCCAGAAAACAGCGACCTCTGCGCAGCGATTTTCGAGGTCGATCGACAGCGTTTGGGCGAACACCTGCCGCCAGTGAACGGCCGGCACGGTTTGCAGATAAACGGGTCGCCACAATCCGGCGGAAACAATGCGTGGCAGTATATCCCAACCGTACATATGGGCGGCCTTTCGAATAGCAGCCCGCTCCGTGAATCCGTTGACGAATTCGCAGGGTTCCGCTTCACGCTCGCGGCCCGCTACGACGACTGGATCGATTCGCACGATCAACTCGTTTTCCTCGCCGTGTCGAACGCAGTTTCCGATTTCGAAGGAGTGAGGGATCAGCATGTTTCGGGTCTTGCCCAAGGACTCGCCATTAAGGAATACTTCAGCGATTGTGTCGATGCCTTCGAAGACGAGGCATAGCTGTTCTGATGGATCAATCGCAGGCGCTTTGAATGATTTGCGAAAGAACCAACGATGTCCTTCGTAGTCCAATGTCTGATACGCTCCTTCGCCCATCTCGAGCGGCGTGAGCAAACCCGCTTCGACCAGATCGTCTTCCACATTGCCCGGCACTCGTGCTGGAATTCTGATCGCGGCTTCATTCTCGAATTCAGTCGCGTGCTCCGGCATCGTCAGGTGTGGGCCGCCAATGAGCTCCCATTCTCCATCGAGCGAATGTCGACTCATGCGAATCCTCCTGTAGTAATGATTTTACCTTCGAACGGGGAGAGACCTAAGAGTTCAGTGTTCATATTTCATGTTATATTTGTTAAGCCGCTTTCTGCTTCCTCTATTTTATACTTGGGCGCTACTCGTAGGTTTTCTTAACGCCTTTATCACCCGGTAAGGGGGCTGTGAAAACAAGGTCATTGGGTACGCTTGTCGCCTCCATGATGCGTTTTTGGAGTTCAAGGTTCAGGGTTTCAATCACCCAGGCATAATCCGGGTCGTGGGCCAGGTTGACCATTTCCTCCGGGTCTTTCAGGCGATTGTAGAGCTCAAGGTTGTCCGGAGCTCCATCCATCCAGCGGGTGTAACGGAATTGTCGGGTGCGCAGAGTGTAGCCATTGGTGAGTTGGGTCAGCGCATTGACCCGCTGCTGATTCGATACGCCCTCCAGCACCGGGCGCTGGCTGACTCCTTTGACATAGGGGGGAGGGGGCGGCAGACCGGCCAGGTCGGTCAAGGTGCGGTAGAAATCGATCATTTCGGCGAAAGCGTCGGTTTGTTTTCCCTTTCCCTTCATCCCCGGTGCGGAAATGATAAGGGGGACCCGGTCGGCGTTTTCAAAGAGTGTTACTTTCCGGTAATGACCGTGCTCACCCAGGTGGTAGCCATGGTCGGAGCTGAAGAGGATTATGGTATTGTCCCTGATTCCAAGCTCATCGACGGCTTCCAACACGCGGCCGATCTGGGCATCGACAAAGGAGATCGCCGCGTAGTAGGCGCGGATGGCTTTGCGCGCGGTTTCCTCGGGAAGGTTTAAATCCTTCTTATGCGCCGTCACCGTTTTGCGGGCGGATTCAGGCAGGGTGTCCAGGTAACCTTCCGGAACTTTCGGAACCACGATCTGTGACTCGTCATAGAGCTCAAAATATTTTTTCGGAGAGACATAGGGGGTGTGCGGCTTGTAAAATCCCACCGCCAGGAAAAACGGCGTCTTGTTGGTCGAGTACTGCTTAAGGAGTTCGATCGATTCGGTGGCCACCATGCCGTCTGTTTGTTCCTCGTCTTTTCCATCGGCGGCCAGCCAACTGAGGGACGAGCCAAAGGAACCGGGTTTGAGGGAAAAGATTTTATCCTCCTCATCCTTGTCGCGGCCTCTGGGATTGATCCGCGTATTCCAGGAAGCCGGGTCATCATGGCCGTCCGTGCCGATGCCGTTGGGATTGTCATAATGATAAATCTTGCCCACCCTCGCTGCGGTATAGCCGTGGTTCATGAAATGCTGGGGCAGGGTAATCACGTCGGGCACGTAGTCACGAAACAGGCGACGGGGGACCGTTACGCCATTTTGTTCCGGATACAGTCCCGTCATGAAA
>JABITN010000189.1 GCA_018700525.1 Opitutales bacterium
CGAAGGATGTAGTTTATCAGCCGGAATCAGGATACGCTCCCTCATTCCTCCATCAACATGCACGCCCATACACTGAGTACTCGACGAGCAATTCGTTTTACCCCGAGCAAAGGCCCTGTCCCCTGAATGAGATAAATAGGGTTCCACCGAACAGCGCATCCCCACTTTCAAATTCCCGCAATTTTCACCGAGGGCGACGATCGCTACACCGAGTTCATGCCCCAAAATACGTGGATAAGAGAAAAACGGCTGGTTCCCCTGAAAGGCATGAATATCCGTACCGCACAATCCCACGTGAAGCACTTTCACGAGGGCCATCCCCTCTGAGGGCGGCTCAGGTTCTTCCGTATCGATCAGTTCGAAGGCTCCCGGCTCAATGAGTCGTATCGTATCCATATTCTCAATTATTGGCTTATTCCTTAAAAATTCATCGAAAGCGATTAACCGCGTTCCAAAGGTCTGGGTTATTTCCGAGCTTCTTCATCACCGCATCGCTTGCTGCACGTAGTCGACTATCGATCTCCGAATCGATGCTCACCTCCATGAAGCACGCATTCTCCGTGAGTTGCTCCACATCACGAGCTCCCGCGATCACGCTCGCAACCTTGCTTTGTTTGACAAGCCACGCAAGCGACAGGGCTGCCGGAGACACGCCAAGTTCAGCGGCTATCCTCACAACAGCGGCGATGGTTTCGAAAGTCTCTTTCTCGCAGCCGGCTTCGCCATGCCGTGCCTGTTCTCTATCTCCGCTGAAGTGGCGTGATCGAGCCCTCCCCTCAGGCACCGAATCGGCTGTCGCAAACTTGCCAGTCAAAAGCCCCTGCAGGAGCGGGCTATACGGCAGTACCGATACTTCACGCTTTTCGCATTCCGGAATAATATCGTATTCGATCGCTCGCGACAGCAGTGAATAAGGCAACTGATTGGATATCATTTCGCCTCCGGAAGCACTCCACTCCTCCATGTCGCCAATTCCGAAATTGCACACTCCAACGTGCCGAACCTTGCCTTCCTTCTTCAAGGCCTCCAAGGCGCCGATAGTCTCGGTAAACGGAACGGCTCGGTTCGCCCAATGAATCTGCAGCAAGTCGATCGTATCTGTCTGCAACAAAGAAAGGCTCTTCTCGCAAGATGCGCGCAACGAAATCGCATCCAGCTCAATGTCCTTAATCTTCGTAGCGATGATCGCTTGATCCCGGCGTCCTTTCAACGCTATTCCCAGAACCCTTTCGGATTCTCCATTGCCGTAACCAGGTGCCGTATCAAATAGATTGATACCCTGATCCAAAGCAGCATGCACCACCGCGACCGATTTACGTTCATCCTGATCGCCCCAATTAGCCCCGCCCGCGAACGCCCAGCAGCCCACCGCCAAAGGTGACACCTCGAGTTTAGTATTTCCTAATAATCGCTTTTTCATTTAGATCAAATATGCAATTTCAATTCCCTTCTCCACTAGGTGCTTCCCGCTGCCTTGCCGACTTCCTCAGTAACGGAACTCCGAATACAACGAACACCATAATGAGCCCCGTTGCGATAACCCCGTATGGTATCGTCTTCTCGCGTCCCGCATCGACCAATACGAGCGGAGAGAACACAACATAAGTCCCGACCATCGCGATCAAAGCCAGAACGCTAACCCACTTCAAATGCTTCCACGGTGTAGTATCAACCTCTGCGACATCAACACTGACAATTTCCGACCGCTCACTCGGAAAGAAGTACCCCAGCAGCAATGCGAGTCCAGCGAAACAGAGGAAGAGCATCGCCATGTAGTGGAGAAAATGCATCTCCGGTTGAACCACGAACACGAAAAACCCATACACTAGGACGTACAGGATCAAGCAAAGGTTCACCGCAAAGACCGGAACTTTCCGGGAAAAGTATCCGAGCAGCAATGTCATAAAAATCGGGGCTCCGAAAAGGCCATTTACTTTCACCATGAAGGTGAAGATGCCTTCAGGGAAATACATGATAAACGGAGCGATCAGCATGGTGGCGATGGCAATCCCAATACCGACCCGCTTGGAACGTTTGATAACCTCGTTATCAGTAAGGTTTTTCCCGAAGAGCGGCTTGTAAATATCCAGAGCGAAGATTGTCACCGAGCTATTGAGCACCGAGTTAAATGTACTCAGAACCGCCCCGAAAATGACAGCCGCGAAAAACCCAACGAATACCTCCGGCATGATATCGCGTACTAGAGTCGGATAAACCCAGTCGTTGTTTTCGAAATGCCCTGCTCCGTAGAGGTGAAACGCAATCACGCCTGGGAAGGCGATGTAGAAGAGATTCAGAATTTTGAGGAAAGAGGCGATCATCACGCCCTTCTGCCCTTCCTTTAGGCTACGAGCACCGAGCGTTCGCTGCACAATGAACTGATTCGTACTCCAGAAAAACAAGTTATGGAGCAGCATACCCGTAAACAATACCGAGAACGGAACATTATCAGCGACGTCCCCAACCGCATCGAGAACCTGCGTATTCTTAGTCGCAATGATCTGAGCTCCCGCGAAGAAATCTCCGCCCCCGACTTTGTAAATCCCGAAAAAGAAGACCATCGCTCCCCCGATGAGCAAGCCGATACCGTTCAAGCTATCCGAGACTGCGACACCTTTCAGTCCCCCATACAAAGCGTAAATGCTGCCAATGATTCCGAGGGACCAAACGATAGCCCAGATCGACAATTCGTTTCCAATACCGAGCGATCCTGAAACATCGAAGAGCAAATTTATGGCAATGGCTCCTCCATAAAGAGCCACCGGCATGGCGCTGAGAATATAGGAAAACAGAAACAGAATTGCAACCATTCGCCGAGTGGACGTGCCAAAGCGGCTTTCCAAAAACTCGGGAATGGTCGTGAACCCGCCTTTAAGGAATGTAGGCAGGAGTACCGCGCAAAAATATATGAGAACTGGCACAACGGTTACCGTAAATGCGATTGGCGTCATATTGCCCGCATACACATTGGCCGTCATGCCCGTTAGATTCGCCGCGCTGAGGTTCGTAAGTAGAAGCGATCCCGCGATCACCCAGCCATTGAGGCTGTTGCCCGCCAGGAAGAAACCTTTAGACGTATGCAGATCCTCCTTACGAGTTCGGAGATAAGTGACCAAGCCAACTAGAAGCGTGAAAAAGAGGAAAGAAAACAGAGTTCCCATAATAGTAGTTCAGGTATTCCAAGAAAACGAAGGATTCGCCTCCTCGACAATTAGAGGGTTCCCGCTCGCGCAGAGAATCAAATTTGAGGCATGTCGGACTTTGGAGGCGGAGGCCAATGCGACCCACGCTGACTGGTGAGTCCGCGATTTGGCGTCTCCTGGAATTCTCGACTCGGTCTTCCAACCAATTGCCCATTTTTAATCCAGGTAAGATCCTCCCC
>JABITN010000155.1 GCA_018700525.1 Opitutales bacterium
GATTTCGAGGCTGAATGATCAAGTCCTTACCACCCGTGAGCGCCTATCCGCCCACATGGAAGAAGCCCAGTGCGCCAGCTGCCACCGCAAGATCGATCCGATCGGTTTCGGACTGGAGAACTTCAACGCTGCCGGAAAGTGGCGGACTCAAGACTTTGATGGCGAGGGCAAAAAGAAGAAGATCTGGGACATCGATGCCTCCGGAGCCTTTCACAAGGGACCCGCGTTTGGCGACTATTACGAGCTGCGCAATCTGATTGCTCAGCGAGAGGACGATTTCGCCCGAGGCTTCGTCGAACACTTGATCGGATATGCTCTGGGCCGACCTTTTGGGTTTACCGACGAAGATTTGGCCAACGAAATCGTCGGTTCCGCAAAGAAGGATGATTATGCAGTAAGCGCATTCATCCAGGCTCTAGTCCGGAGCGAAGCGTTTCGGAAAAAGTAGTAACCGTTTTTAGAATACACCGATCCATGAAAGCATTTTTGTCAGTCTTATTTCTATCAATCCTCAGCGCAAGTCTCGGCGCCAAGGCACCGCTCTTTAAGTCACATCTCTTTGAAAAAGGAACGCTGGTTTACTCAGACGATTTCGATGGCGAGCTGAACCGGGAGCGATGGCAGCCCAGGACCAAGAATTGGAAGGTAAAGGATGGAGTGCTGATCGGAGCGCCGGACTACAAAAACGCGGAAGAGGCGGAGAAGGCGCTGGGGCGTGACCACCACCTTGGCTTGGGGCCGGTGATTCGCCTGAATCAGCTGCCTGAAAGCTTCGTTTGCCACATGCGCTTCAAGTACGAAGGCGAGGACTTTCAAGCTGCCCGGCCGAAGCTCGATATCGGTCACCACATCAACAACCTGTTTTTCAGGCAGGGCGGCTATTCCTTGAAACTATCTGGAGGCGAACTGATCGAAGACCGTCAATCTGGTTTCGAGCTTAATGAATGGGTAGACTTGGTCATCGAGATGAAAGAAGGAAAACTCCTCATCGAACTCAACGGTCACCAACGGATCTTCGAACACGAACAGGTTTCGATGCAATCCCACGACGAGTTTACCTTCAAAGCTTTGGATGGCGCCAGCAGTCGTTTGGTCATCGATTATGTCAGGCTGTGGAAAGCTGAATGATTCAGGCCGTGGCAGACTCAAGGAATAACGACGCGCAAATTTTAGTTAATGGATAAGAAACTCATTCGCAAACCGCCCACTACTTTTCTGGGCACTCTGAAAGAACTTGGACCTGGCTTGATCGTGGCTGGAGCAATCGTCGGATCGGGCGAACTCATCGCCACCACTGCAACGGGCGCGGAAGCGGGGTTCTGGCTGATGTGGGTCATCATCGTCGGCTGCATCATCAAAGTATTCGTCCAGGTGGAAGTCGGGCGATACGTGATCTTGACGGGCAAGACCGCCCTCGAAGGAATCAATGCCTTGCCGGGGCTGAGGATGAAGGGGATCCATTGGATCGCCTGGTTCTGGCTGGCCATGTTCATAACCAGTACCGCTCAGCAAGGCGGTATAGTGGGTGGAGTGGGGCAGGCTTTGAGTATCAGCGTTCCTATTACGGAAGAAGGGATCGCATTCAATGAGGCTGCGGAGACTCAGGTGCGGGCAAAACTGGATCAAGCGCTCGGCCTGGCGACCGAGGTCAATCTCGAGGCGCTGAGCGCGAACCTGCCGGATCCGGGCTACGATATCTATATATGGGCTTTGATCGTAACCATCGTCACCGCTCTCATTCTGTTTTTCGGTCGCTATGGAGCCATCGAAACGGTGGTCACTCTCTTTGTGGCCGCTTTTACTCTGGTCACTCTACTCAATTTGGTTCTGCTGCAAATGAATCCGGATTGGGCGGTGAGCTGGGAGAGCTTGTGGCAGGGACTATCCTTTAGATTGCCTCCGGCCCAAGAGGGCATGACGCCTATTATTACGGCTTTGGCTACCTTTGGCATTATTGGGGTCGGGGCTGGCGAGATCATCTTTTATCCTTATTGGTGTCTGGAAAAAGGATACGCCGCTTATATCGGACCCAGGGAGGATTCCGATGCCTGGAACGCGCGGGCCAAGGGATGGCTGCGGGTGCTGCGCTGGGATGCCTGGCTATCGCTGGTGGTCTATACCACGTCTACGGTAGTGTTTTATATTCTAGGCGCGGCGATATTGCACCGAGCCGATTTGAACCCGCAGGGCATGGAAATGATTCGAACGCTGGCGGCCATGTACGAACCCGTGTTTGGCAGTTGGTCGATGGGGCTGTTTCTTGCGGGAGCGGCTGCCGTCCTGTACTCGACCTTTTTTGTGGTAGGCGCGAGCAAGGCCCGGGTGTTTGCCGATGCCCTCGTTATTTTCGGTTGGAGGAAACACGATCCGAAAAATGACCGAAATTGGATCAAGGGCCTTTGCCTGGCCTTTCCCATTATCAGCTTTCTCTTCTTCTGGCTCTATCCGAAACCCAAGGAACTCGTCCTCCTGGCGGGAACCATGCAGGCCTTCCTGCTTCCCATGCTAGGATTCGCGGCCATCTACTTTCGCTACAAGCACGCGATTCCCGCTCTACGACCCACCAAACTCTGGGACTTCTTTCTCTGGCTTTCGGCCTTTGGCCTTTTGGTTGCCGGGATCTGGCTCGCTTGGTCCAAACTGGCGTCGGCCTTTATGTGAGGAATATCAATGAAAACAAACGACTACTTAATCGAATCTGTAGGAGCGGCTTTATGCCGCGATTTCAATGCCTCGAAATGATCGCGGCGTAAAGCCGCTCCTACGAAAGTGGGGTACCGTGTAAGGGCGCTTGAGTTCTGAATATATATTATGTTAAAATTATGAATACAAAAATACTATCTTTGAGTAGCCTTGTTAGGAAGCTTTTTCTCGTTGTCCTTATTGGCGTCACCTCTTCGAGCTCCTTCTCCGATACCACGTACACGGATTTCAAGGTGACGCATGGGCCAGTCCTCGGCAGACCGGGGCCCACTACGATGAGCATTTGGGTCCGCACCAATATTCCGGGAGAGGTCTCGGTGCGCTATGGTACGGAGCGGTTTAAGCAACTGATGGTGTCCGATTATGTGGATACGGTTTTGGAGAACGACAACACGGCGATTGTAACGCTTACCAATCTGTACCCGGATACGCTCTACTACTATACCGTGGACAAGGGCCTGTCCGGAACTTTCCGGACCTTGCCCGAATCCGCAGAGTATGTAGATGAAACGCACAACCCGGAAGGCTTGTTCAATTTCCAGTTCGAGTTCGTTTCCTGCCAGAATCAGAATCCGATTCACGGTGTAGGGCCCAGTATGCCGATTTACGATACTCTGAATGATCAGGTCGCGGACAAGGTGCATTTCGCCATTCTGAATGGAGACTGGCTGTATGAAGAGGACCGGGACTATCCGGTGGAAGCGTGGATGAATCAGACGCGCCTGGGTCCAAGCGAAAAACCGGAAATCGTTGAGTTAGCCCCAGCGGTGGTAGGCGTTTGGGAAAATTATAAGACCTATATGAGCCGCGGGCGCAATTTGATGGAGTGGCACAGCCGGGTGCCGAGCTTTTTCACCTTCGACGATCACGAGTTGATAAATGACACCTACGGCACGGCCGAGGCGGGTTATGTGGATCGGAGAGCGGTCTTCCGCGACACGGCTGTCAAAGCGTGGCACGACTATCTCGGTTGGGCCAACCCGGTTGTCCATGATAAAGCGGCTCGGTTTGGCAAAGGCAACTTCAAGGAAGGAAGCGATATACTCTACGATCCGAAGGCCTCCTTCGAGAGTCTTACCTTGGAAGATTTCTCGAATGTCATGGTCCACTGGGGAAAGACGACCGATGGCGTCCAATCAAGCGTGCTGGATGCCGAGCCCGGCGATCCAAACGCAGGCGTATATGATATTGTCGAAGTGATCGACGATCATCGCCTTAGGATCGAACCGGCAGCGCGAGCGGATGGAGATGCCTCGTATTCGATTGGTCGTCGATCCTATGGTTCGTTTCGCGTGGCGAATTGCGAGTTCTTCCTGCTCGACACGCGTTCGCATCGATCGCTTCACGATGTTAGCAATCCGGCAAATCCGGGAGCCTCTATGTTGGGAAAACAGCAATTGAACTGGCTCAAAAAATCGATTGATCGGTCGGATGCAGACTTCTTTTTTATGGCATCGACAGTCGACTTCATGATTCCTCATGTCGGTAGTGGCGGGGGAGGTGATCAGAATGCGTCTGTGGCTAAGGATGATGCCTGGACGGTCTTCATTGATGAGCGCGAGGACTTGATTCGCTTTTTCGAGGAGCGCGAGGAGAAGCAGTTCTTCATGCTGACGGGCGATCTTCACAATAGCTTCGCCATCAATGTCACGCCTAACGTTTGGGAGTTCGCTTCCGGACCGGCGAATTCGATTAATCACGTGCCTGAAAAGGATGAGGCGAATCGTCCTGCGAATGGGAAGTTTCAATACGGTCCACGTGAATGCGATATTCGCTGGTCGACCTATGTGCACTCGGATACGCCTCGTCTCGAACGCCAGCAGCCTACCTATTGCGTCGTGCAGGTGAATAACGTATTTAACAGTCCACTACAGAGAGGCGACGAACGCTGGGTCGCCTATCCGCACCCTCAGGTGATTTTCAAATACTACGACGCGTTCACCGGCGAGCTGCGATACAGCGAATCGATCGTTTCGGGCATGAAGAATTAGAAGCAATAACCGGAGCCGAGACTTATACTACGAGCCAACAAAATGAGTTTCTCCAATTGATTCGAAACATGGAAAATGAACAAACAGCCGCAGACTTCCTAAAAAGCTCGACGATGTATCAAGAATTTCTAGCGGAAAGGGAAGAGATTCTGAGGCACAAATGGCTAGAGTCTGAGAAGGCCGGAAAGGATGTCGGTTTCGATCGGGCGCTAATCGATTGGATTCGAAAGCATCGATCCGGATGGAAGGCGAGTCGTCAGGTCCAGACCGGGTGAGAATATATGGTTTTTGGGGAATCACCGCCAGTGCCGAGAGAATTTTCAGCCAACACCTTCAGTTTCTGGTTCTGTGTAGTAATTTAGTTGATAATAATAAATAGTGTACCCGGTTTCAATTGAAGTCGGGGTCTTTTGATAGCCTAGGGAAACTAAAGAATAATAGAATACGCTAGCTGCATACGGCTTAGCTAAAATAATCGTAGAAATGTTCGCGCATAAAAAAACTCGAATCACTAGCCCTTTGTCGATCTTCAGCGCAATGCAAACGAAGTTAACAGGAGTTTGGGCTCTCTGGATTCTCTCCAGCGTCGCGACTATTGCCGATGAGGGCTTCAAGCCGATTTTCAATGGAGAGGATCTGACTGGCTGGGACGGGAAGGAAGGTGCCTGGGAAGTCCGCGATGGGGAAATCTGGTGCACTGGCAAATCCGAAACGAATAACTGGCTTATCTATCAAGAGAGCGAGCCCGCCAATTTCATCCTGAGGATGGAGTTTCGCTGGGATGCCGGAAATTCGGGAGTTCAGGTGCGCAGCGATAGACAGGGTGACTGGCAAGTCTTCGGCTATCAGGTGGAGATTGCTCAGCAGAATAAAATGGGCTTGTGGCATCATTCGCGTCTCGACACGGAACACCCGAAGAAGAAAGCCCGTCACAAAATGACCACCGCTGGCGAGCACGCGTTTATCAGCGAGGATGGCAGTCGCGAAAATGTTAAAGTGGCCGAGGCCGAAGCCATTCAGGCTCGCTATAGGGAAAACCAATGGAACACCCTCGAGATTGAAGCGCGAGGCGATGTCCTAATCCAGAAAATCAACGGCGTCGAATTCGCCAAGCTCACAGACAATGACTCGGAAATGAGTCGTCGAAAAGGATTCATCGCGATCCAGGATCACGGGAAAGGCTGTCAGGTCGCCTTCCGAAATATTCAGTTGAAGCAATTAAAAGATGACTAGTATGATGTGATCGCAAACCCCGAAAGCCAACGCTAATCTTCTTGTTACAGTCATGAACTCCAAAATCAATTGTCGTCACTTTCTTCGCGGCGCGGGAGCGCTGATCGCATTGCCTGCGCTGGAATGCGGAAGAGTAAGGTTACGGCAGATTTTCGAGTTTATAGAAGGGTTGAGAAAACTTATAAAACCTAAAGTGTATAGAGAAAAAGGATACGTTAGGTTAACTTTGTTTACGAGAATTGAACGGGTCGCTATTGGCGTCGGATTCGGTTTGGGGCTCTTCACGTCGTCCAGCGCGGCCGAAAGCGTGCCGCGAACATTGGATGCGCTTCTGGAGAACCACTGTCTGGATTGTCACGATGATGTGGAAATGAAAGGGGGACTAGACCTATTTTCGCTGGATTGGAATCTCGCGGATCCGCATGTGGCGGACATCTGGGTGAAGGTGCATGATCGTTTGGCTTCCGGTGAAATGCCCCCAAAAAAGAAGAGCCGATTGAATCCGGCGGAGCGCGGAAAAGCGGTCTCGGAACTCGCAGGAAGCATCGTCAGTTTCCAGGATGCTGAAGCAGAAAGGCATGGCCGGTCGGTATCCCGCCGCGTCAATCGATTCGAGTACGAAAACATCCTTCGCGATATATTGCATGATCCCACCCTCAAGGTCGCGGATCAATTGCCATTGGATGGCGAGGTTCACGGTTTTCCAAAAGTGGGGAGCGCTCTCGATGTTTCCCATGTGCAGGTCGACGCCTATCTGGATGTGGCCGAGTTTGCCCTTCGCCGTGCGCTCAAGTTCACTGCGGAAAAACCAGAACCCACGACGAATCGTTATTACGCCCGCGAACAGGGCCGGATGTGGGCGGGTAATGGAAATCCCCGCTGGGCGCGATTCTCCCTCGCGCTGGAGGGCCTGGACATCAATGACGAGTATTCATTCAGCAAACGAGGCTTTGACCCAGCTCAAGAGGCTCAGCCACCGGAGGAGACCTCCACCGCCATTTTTCGTGGTGCCTACACTCCATTTTACTATGGGTTTGAAAAGTTCAAAGCGCCGGTCCGTGGCGATTACAAAGTTCGCCTGAAGGCACGATCAGTGCTTCGCCAGACGGACTACGTCGATTGGGAGGGAGAGGAGCGACCACTCCACTATCCGGACCTGGTGCTCGATGCGACGCGGCGCTTTCCGACTCCGGTGAACGACCGCATTTTTCCCGGAAAGCGCAGTGAGCCGGTCAAAGTTTATTCGTCCACCTTGGATGAACCGAATACCCAGAGTATGCTGCCAATCGGAGTGTTCGAAGCGCCACCGGACGCGCCCGGGGTGTTTGAGCTGGAAGCCTTCCTCGAGAAGGGGGCGATGGTGAAGCTCGATTGCATGCGCTTGCCCAGCCCGATGGTTCCGGCGATGCCGCATACGATCCTGAAGATTGAGCCGGAGGGCTACCCCGGAGTCGCCTTCCATTGGCTGGAAGTGGAAGGGCCGTTTATCGAGGAGTGGCCGCCCGCGTCCTACCGGGCGCTCTTTGGTGATCTCCCCCTGGAGCAATCGGGTAGCCATGTGGTGGCCGTCCCGGAACAACCGTTGAAAGAGGCTGGTGAGCATTTGGCCGTGTTCATGGAGCGGGTCTACCGGCGGCCGGTTGCGAAAGCGGAGTTCAATCGCTTCCACCGGTATGCGAAGCAGCTTCTGAAAGAAGAGGAGACGTTTACGGAGGCAATGATCGCGACCTATTCAGCGGTGCTGGCTTCGCCGGAGTTTCTCTTCCACTGCGGACAACCAGGTGAACTGGACGACTTTGCCCTCGCCGAACGTCTCTCATTTTTTCTCGGCGAGTCGATTCCGGACGAGCCGCTCCGCGACCTGGCCCGACAGGGAAAACTGCGCGATCCCGAGACGCTGCGCGCCGAAGTGGATCGCCTCCTCAATAAACCCGAAGCGAAGCGATTCGTGAAGGAGTTCCTCGATGCCTGGCTCAAGCTCGATGAGATCAACGACACCGACCCCGACCGGGAGCTCTACCCGGAGTATGCCGGTGACTGGTGGCTCGTTAACTCGATGATCGAGGAATCGCGTCTCTATTTCGCCGACCTGATTGCTGGCGATCGACCGGCCCGGAATGTCATTGACGCCGACTATACTTTTGCAGACGAACGCCTTGCCCGGCACTACGGCATAACCGGGGTGGTTGGCCCCTCGTTCAGGCGCATCCCGCTTTCGGAGAAAAGTCCCTACGGGGGAATTCTTACCCAGGCGTCCGTGCTTAAGGTGACCGCTAACGGAACCGTCACCTCACCCGTGTTGCGCGGGGTCTATGTGATGGAAAAACTGCTCGGTGATCCTCCTTCGCCGCCACCGCCGTCCGTTCCCGCCGTGGAACCGGATATCCGCGGTGCGGCGACGATTCGTGAACAACTGAAGAAGCATCGGGAAGATGCGTCTTGCGCGAGCTGTCATAAGAAGATCGATCCGCCAGGCTTCGCTCTGGAGAGCTTCGACGTCATGGGGCGTTGGCGGGAGAACTACCGCTCGCTCGCCC
>JABITN010000226.1 GCA_018700525.1 Opitutales bacterium
AAGAGGGAATCCGACTCATGCCACTTTCAATATTCTACGAACGTCATACGAGGATATGTAGACCAGTTGGACTTTCGAAAAAAAGTATCGACGAACTCGTAAACTACGCGATTGCCAGAGAAGGCGATCGATACGATCTCAAAAATATTTTCGACCTAGCTCGGTACCTAATACAACGCCCACTCGTGCCCAGTAATTGGAGACGACGTCTCCTTTCTATCGGTAGCGGCGAGCCTACCCGAGCAATTTGCTCGTCTCTTGTCGCACAGGCATTCCACTCGGTCGCCTACCCGATTCTTCCTGAATTCTCGCCAGACGAAACAAACCCATCAACGCAAAATAGCATTCAAAAAGAGTATGCTCACATTCGACATCATAGTCTTTTCGCCCCTGGCGACTTCGACCTCTCGCCCTATTTCGACATCATAAAACCCACCATCGAACGCGGCTTCAAACCAGACAAATTCGAATGGAAAGATCCCGATGCGGTGAAAGCCGACGCAGAGGAATAAGTTGGCCAAAGCGTTGGATACATTTCGAGAAAACTTCGGCCGATCGCCCGCATCCCCGTTGATAACAATCAAGGGTTTTAGCAATCGCCTCGCCGACGGACCAATCGAGAACGACAACATCAACCCTTTATTTAAACAGGCGGATTATCATGCACGATCTTAAATCGGCAATCCACAATCCCCTGGAAAGCAAAACTTGGTAGCCAAACACCTCAGTGCGTCATCGCATAAGTAATGATGTTAATACCCATCGGATAGGAACTCCTTTCCGAAAATTGACGAAAGAATCCCTCGTCATCATCCTCGCGTTCCCACCCATCTACCAAATCGTTATTATGGCAAAGCAAAGCCATCATACGTCCTCGATCGTCGAAAATTCCGTAGAAATGGGGATCGGGATCGTTTTCGATGCCCGGCACCGGATGATAGGTGTACCCCTGTCTCCAAAAGTGAATCGCTACGACTTGGGGTTTTTCCTGAAAATCGTAGACATTATGAAAAATCTCATGATCGAGCGACAGCTCTCTAGGTTCCCTATTAGGAAAAACGCGTTTGATTTGCCGATAAAAATGGTCCCACTGCTCCTTCCCCCAAAATTCGTCCACCATTAGAAAACCGCCATTCAATAAATGATTCCGCAAAGCCTCAGCTTCTGCGTCCGAAAAAATGACCGAACGCGGAGCGATGATGAAAATAAACGGATAATCGGTTAGTTTCGGATCCGTCAGCTCTAACACCACCGGATACGGATTTACCTTCATCGATGTGAGCTGCTGCAACCGATAGGAAATATTCCAATCGGCCTCCGGATAATCCCCATCCCAACCGCGGAAATAGTGCGGCTCATACTTGATCCGAGCAAAAGTGAACACATCGCGCTCGAAGCCATCCTCGTTTTCCCACATCGGAAACTCGCTACGATCCGGGTAAACTCGTTGCCGTCCGCGTCCATATTGCTGCCCGAAGACCGAATCAACAATGAGTACAATAAAAAGCAAACCAACGCTAATAAATCTCCAATGCATAATTTGTTTTCGATTTAGACGCCAAGGTCAACGAAAGCCAAGCCTAGTCGATTGTGGCAATTCAATTGCCACAACTAACCAGAACGCACACATTCATAATCTTACGGCTGCCGAACGCCCGAGTTCGCCCAATCAACAAAACCGAGCTCTAATGCTTGGGCCAGGCGTTTCAATAAACTTTATTGCACCCAACCTTATAGCACCTACTCGACATAACCCTTCAACAATCGCTGAACACGCTGGAAACGTTTTGCAAACAAACGATCGCTCCCTAAAAAAGACCCGAAAGCACCCTTAGAGCATGGGTCAAATGAAAGACCTACCCAGCGATGCCAATCTCGGACACGTATTCCAACGTTTTCCCAAAGGGGTCGATCACCTCCTTAAATATCACGATGCCGTCCTACGCGGACCATCCGAGTTTACAATCGGCGAACGCGAACTAATCGCTGCCTATGTTTCGTCGCTAAACAGCTGCTACTATTGCGCCGGAGTCCATAGTGTAATCGCCGAGACTTTCGGGATCGAAGTCGAAACGTTCCAAATGCTTATCGAAAATCCGGATACAGATACATTCAGCTCAAAGCTAAGCCCCATTCTCAATTACCTACGGAAGCTCACTCTAAACCCAAGCAAGATGCTCCACGAAGACGCAGAAGCGGTACGAACTGTCGGTTGGTCGGAAGACGCCCTCTTCGAGGCCATCAGCGTCTGCGCCCTATTTAGCTTCATGCACCGTATAGTCGAAGGCTCTGGATTAAACACGAGCACGGAAGCGCGAACCGCAACTCGAGAACGCCACCGCAACGGCAAAAGCGATACCCCTTACACGGACTTCGGGAAACGCTTGGGAATTATTGGCTAAAGAGCGAAACGAAACCGATCGCCTCTTGAATCGACTGCTATTACTTACGCTTTTCCTTCACATCCAGATTCTGAAGCATCTCTTCGTCGGTTGGCGTTGGCGAATTGAGTCCGTTTTTCGGAACGTCGACTTGAGCTGTCCACAGAATAGCGTTAAGAACTACTTTGCGAAATTCATCGTTCTGCCAACTTTTGTGGTAGTGCCCTCCGGTAAAACCAAACCCGCGTCCTCCTCCCTGACGTTGATATGCCCACCCTACGGTTTGCTTTTCCCCAGCGGCAACTGATGCTCGCACGTGTGGATTGCCCCATCGTTCGCCGTCGGGACGGGAAAGCGATTCCGGAGGTGGTAAATCGGCTAGAATCGAAGTCACCCCCTTCATGCCGTCTATGAATCGCATGTGATAATACCATTCATCATACAATGAAAACGGTTTTACGCCATTAGCGATCGGGTGATCGGGGAAATCGGAGAAATGCGGAGTCCAGTGTGGATTGACTGACCAATCAAGATCGCAAAATCCGCCCATCCAACTGAGGAACTTCTCTCCCGCTTCACCTTTCATAGCCTCGGTCGCCCAATGGATCATAACCACGCCAACACCCTTGTCCATTAAGGCATCGAATGTCTCCAAATGTGGATTCAAAAGGTGTCCTTTGTGTCCTGTGCAAAACAATACAACCGTCGCTGCATCATCTAAGACACCTACATTGCTTGGGTACCCAACATCCTCTAATACAATCCCTTCGACATCCAAGCCCGACTCGTTCAGACCCTTCGCCAGGATAATATTCCCCGCACGATGCTCGTGCATCTTCGGGCCATGACTAGGCTTTCCCGATATAAAAACGACTTTAGCCGGTTTCGCGATTAAACTCGGAACTAGCGACGCTAGAAAGATCAATAGTGATAGGTGTAGTGTTTTCATAATTACTCAAGTCTTAATTGCCCACGAAGCTCACAGAGGAACACGTAAACATTCCAATATTAATAAAACCCTTAGTGAATTTCGTATCCTTCGTGGGAACATACAATTCAAAACCGTTCCCATTCTCTCTTATTGACGACCTCATTTCTATCCGGATAGACACGATCGAACTCTTCTTCGACGACTTCAGCGTCATGCCGATTACGATACGCATTCAAAAGCGGATCTCCGTTTCGCTCCATCGCATCTTCCATTTCTCCACGCATGGAATCGATAATGCTTCGATACTCGGGCGACTCGGCAAGATTCGCTAAACACCCTGGATCGTTCTCCAGATCGTAGAGCTCCTCTAGACTTCGGTAGCGATATTGCATGATTCGAGCCATGATCGCTGGATTATCCTCAGCTGCTTCTTCCATCGCTCGCATCACGTCTACCTCATTATTATTACGATAATAGTAGTCATCTCGGTGCCACATATTGTAGATATAACCGAATTTTTTGTTTTGCACGCAACGCATGGGTATGGCCGCACCATCCACCTTAGAATCCACTTGGGTAAAGACAAGCGCCTCGCCAGAACCCTTATTCGGATTCTTGAATAGCGATACGAGCGATCGGCCGTCTGTACGGGGTAACGCGGGCAAACCTATAGCATCCAATATGGTCGGGGCAAAATCGACGGAAGCGATCAAGCTATCATTTACGGCTCCGCTTTCAACTACACCCGGCCATTGAACGAGAAACGGCGTCCGGGTACTAGCCAAGTATGTATTGCATTTCGAAAAAGGCGTCGCGATCCCGTTGTCCGAAAGAAAAACGATTAGCGTATTCTCCCGCATTCCAGACTCATCCAAGGCCTGCATTACTTTGCCGAATGTATCGTCCATTCGCTTGGTCGAGTTATAGTAATTCGCTAACGCGCTTCGAACACCTGGGATATCCGGCAAGTGAGCCGGTACGGGAAATTCATCAGGTGCATACAATCGAGATGGCGCCTCTGCGCCGCGTACGGGTCCAATCTCCGGATCATACCAGGGCAAATGCGGATCTTCGGAATTCGCCATAAAATAGAAGGGCTTCCCCGCTTCCTTGCACATTTCAAAGAAGGCCCGGCTTCGCTCATAATAGACCGTAGGATTGCGGCCATCCCCCATTTCCTTGCGACCGAAGGCGTAGTCCCAATTATAGGACACCTTTGGCGTCGAATGCCTTAGTTTCCCAATCACGCCCGTCAAATAACCCGCCTCGCCCAAGGCTTCGTGTATCGTCGGTACGTCCTCACGAACGTTCATGAAACCCATCGATCCACTATTGAATCCATACAAGCCGCTCGCGAGAATCTTACGGCTCGGCTCGCAAATAGCTGTGTTCACATGAGCATTATCGAAACGCATTCCTTCTTCAGCGAAGCGATCCAAATTCGGTGTAATAGCTTCGACCGGCGATCCATAACAACCCAGCGAATCCCGATGCAAGTCGTCCGCAGTGAAAAGGAGAATATTGAGGGATGCCGATTCGCCTAGGCAGGCCGCCCCAGAAAATGAAACTACCAATATTGCTATCCGGATATTAGTAAGATGATTTTCGAATTTCATTTTAAAGGTATTAGGGGAAGATTTCAAACCACTGAGAACACTGATATTGGGGTTTCGAATTAAAAACCATCAGTGTACTCAGTGGTTAAAAAATATTATTTCTTATTCACGTAAACGTAATAGGCTCCAGTAATCCCAACACGAGCTCTCTTCTCGAACCACGTATAAAGACGCGTCGGTCCCGCCTCTAACTCGTAAGTAAACGTAACCGATTTATCCTTTGGCTTTACCTGCTTGCTCTGCGATTCCCTACCGATCTGAATCCGAGCAGACTTGATGGGCAGGACTGCTCCAGGACCGCGATCTCCCGCCGTCAACTGAATCGCCGGCAAGCCTGCTCCGATCGCAGTATCCGTTTCTCGGGGCCAACGTCTAAGCTCGAACTCGTAGGTTCCAGCTTCGGCTACCTCCAATTCCCACCAACCATTTTTCTCCACGCCACGACGAATTTGACCCTGTTGATCCACGAACACATCCAACCATTCACATGCAGTCAGCATGGAAGGATTCTCGGCTTCATTACCGATAATCGTCAGCTGCGGTTCGTTCGCAATATCTCCCACTTCATCCCACCAATCATCGAGGAACGCGCTCATTTTCGCGGCCACCTCGGGATACCTCTTTATCACGTCTTTTTTCTGCCCAGGATCGTTCTCCAGATTATAAAGCTCCTTATCCTCCAGCAGACGCCAAGGCCCCCACATTACGCCCGCACCCTCTCGATACATAACCGATGGAGAATCGGGTCCCGCAAACTCAAACCCAAACGGCATACGACTGTAGTTGATCACAACCATACGATCTTCCGGTGCCGTATCCGATTTTTCCCTAAAAAACGGAGCGAGACTAATTCCGTCAAATTTAGGAGCTTCGGAAGGAACCAACCCACAAAGATCCATCAAGGTCGGCAACACATCCTGAACCTGAGTCACTCCATCAATATCGCGGGGCTTGCCAAGATCGCCGCCTGGCCACCTCAAAAAAAACGGCACTCGATGACCGCCCTCCCATAGCTGAGTTTTGCGACCCCGCATACCCGCATTGAAGTAGCGCTCTCCGAACGTACTGCCATTGTCGGTTTGATAGATAAGGATCGTGCCATCGGCAAGATCTTCCTTTTCCAGGAACTCCATCAAGCGGCCCATATTATTGTCTACATTCAGGATCATCCCCAAATAGCCAGCAAAGGACTCGCGACCCGCTTCGCCAATTTGCGGCAACGCATGCCCTTCCATCGCTTTCCTAGCCTGATTCAACTCCATCTCAGGCGACCAGTGTGGTCCGTGCGGCGCATTTGTGGGAATGTATGTGAAAAACGATTCCCCGGAATCGGATTTCTCCTTCATCCACTTCATCGCTTCTTCGAAATACACGTCGGTACAATACCCAGGCATAACCTTCCGCTTTCCGTTCACCATAAACGTGTCGTCGAAATAATCATTATTCCAATAATCGGGTACGGAGTTGATATGAGACGATGGAAACCAAAGCGTTTCTTCAAATCCACGATCTTGCGGACGAAAAGGATAATTATCACCCAGGTGCCACTTTCCGAAAATGCCAGTTCGGTAACCATTGCTCTTAAAAAAGTCCGCCATCGTCGGGAGACTCGCCCGCAGCATAGTACGTCCAGCGCTAACGTTTATCGCCGCGTTCCGCGCTGCATCCACTCCCGTCAGTAATTGACCGCGAGTCGGAGTACACATCGGAGCAACATGGAAATCCGTTAGTCGAACGCTCTGACTGTGAAGTCGGTCTAAATGAGGCGTCTTCAATATCGGATTACCGTGAACGGATAATTCACCGTATCCTTGATCATCGGTCATGACGACGATGACATTCGGCTGTTCTGCAGAGACAGTAACGGTCACGAACGCAGCCATAAAAAGCAGAGGTAGTTTAAGGTATTTCATATCCTTCTCAGGGTCGCGGCCGATCTTCGACCGGCCATAATATTTTCAAACCAAAATCATAACGGCTTTGTACGCTTTTCATACGGCCAGCTTGCCTGCTTATTCATATTTCGCAGCGTCATGTGCGGCGGACAGTGGTAATAATTCCTCAAGTGCACCAATTCCCGCTTCAGCTCCATTATAGTCGTCTCGTTTTCTGGAATGTAATACTGGCTGATCATCTCGCTTGGATCCTTCTTAAGGTCAAAGAACTCCCACTCATTATGTGCGGGATAATAAATCAGCTTATTACGTCCGTCTGTAACCCCGTAGTGCGGCTGCACGCGGTGGTTTGCCAGTTCGTGGTACGTATAGAGAAACGTCTTTCTCCAGTCATCTGGAGTTTTCCCATTTAATACAGGGACCAAACTTCTTCCCTGCATCTCTTTCGGTACATCTACACCAGCTAGCTCCAGAAAGGTCTCGGCGATGTCGATATTGGATACAATATCAACATCGTTGACGACGCCCTCCTCGACCATTCCCGGCCAGTGAACAATAAAAGCAGTTCTCAAGGATTCTTCGTACATGAACCGCTTATCGAAAAACCCATGTTCTCCCAAAAAGAACCCATGATCGGCCATGTAGATAACAATGGTATTATCGGCTATGTTATTTTTTTCTAGAAACGCACGGATTCTCCCTACATTTTTGTCAATGCCAGCCCCTGAGGCTAGGAAGTTCTTCAAGAGCATCTGATATTTGAAGCGGGAGAGTTCCCGACTAGGGTTATTCCACCCCAAGTTCATTGCTTCGAATTTTTCTACATCCGGGGCGCGGTATGCATCCCATGCCTTTCGCTGCTCCTTATTCAGTTCGCCGAGCTCACCGGGGTCACCGATCATCATATTGTAAGGCAAGTCTTCGTAAAGCGTTAAGGTCTGTTCGCGTATCGCAGTACCCCGGTATGAAAAATCATCAAAGAGGTTATCCGGCTCGGGAATATGCACATCGTCATACAAATCATATTCCTCTGGACCAGGACACCAACCGTGGTGAGTCGCCTTAAACTGGGACATCAGAACAAACGGCTTACTTTTATCCCGCCCATTCTTCAACCACTCGATCGTGAGGTCTCCTACGATATCGGAATTGTAGCCCGTCACAACACGCTGCTCTTTCAGCCCATCCGCATCGCCCGTCAACAAAAGCGGATTATAATATCTCCCTTGCCCTTGCATGACATCAAAGTAATCAAAACCAGTCGGGGTCGACTTCAGATGCCACTTTCCAATGATAGCCGTCTGGTAACCACTCTGCCGCAGGATTTTCGGAAAAGTCTGCTGGGAGCCGTCGAAATTGGCGCTTCTATTCCAGGTCACACCATTTCTGTGCCCATATTTTCCAGTAAGAATAGCCGCTCTGCTTGGCCCGCATAGCGCATTGGCCACATAGCATTTCCTGAACAGCATTCCCTCGCTCGCAAGTTTATCAATATTTGGCGTATTCGCTACATCCTTTAGCCTGCCTCCATAAGCACCAATCGACTGCCATGCGTGATCGTCGCTGAAAAGAAAGAGTATATTCGGTCTGTCCGCGTTAGCGATTGCCATCGCAAAGGACGATACAATCAGGAATAAAAGAGATATTTTCAAGGTATTCATATTATCAGGTAGCGGCCGATCTCTTAGCGGCCATATTCAAAAGTATCCAAAGCTGAACGATTCCATCGTTCAGTTAACGCTCGGAGATCGTCATTTCAAAACCCCTATTATTAACTATTTCAAGCCTGATCTGATTGTATTAATTAGACAGCTTTTAGTATTTTTTCGTCATAATATAGACGATATTAGGACGATCCAGAGCAACCGCCACGTTAACAATGAAACAAGCAAACAGAATATAGGAACGCGATCTCATTGGGGCACGATTATACGCAGTGAATCGATAGTTAATCCGGATTCGGTCATTTTAGATTTCGTTCTCTTTCCACGTCACGTCGCCGAAATGCCTGCGCCTGTTGGGCTTCGACAAAGCCATCGAGATAACGAAGGTCCTCTCGATTCTGAAAGGCGGTGTGGACGGGATCCTTCGTCTTTTCCATCCATTGATCGAGGATCGCACGATGATTGGCAATCTCATCCTGGAACTTGGGATCATCAATCAGATTATTCAAGTTGTCCGGATCGCTCTCAATATCGAAAAACTCTTCGACTACTCGGTAGTCGTATTGCTTGAGAAGCTTGGACGTACGGGGATCCATCTCCGCCTTAGCAATCATTTCCTGATAAGTGAGAGTCCCTTGACCGGCCGCCTGAAATTTTCGTCCTCCAGCTGCCCAGGGATTGAAAATGTAATTGAATTGCTTGGACTGAACCGCTCGCATCGGATGGCGACGCCGACCCGAACTCTCGTTGTATTCCTTGATTACGTGATCTAACTCGGGCTGTTTCTTCCCTTTAAGGACCCGATAAAACGAATGCCCTTCAAGTCCATTCGGATGTTCAATTTCCGCAACATCGAGTAGGGTCGGCAAGAGGTCGAGAGCCGAGATCATGTGTTCAGTATCATGGATTCCGGGCTTTATCTGTCCTGGCCAACGAACCATCCAAGGCGTGCGCGTGCTGTGGTGATACAGACAGGTCTTGGCTAGGGGAAAAGGCATCCCGTGATCGGAAAGAAAAACGACCACCGTATCATCTGCTTGTCCCGATTCAGTCAAGGCCCGTAAGGTTTCTCCGAGACAATCATCCGCTCGGCTAACGGACATGTAGTAATGAGCCAGTTCTTTCCGCACTTTGGGCGTGTCAGGCAGATAACCCGGGACCGGTATTTTTTCCGGCGTGTAGAGCTGGCTGGGTATGTACGGATCTTCCATTTCCTTCCGACGACTCCATCGGTAGAACGGCAAGTGAGGATCCGAAATGTTGATCAGCAGACAGAAGGGTTTATCCGCCTCTTCAGATGCTGCGATCCCTTTAGCAGTCATTCGATAGTAAGATCCCGCATCCTTAATATGATTCTCCTTCTTTGCGCCCTCACCCATCTCGAGATCCCAGGGATAAGGGTAGTAAGGGGTCGTATGAGACTCTTTTCCAAAAATACCCGTAAAATACCCACCTTCTTTCATCAAATCGACGAGGTGCGGGTAGTGCGGTTGGCGAATCGCATAAAAACCTTCCACCAGGTTGCTGTGGGAAGAACGTCCCGAGAACATAACATTTCGCCCCGGATAGCAGTTTCCAACCATTACATGGGCATATTCGAACCGCATTCCTTCCGACGCCAACTGGTCCATGTGCGGAGTTATATCCTTAAGAGGGCTTCCGTAGACGCCGACTGAGTCGCAGTTCATGTCATCGACTGAGATGAAAAGAATGTTCGGCTTGCCCTGAGCGGCTGATACGACCGGGATAAACACGGCTAAAAACAAAAGGCTAAAAATATGTTGAATCATCGGAGTATAGTTATCTTTAAGTTTAATGTTCTTTTGGCTCTGTTACCAAATCTAATTTGAAATGACAAAGTGATAGACAACCTCCTCAATCCACAAATACCTCTCGATTATTTGTTGAGGTAGAAAAACGTCTAGCGAATAATCCTACTATTGGCACCATCCCCGGGCAACGCTGCTCGTATTCTTCAACCAAGTTTGGGGCTACCCAGAACGGATATTAGCCTGGAGGGCGGGACTCAGAGCTTCCTCTACCGCACTGGTTGACACCGCCGGCTCCATTCGCTGGCTTATGTTGGGTGCCCTAATCTCGGTTGACTCGGTAGCCCCAATAATTAAACAATGGCTCGAAGAGCTTTCAACAGACGAAGAACCCAAATGAATATGACCAGAACGCTCTCAAGTAGCCTCAGTAGAATTTTAATGGGTACCGTGTTCGTTACGGCGGCGTTCGGATTGCCAGCACCACGGTCGCAGGCTCAGGACACAATCCCGGAAGAAAGAGCAAAAGTGAGTGAGCGGGCTGAACCTCCTCCGCGGGGCGAACGTGGAGACCGACCCCAACGCGCTGGGAGAACTCGTGGCCCCAGAAGGGCTCCACCACCACAGGCAAACGACGGATCCCGTCGAGCCGGTACGCCCATGTATACCGAGGCTCCGGATGGCATCGGTGTAACCCTGCGCCAAGGCGCATCACCACTTCCCTACACCAAAGGCACCGTAACCTACGTACCCTGGGAAGAAGGCTCCAAAATGGATCCGCTTAAGGTGGGCAGTAAACTTCCAAAAAATTCGGTAGCCTGGACAAAGACAGGCTCTGAGTTTAATCTCAACAAAGCAGTGAAGGAAAAACCCACGGTCCTTATCTACTACCGAGGCGGTTGGTGCCCGTTTTGCAACGTACATTTGAACGAGCTGCAGACGAGCATCCCTGCACTTGAAAAACTGGGATACCAGTTACTCGCGGTAAGCACTGATACGGTAGAAGCACTGAAAGCCTATGACGACTCCGAGCTCAAATACCCGTTGCTGGCTGACCCTGATCTCAAGTTGGCAACGAACCTGGGCATCAAGTACAAGGTGGTAAAAGAATACATCCAGCACGTTAAAGAAATCCCGGATGGGCGCGCATTCGATATGGAGAAACGCAATGGCGGATTCCTGGTGACGCCCTCAGCCTTTATTCTAGATACAACCGGTACCATACGTTTCGCGTATGCGAACGATAACTACACAGTTAGAGCCAGCCAGGATGCGCTACTGAAAGCGGCTAAAGAGGCGTTGGCCAAGTAATACCGAATTACTCAACCGCGGAGTTCGGGAGGATTCAGTTGGACTTTTATTAACCACGGATTTAGAAAGTAAATGAGGAGCTCAGTGCTTCAGCCTGAGTTGCCGTAGGCCAGAGCTCGTCTCGAGATCATGAGCTTGTAGAATGGCGCTGCCGCGCTTATACCAACAACAAGAGGTCAATAATAACCCCGAAACCTATTTGGCATCGCCAGCCCATTACCGATTCGGCGGGACTAGCCACTGCGTCCTCCTTGGTTCGAAGAAGAAACAATGAAGTTAAAAAAAAAGAAGAAGGCATGACACCGATCTCACCAAAACAACAGGTCGACTTTTAGCGTTTGGTCCGTTTTATACCCAAAAACGTACAATCGATTATCTGTAACCTATGATCGAACATCCCTCAGCCTGGGACGGAAACGAATTAGCGGGTAACCCCTCCTGGATAACTAACTTCGAAAACCTCGATACCCCTGCTATCCATGATCAATTAGAAAACGGACCCGGAGTGGTCTTGCTGCGAGGATTTCCAATCGCAGGTCATAGTAAGGACAGTGCCCGCGAAACCTTCAGGCAGTGGTCTTCAGGGCTGGGCAGATTGCTTTCGCAAAATGAGAAAGGCGACACCCTCTTCGACGTAAGTGATGCGGGATTCGGCAAAGACGACCCACGTACCCGAGGACCCAATACGAATAAAAAACTATCTTTTCATACAGATCGCTGCGACGTGATTGGTTTTCTTTGCTGGAGGCAGGCATTGTCGGGTGGTGAAAATGAGCTGATCAGTTCGATGCGGCTCTATAACGAAATCGCGGATCGTCGCCCGGACGTGTTGGAGACGCTCATGCAGTCCTTTGTCTACAAACGTCACACAGTGGATTTAGGCAACGAGCTTCCTTATGTGGAGCAACCGATCTTCTCCTTTCAAAATGAGCACTTTGCTTGTAGCTTTTTGCGTGTTTTGATCAGCCGTGCTCATGCCGATCCAGATTTGCCCAACCTGACTCCAAAACAGGTCGAAGCCATGGATTTTCTCGAGGCGGTAACCGAAGAAGAGCAATTGAGCTATCGATTTCGCCAGGAGCCCGGCGATGTGCTTCTGCTGAACAACTGGGTGACCCTGCATCGACGTTCCGCCTTTGTAGATCGTGAGGATTCAGAGGAAAAACGCTGCCTCTTCCGGACCTGGCTAAGTGTCCCGAATAGCCGACCGCTCGATCCACGCTTCAAGGCCAATTTTGGTGCTGTAGGAGCAGGAGAAGTGCGAGGTGGGTTTAATACCGTTTCCCCAGAAGAATGAGTAAAGGGTGCTGGCTCAGACCCTAGCTACCCTTGAGCTTCTCAGGCTTTGGGATAACCAAATGAAGAAGGTAAACGTTGATCTATTCAATTGCCTGGGGAGGTATAGATCGCAGGTAGGTGATCACCGCTTCTAAGTCCTCGTCAGAAATTTTCTTATAGAAATAAAAGGGCATTGCGGGCTGGAGCGGTCGACCATCGCGACTGGTCGCTTCAGTGATAGCCCTTTTTATCTCTTCGTCCGTCCATCTGCCGATTCCTTGCTCGGGATGGGGTGAGATGTTAGCCGCCACGGCGACCAATTCCATACCATGTGGCTTCACAAACACATTTCCACCCGCACCGATTCGGCTTAAATCGGGAGTGCCTTTGACCAGCGGAGTATGACACTCCATACAATGACCCAAAGCGTTGGCCACATAAGCGCCGTAGGCAAGGGTGTCGTCTGGAGAAATGTCAGGGACGGTATCCACCGGCGGGCCATAAGATTCGGGTAGAGGGATGTTGTACACAGAACGTGGCAGGCTATTTTTCACCGGAACGACTGTTCTCAGATACGCTACGATCGATCGAACATCGGTGTCTGACATCTCGCGATAGACGCGTGTCGGCATGGGTGGGCCGATGATCGTACCATCAGGCCGCACGCCTTCACGGATGACCCGTATAATTTCTTCATCACTCCAGGTACCAATCCCAGTTTCGGGGTCTGGCGTGATATTCGGCGCGTAGGCCGTGAACTCTGCCCTGTCGACCTGAAATGCACCCGCCAAATGCATTTCGCTGATCGGCTTATGGTCGGTGCCTCTCGGCGTATGGCAATTACCGCAGGCCACAATACTATTGACGAGGTAGTCGCCTCGGGCGACTAGCGCCTCCTGTTCCGATGCTTCCGAGCGAGCAAACAAGAAACCGACTACTAAAATAAACGCTTTGAGATTCGCCGCCGCTTCCGTTGTTGATAGGAAATTCAATTTTTCTGACTTCGCTTGGTGGTGAGTAAAGAAGTTGAGTTGGGGGAGCCTACATTTACTGAAAGCATAGACTATTCTTATGCCAATAAAACCATAAAACGGCTCGGCGCGAGCATTACTCTCCTCGCAGCCCTCCTAGCAGCCTATTTTGACGCACAAACCAGTCAAGAAGCAGACTATGAAGTCATTATGATGGGTCTAGGATCACCGCCACAGTTCATGAGCCGTTTTGGCGCCGAAACGCTCATCAAAGCCGGTGACAAATACTTGCTAGTAGATTCCGGCAGCGACGTGACTCAACGCTTGTGGCAATTGAAAATCCCTTTGGGTTGCGGTGATGGCATTTTTGTTACGCATTTACAATCAGACCCCGGCGGCGGCATTCCAGACTTTTTACTGAAAGGTTGGTTAAGCTCTCTGTTTGGTGGACGGAAAGGAAAATTTAACATCTAGGGCCCTGAAGGTATAAAGTTCATGATGCATCATATTCGGCTGGCCCGTCAGGTGAGGTTAACATCCGAGTCGAGAACCAGGGGATCAGTTTAGAGGAAGTGACACCCAATACAGTCGAAATTAAAGCCGTTCTCATTTATGATCAATCGGCCGTCAAGGTCACCGCGATAGAGATTAACCATGGCGAACTTATCAAGCCTGCATCTGGCTATCGAGTGGATTACGATGGCAGGTCCGCTGTTATATCCACGGATAGCAAATACCATCCACTCTTGGCAGAGCCGGCCATAGGATCTGACCTGTTTATCCATGCCTTCGGTGCCGCAAAATCCGAACTGCAGGCATCGAGAATTTCTTGGAGGACTATTCTAAACAATCATACAGAGCCGGAAGGTGTAGTTAGTATCTTTGGATACGCTCAGCCAAAAGTGGAAGCGCTCTACCACTTTGTGACGCTAACGAACAGGCAGATCAAACCACCGATCTTGGATAAAACTTCGACCCGCTTGAAGACGACTTACAGTTGTCCAGTGACCATCGGCGAGGATTTGACCCGCTTCGTTTTTGGGAAAGACGAGGTAACTGTAATACCACCAGAGTAAGCGACTGGCGGTAAAACAGTGTTCTTAGAAAGTGCCAAAAACGTCAGTACTACAATATTGCTTATGCCGGGTCTTCGCTCTTAATTCTCCGAAATTCCATCCTTATAGGACTAAGACAGTTGCAAAGCTTATTAACCAAATTGGATTCGCTTCACTTAAGCCCGCCGAATTCATCACTCTCAAATTCTCCCCAAAGACGGCTTCCCAACTCGCGAAACCTCCTGAACTTACGTTGCCAAACCTCGAGGCCGTCAGAACTTATATCTCCGCCCGCTGTCTCCGAATTTCGCCTCATTCGAATCAACTCGCTATATCTTTTTTTCTTTAAAACAATCGGCACGCTTTTTCAATCGTTCTGCTGAGTAGCCAATCCTTATGAAAATTCTACCCTCCCTAGCAATCGGTGGCCTCATAGTCGCGAACCTGTTGTCCTCGAAAGCCCACGCTTCGGAAAACGCGACCCAGTTCGACTGGCCAGCATGGCGCGGACCAGACCAAAATAATATCTCACCGGACACCGGTCTCCTCAAGTCGTGGCCGAAAAATGGCCCGGAGCTCCTCTGGACTTACGAAAACGCGGGGAGCGGCTACTCCAGCACGGCCATCGTCGACGGAAAGCTCTACACGCTCGGCTCGCGCGACCGCCGAGAGCTGGTTATCTGTCTGGACGCGAATACGGGCGAGGAACTTTGGACTGCCGAGTTCGAGACTGACCCGGAAGAGGGATACCGCACCCAATGGGGTGCCGGGCCACGCTCGACGCCCACCGTGAGCGATGGGCATGTTTATGCGCTCGGAGTGGCGGGCGATATCGTGTGCTTGACGTCCGACAAGGGGAAACGGATCTGGAGCAAGAACCTAGTAAAGAACTTTGGCGGCGCGGTGTCCAAGTGGGGGTATTCCGAGTCTCCCACCGTGGATGGCGACAAGGTGCTGGTGACCCCGGGCGGGAGCAAAGGGGCGATTGTGGCACTTAACAAGAAAACCGGTGCAAAGCTATGGCAGTCGAAAAAATTGAAGGACGCGGCCGAATATTCAGCCGTGGTTGTTGCCGATAACGCTGGCCACCGCCAGTATATACAACTCTTTATGAATACACTCGCCGGTGTGGATGCCGCGACCGGAAACTTGCTGTGGAAATCCGATTGGCCCCAGGGTAGAACGGCGGTGATTCCCACGCCGATCTACCGAGACGGTCACGTATTCATGACTTCAGGATATCGTGCGGGATCCAAGCTCGTAAAAGTGGACGGCAAAAAGACCGAGGTAGTCTGGGAGAATCAAGAGATGATCAACCACCACGGCGGAGTGGTGCTCATTGGAGATCACGTTTATGGTTTTTCTGATCAGAAAAAGGGAAACCTGATGTGCCTTGAATTCATGACCGGCAAAGTCGCCTGGATGGAACGCGTGGAGCGCGAATTGCACAAGGGCGCGGTGCATGCGGCGGACGGAATGCTCTACTGCCTCAACGAGAATGAAGGCTGGGTCTACTTAGTAGAAGCGAACCCGCTCGGTTTCAGGGAGAAAGGTAAGTTCCAGCTTCCCAAGGAGACCACTTTGCGAGATGAAAACAATGGCAAGGTCTGGTCTCACCCAGTCGTCATCAATGGGAAGCTCTACCTGCGCGACCAGGACCTAATCTTCTGCTACAACGTAAAGGGGTAGAGCGTAATCGAGCTTGATCATTCCCCGCTGTTTGCAAAGGGTTTCGTTTACTGCTGACTATCGTCCTTGAGCTCTTCGCACTCGTACGGGAAGAATTTGGATGTTGAATACAAAGACGAGTTGGAGTGCGAGTACGGTTCGGCCAGATAATGGGGATCTACAATCGTGTATTCACGGGTCAATTCAGTGCCATCCTTACTCATCGTGAACCGTTCGGTGATTTCCATCTGGTCGCTGTGCCGGACGGATTCTGTAGCGCGCCCACCAATAGCTCTAAGGAAGCCAGGCTTGAAGCCTTTGGTATGGACGACTAGCGTGTCACCCTCCCAATCGCCAACAGAATAGCCAGTGACGCTCGGTTCGATTTCATCCGGATAGCCTCCGACTAAATGGATGACTCGAACCATGTCCATAAACCCGTAAGTGATGACAATGGCGGATCCTGTTTGCTCGATCTTATTCATCATCTGATCAAAGGCATAATCGAAGATGATGTTCGTGGGCTCGCACTGAAAACGAGGGTTTTGATCCGCGGTAAAGTCGTCTGCTTCTTCACGAGCAAGATCCGTTAGCACGTAGGGCGGTGGCCGGGTTTGCGTCCCCGGTTCGTTCCCCCACCCCACAGGCTGAGGCGCTGCGACTTTTTGCGGCGAACCGTCCCTGCTGAAATCGTTTCCAACAGGCGGCCCCTCCGATCTTGGACTGGGACCCCACGGATTAGGAGCATTCTTTATGGGCTCAGTCCAGTTTCCAGCCAAATTGGGGGCTCCATCTTCCCGGACGAATTCACGCTCTCCAACGACGATATTGCCAGTCGTGTCCAGTGTGTCGTACCGAGCGACGACCCTACCATCTTCGAAGGTAATCGTTTCGGTGTAGCAGGTTTTCGGATCTCGACGATCAGGCGAGCCAAACACAGTAATTTGAGTGCCGATCTCGAACATTTTTTCCGTCCAACCCTTGCGCTTCAGCAAGCTACCTGATCGCAATTCGCAACGCCATTGTTCCTCTTCGCCTGCATCGTTCTTGACCTTGAAATAAACGTATGAGTGCGGGTTGACAAACCGAACGCGGTTCACGACGCCCGATACCGTCAAGACCTGCTCCAAATCAAATTGCCCCGTAACGCCGTGGTGGGCTACAGTGGACGAAGGCAACAGTATAATGCCGCATAAGCATGCCAATGCGAGCGACGTCTTCGACTGCTTGAACATCATGGGCACTACGCTTGGGAGGGCAATCAAACTACGCAATATCTAATCTCACAGACGAGAGTCGCTGTTCATGGCATCGACTAAAATGAAAAGATATTCGGCCGTTCCGCGGATGCGATCGGGATAATTACGACGAGCTGAAGGAGAAAGAGGATTAGGAAGCGCATAGCGTTAAGGTATGATTTATAGTTTATCATTTGTCCTTGCTACTCTCGTTCCAAATTTTGAAATCGCGGATCCCGCCGGAAAACACATCGGGACTGGGGTCATGATTCGGATCGGGCAAAGCGAGTTGAGCGCCGACATCCGCCAAGTAGCCATCTAGGCTATTGATCAAGGATTCCGTTTTTTCAGGATTCTTCGTAGAAAGATCATTCTTCTCCATGGGATCATCCTTGAGATTGTACACTTCTGTTTTTCCGTCGTCCGCATACCGCACGACTTTCCAGCCATCAACAATCGCTGAGCTGTACGGTGTCGTCTCGTCGTAATGCGGATAATGCCAATAAAGCGGTCGATCATCGATTGAACCAGTACCGGTAAACAGCGGCAAAACGTTAACCCCATCCATATGCTCCTCTGGCTTCAAAGGAGCATCGATATATGAAAGTATTGTTGGATACAAATCCATCCCAATCGTCGGGACTTCGCTAACGCCATTCGGTATTCGCGGACCAGTGACAATCAAAGGCACACGAGTGCCACCCTCGTAAGCCGTACCCTTGTTCCCACGGTAGTTAACCACAAACTCATCGCCCTGACTACCATTGTCACCTGTGAATATAACCAGCGTATTGTCGAGCTGGCCAATATCCTTTAACTTCGCCATCACTCGACCCACGCTTTCATCCAAGCTCTGAATCATAGCTGCCTTATTGGGATTGTTCATGTAGTACCCCGCATCCGGATTATCAGCCAATTTCTGGCGGTATTTCTCAACGTATTCAGGCTTTCCTGTAATAGGGCCATGAACCGTGTAATACGAAAAATAGAGAAAAAATGGCTCTTCTTTTTTTCGTTCCAAAAAATCGATTGCGCAATCGGTGAGCACATCCGTAAGGCATTCTTTTTCACTGCCCTTTCCTTCAAGCCCGGGGAACTTATGGTAATTGGGATAAAAAAAGCTCCTTCCCTGGTTTGCCGATTGATCACCTCCGTAGTTTTCATCGAAACCATGTTTCTCAGGCATGTGCTCATCATGCATAGCAGCGATCTCTGCGAGTTTCTTATCATCACCTAAATCAAGTGGCCTTGGTCTCGGGATCAAGTGCCACTTACCGAAAAACCCAGTAGCATAGCCTTGCTCCTTCATGGCTTCGGGCAAGGTGATGCGCTCATGATCCATATGCGTCTGCCAATCTGGAGTGAGCGTCTTGCGATTGATTTGCTTCTGTCCAGGGATCCAATCCGTCAAATGCAACCGTGCCGGCGAAAGCCCCGTCAGAAGTGCCGCCCGGCTAGGAGAGCAAAGCGTGGCACCCGAATAAGCGAGGGTAAACCGCATCCCTGATGCCGCCAAAGCGTCAATGTTTGGCGTCTCATGGAATTTACTGGCATAGCATTCGAGTTCGCCAGAACCGAGATCATCTACGAGGAAGACGACGATGTTGGGTTTGCCTTCTGCGGCCCAGACCGAGAATGAGAACCAAACACTCAGAATAACACTAATGACCTTAACAATGCATACACGCGGAGAGACAAAAGACTGACTGGACATAATTATATTGGTATAAAAAACTACTCGATTGGGTGATCCGTCCGCAAATAGGCGATCAAATCACGAACCTGCCCGTCATCCAAAGCAGCAAGCAAGCCTTCCGGCATCATGGATACTGGTAATGTTTCCCGGGAGAGGATATCGGACTTTGAGACAATCACGTCCTGGCCGATCATGCGAAGGGTTACTTGATTGTCGTCCTCATTAGCGACATTGCCCGCGAACGTGCGTCCATCTTGGGTGTTGATAGTCACAAGCTGGTATCCCTCGGGAATCTCGCTGCTGGGATCGAGCATGTTGGTGAGGATGTAATCGAGATCAGCCCGATTCGAGCCGGTTATGTCCGGACCAATTTCGCCGCCTTCGCCATAGAGTTTGTGACAGGACGCGCAGCTTTGTTCGAACAAGGCCTTGCCCGCCATGAGATCGGCGTCGGAGAGATAATCGTCCGTGAGCAGAATTTGATACCGGTCCATGACAATTCTCTTGTCCTTGGCAAGCGGGTTAGCCTCGATCGCTCCTCCCCAATAGTCGACGAAGCTCGGACCGATTACGCGGCTCATTTGACGTGCAGATACGGCGGATATATCATTCTTAGGCACGTCTCCGGCCCTTAACGAATCCATCAGTATTCGGGCGGTTTCTCGACGCGCAGCCAAGGTTTGAATCGCGACCGACTTTTCCGCCGCATTAAATCGACTATACCGATTCAGGATTTCGCGTGGAACGCTATCCCGATCATAAGCCCCCAAAGCCCGCAATGCCGACTCCCGTAGGTCCGCATCATCGAGAAAACCGACAATGGACGGAAACGCAGGGCCATAGATTTCACGACCGAAGCTTGTGAGAATTTCTTTTCGTTGTTCCAAGTCTGTATCCGGATCTTGGAGCTGAGCCAATCGGGCTTTGCCCGCTTCGGCACTCCCAAACAAATGCCCGAGGTTCAGGGCGAGATTCCGCTCTTGGTCAGTCCCGGACGCCAGCAAACGCCCTTCCAATGCGGACCATCCTCGCGGAGCCTGTAAGTAGCGCTGCCCGGCAAGACCGTCACGCATTCCTTCCAACAGGGTGACGCGCATAGTCGACGAATCCGTTTTACTAATCACGGCAACAAGAGCGTCGAGCTTCTCGGCCGCCACTGCCCGTCGGGCGATGTGGTTTGAAATCATGGGAATCTCGCTCTCGAGAGCTTGGTTCAGGGCCACTTTCGTAGAGCCCGCCACGTAGGGCTCCACGCCGAACCAAATCATGTTGGGCAAATTGTGGTCATCCGCGTCGCCCGCGTGACCAACCAGTCCCTCAGCCACTTGCCATACATTCGTTTCTGGAATGCGTTGCAGAGCGGAAGCGAGATATAGGCGGGTCACCGGAGACGGATCATTAGCCGCCATTTCCTTGAACTTGCTTAGCGCCTTTCGTCCCGGATCCATGTCCTCGCAGAGAAGCTGGATCGCCCACGCTCGAATATGGGCATCGGAATGCTCCAGCAGATTTGTCAATTGACCTTGGCTCGCGCCGCCGGTCACATGCAAGGCCCACAGGGAGCGCAACCTGCGACCGGTGTCTGAACCCGATTGGAATTGTTCCCAGAGCGCGGCGTGAACGTTACTTGACAGAATTTCCTCTTCAGCGCGTTGCTGCAATAATACGCGGGCTCTGCGTACGTACCAATCGTTTCGATGGTGTTGCAAATCCACGAGCTCTTCATCCGATAGCTTCGCTAAATTGAGTCCTGCCTTCCCTGAATGGCCCGGGGGAGCGACTCGGTAGATGCGTCCGGTATCCTTTTCGAATACGTCGATGCCACAAATATCCGGATCGTGCCAGTCGAGGATATAAACCGCCCCATCGGGACCAATCTCGATACTAAATCCGATCCATTGGCCATCGTTGGCCAGCACCGCGTCATCTCCATGGTGACCGACAAATCCTGAACCCTTGGGTTCTAGGATATCCGTCAAAAGGGCGTGCTCATGGATGTTGGCCATGAAGATGCGGTTGTGATAGCGTTCCGGTAAGGCATCAGCCAGGTAGATCCGAGCTCCGCCGTGAGCGGATCGGTGCCGATGATTCGTGATTGTCTGGATATCCGAATACACGTAGGGATTGACATGGCTCCCTCCTTGGCGGTGGTAGATTCCACCAGGAACGACGTGCCAAAGGTGCGGAATGACACAGGCGGAGATGAAAATCTGCCCATTGTCATCGAAGTCCATTCCCCAGGGATTGCTAAATCCATGGGCGACTACTTCGAACCGATCCTTAATCGGGTGATAACGAAAAATGCCGCCATCGATATACTGGGGATCTTCCACTTCCTGGTTCTCAGGAAAGGCTTCGCCATGGCGATAGATGCGCCCTTCGCCAATGGGCTTGCCTACAACCGACGGCGTAGCAAAGCCCTGACAACCATACAACCAGCCATCGGGACCCCAAATAAAACTATTGAGTACTTCGTGCCGGTCGCGAATGCCCCAGCCCGTCAGACGAATTTCTATGTCGTCCACGTCGGCCTTGTCGTCACCATCCCGATCGGGAACGAAAAGCAGATTGGGCGGGGCTCCAAGCCACAATCCATCAAATCCCCATGCGAGGGCCGACGGAAAAGGTATTCCGTCCATGAATACCTTTCGAGTATCCATTTCTCCGTCGCCATCCACATCTTCAAGGATTAGAATGCGGCTATTCCCGTCCGCGGAGAAACCCGTTCGTCGCGTTTCGTAGTCCCGGTTTTCGGCTACCCAAAGCCGTCCTCGATCGTCCCAGCAAAAAGCCATCGGCTGGGTGATTGCCGGTTCGGATGCATAAAGATTCACTTCCAATCCATCCGCCACAGTCATTGCTTCGACCGCTTCCTCGCCCGTGAGAAAGGCTGCTTGCCGCGACTCGTTTCTCGCCGCAACCCACTCCGCACTATTGTATCTTTGCTCACCGTACGCTAGCCACTTTTCATTCAATTCGACATCGTTCAATTCACCTGTGTAAACGACGAATTGATGTTTGAAGGTTTCGATCGATCCTGCAGGAATCTTCCAGTCGCCCAGTTGAGACCGGGCCGGGCCCACACCCATCTTGCGATCAACTCGCCAAGGCATAGGAAACGTCGTATTCTCCGGATGATCGAATATAGCAATATGTCCCCAATCGTCGCGACCCTCTATCTCCATGCCTACGTCTACCCACGTAGCACGTTGTTCATTGGCTCTACTGTTCACCTGTCGCGAACTATTCACCACTTTGCCGTCAATCTCCTCGCTCCATGGCATACGGAGGAACAATCCTCCGTAATCGTATTCGGAAATCGTTACTTCAGTATGCGCCTTTCCGCTCCAAACGAGGTCTAGAAAATACCTTTCCCCCGTATCGCGCATGGACCAAACCTGCGACTCTTCCATCAAAGCCGTTCCCTCTTCATCCAATAAATGATAGACAGTTTCCCATTGCACGACCTCACCGGTCGCTGCGAGTATATTGGATTCAACGAGCTGCCAGTATCCATCTGATGGATTATGAAAGTAATCGCGTCCATTGAGGTGCGTAAATCCCCAATACAAGCCCGTTTGATGCACATGGTGGCCCGGACTATATTCAGTAAGAATGCCATTTCCGTCAGGTGATACGATGGGATGCAGATACGGACGGTGATCGGCACGCGCATTTTGCACGAGAATCGCATCCGAGCTATCATCCCGAAATACGGATATCGTTTCATCATCCTCGTTTTCGACCAGCCGCAGCGGATCTGCAAAAAGCAACCCACAACTAGTCAAAGCGTATCCAAAAAATGCAGCGTATTTTTTCATTAATCTATAGTTTAGCAAAAAACATCTACGTCTGACTGTGAAATCCGTGGGCCACACCTCGCCTACTCGCTCACCAATTCAACTTTACTCCAATACCCAGATGCATCATCCGAGTCATTGGCCCTATGCTCGAGTACAATCTCGACCATCGTACCCGCAAACTCAGTCAAATCGACCTCACTATCCAGCCACTCGTCCTGAATCGTCTCATGGCTAACCTCCTGCTCCAATAGAGCCTTTCGTCCCACCACAACGCGCAGCTTCCAATCCCCGTGAGGATGATAGCTCGTTCGAAGTTTGAGCGTTGTCGTCTTTTCTTTCGGAATCGAAACATTGCGAGACAACCGGGCTCTACCGAATCTACCAGTAGGCTGGGTTCTCAGCGCGACTTCGTTGCGAAAGCTATCCAGTATTTCCACGGGTGCTCTGTCACTATAACGAAAGCCTGGGGCTACCTTGCTAACCAACGCATTAAAATCCGGTCCCGATTTCTCCTCCGTTTCGAGCATTCGTCTTGGAACAAACTCTTGAAGATTGGGTGCTCCGGAATTGATGGCCAATGCAAGAGCTCGGTCGGCGTTACCCGGAACCATAGGTTCCAGCGCGAACCATAACATTCTAGGAATGTTCGCATCCTCCCGATCCTCTTCACGACTCGCTAATGTTTCCAGAATCGGCCAACGATCCTCGAATTCCATTCGCTGCAAGGCCGATGCCAAATAGAGGCGCACCACTGGCGATGAATCATTTTTCGCCATCTGTTTAAATCGCGATAATGTATTCGCAGAAAAATCACGATCTTCCCCAAGTAATTGAATCGCCCAAGCCCGGCAATACTCGTCTTCATGATCGAGCAGGTAGTTAAACCGATTCTCTCCTTCGCTTCCTCCAAAATAACCCGTCACCCAAGCCGCCCAAATCATCCGCAGGCGTTTCCCCGAGTTCGGAGCATCGAAGAATTGTTCAACGAGTTTTTCATGAACCGAATATTTATCCAATTCTCCAGACGCCGCTCTCTCTTGCAAGATAGTCCGAGCATGCCGTACATACCAATCATTCGAATGCTTTTGCATTTCTACAAGTTCAAGATCCGAAAGCTCTCGCAAATTGGGTTGAGCGATTTTCGGAGCATCCTCCGGTAGGATCCGATAGATCCGTCCGCTATTGGGAAAGTTGATCGCATTTCCGCAAATATCCGTGTCGTGCCAATCAAGGATGTACACTCCCCCTTCTGGGCCGATTTCCACGCTAAACCCAACCCAAGCCAGATCGTTGATTGGCAGGAAGTCATCGCCATGACTCCCGATATATCCTGAACCCGATCGCGTCATAACATCGGTCAACACTTCATGCTGGTGAATATTGCACATGAAAAGCCGGTCTCGATATTCCGCCGGAAATGTATCCGCTAAATAAAAACGCGCTCCACCATGAGCTGACTTATGCGTGTGATCGCGAATCGTCTTGATATCGTCATAGATAAATGGATTCACATGAGCACGGCTCTGCTTGTGGTAGACTCCCCCCTGAGAAACATGAAAGAGATGCGGAATCACGCAACAGGTCGCGAAGCCCTGCCCCTGATCATTAAAATCGAATCCCCAAGGGTTGGATAAGCCTCGAGCGAATATCTCAAATTCGTGTTTCGTGGGATGGTAGCGCCAGATGCCAGCATCTATAAACTGGCGATCCGCGTCGCTTGTGCCGGGCTTTCCGACATTTGAATGAGTGAATACACCATGACATCCATACAACCAGCCATCCGGCCCCCAAATGAAACTATTTAAGGTTTCATGCCTGTCGTTGATTCCCCAGCCATCCAACAGTACCTGAGCAGGCCCATCCGGCACATCGTCTCCATCCGCGTCTGGAATGAAACTCAAGTTAGGGGGCGACCCTAAGTAGACACCTCCGAATCCCACAGCGATTCCCGAGCTGAATGTAATATCATCCATAAAAATCTTCTTCTTGTCGAAGACGCCATCTCCATCCGTATCCTCCAAAATCTTGATACGGCTAATTTTCTCTGTGGTATGTGTTCGCCTGTTTACATAGTTGATATTTTCAACTACCCAAATTCGTCCGCGGTCATCGAAGCAAAACGCAATAGGCTCCGCGATATCCGGCTCCGCCGCGAAGATGGAAACATCAAAGCCATCGGGGATATCCATTTTCGCAACCGCCTCTGTCGGCGTGAGAAACGGCGCGTTGCTCGTTTTTGGTTCCTGGGCGAATGAAGAAACCGTTAGCAGAAGCCCACACACAGCTGCCACCCCAATGTCGCTACGTCGCAGCGCGGCGAGGACAATATTCAATCGGAACCCACGAGAGTCCCTCGCGTAGCTACGTCGCGAATGCGGCGTGGATCTTTCATTCGTACTCAAAAATCGTTTTACTACATTCATCATTTCGCTATTTTTAAAGGTTCTTCTGTTCTTAAATACTGTATCAAGTTTGCCACTTCATTGTCTTTTAAAGTCATCAATAGTCCTTCTGGCATCATCGAAATGTCCGAAACGACCCGCGACTGAATGTCCGCTTTCGCTACAATTTGCTTTTGCCCTACCGCATTAAGGACAATGCGACGACCGTCTTCCTCCGAAACCGCTCCCACAAGTGTTTGTCCGTCGTGGGTCGTGACCGTCACCATTTTGTAGCTGTCCGGAATATCGTCGCTCGGGTCTAGAATATTCAATAGTATGTAGTCGAGATTCGCTCGATTCGAACCGGTAAGATCGGGGCCAATTACACCTCCTGTTCCATACATTATGTGGCACGCCAAACAGGTTCGGTCGAAAATCGCTTTTCCTAGAACCGCGTCCGCAGTCGCCATCGTCTCGGGAGTTAATAAATTCCGATACTTCTCGAACAATGCGCTCTTATCACTTGAGAGGGCCGCTACGTCTCCATAGACCTCTGAAAATTCCGAGCCGAGCATCGACTCCAACGTTCGAGCCGCGTAACTGGGGATCTCGTTCTTCTCAATCACTCCGTTTCGCAAGGCGTCAAGCAGTTCCTCTGCATACTCACTACGCGTTACTAGAGTTTCCACAACCACTCGCCGGTCGGACGCGCCAAACGTTTTGTATCTACTGAGCAGCAATTGAGCCGCTCCCGGCTGAGGCATCACTCCGAATGCTCGAATCGCCGATGTTCTCAAATGACGATCATCGAGAAACGCTTCTAGTTCCGTCGCCAAATCCGTATTTCGCTGCGTCAACAAGGACCTCAATGCACTCTCGCGTTCGTCTACCCCCGCTAATGTATTCCGCACTGTATTCAATGCTTCAAGGGCAGCGTTTTCATCCCCAAAAATCTGGGAAAGCTCCTGTAGCAATCGTTTGGCCTCGGTATCCTCGCTCGCTGACAATCGCTCACGCACGTCCCCCCAAGAAGCCGGAGCATCGACATTCCTACGTCCTTCCAAGCTTTTAAGCATACCTCGCATTAGCGAGACCTGAACCTTTTCATTATTCGAGCTCGCTATCGTGTTCGCCAACATCTGCAAAGTGCTGGACTCGCTTGCTTCGCCCATAAACGAGCAACATAAAAAGAACCCCAAAAGGGCTAAGCCTATTTTTCGATACTTTCGCATTCGTACTTATCAGTATAAAAATCTATTCTCTAATATTGATTTCAGCGACGCTGACCATTCCCTTGATTGAGATTAGCTTCACGAGACCATTTATGAGGATCAACTTCAACGTAGTCCGGATTCAACGACGGCATTTGCGCGTCTAGTGAGTCGCGCCAAGCATGTAACATAGCGGTTAGTTCTTTCGTTTTGGCCGGATTGGATTTCGAAAGATCGTTTTGTTCACCGATATCTTCATTTAAATTGAATAACTGAACTGTGTTGTTCTCGTAGTACTCGAGCAATTTGTATTCTCCCGCTCGAATAGCCCCTGCCGGCGGCTGCATCCCATGATTGCTGTAATGCGGGAAATGCCAGTAAATGGCGTCGCGATCCAAAGTCTTCGCTCCCTTTAGAATTGGGGCAATACTCACACCATCCGCGTGCTGCGACTCCACAAGAGGAAGTCCCGCCATTTCTAGAATCGAAGGATAAAAATCGTTACTGATAATAGGTTCATCCGATACCGTCCCTGCCTGTCCTTGTCCCGGCCATTTCACAATACACGGGACCCGAATTCCTCCTTCGTAAAGCCAGCCTTTCGCTCCACGCAGCGGCAAGACTGACGTTGAGAACGCTCTATCGAGCTCATCTGCAGTCACGGTCCGCGTCGGAAAATGAATATTCATTCCCGCCATGCCTCCATTGTCGGCAAAAAAAATGACGATCGTATTATCGTCGATGCCCAGTTCCTCAAGGCGTTCGACTATTCGGCCAAAACTCTGATCAACGGCTTCGACCATACCTGCAAATTGCGTATTATCCTGAAACTGCTTTATCTTTACCGTATGTTGGGGCAGGACGCCATACTCCGCAAACGCGGGATCCGATAGCGCCTCGTCCAAGTACTCGCGAGAAAGAGGCTCAGCCAAGTCAGGATTTCCTTCCAATGCATAGGGAACGTTTCCTTTCGGCGGGTTTGCTTTCAGTTTGGCCTCGTACTTTTCCACTAAATCCGGACGACCATGAATGGGGTCGTGCACCGCAAAATGAGCCATATAAAGAAAGAAGGGACTGTCTTTGTTATCCTCAATAAACCCGATCGCCTCGTCCGTGAGCCGATCAGTCAAATACTCCCCTTCCGGAGCGTCTTCCAGTCCTTCTAAATTATAGGGAGCGTAGAAAGTTCGATTCGGAGCGCCGCGCGACCAATTCCTTGGAATGTGCCAATCAAACCCATGCTTGTCAGGCGTATGCGGCGTACTGCCCAGGTGCCACTTGCCTACCGCAGCCGACTTATAACCGTGACCTCGCAAGGTTTCCGCAATTGTCTCCTCCTTGTAAGGAAGTTCCTGGCCTGTTCGTACATTGAGATATTTTTGAAACGGATAATCCAAACGTCCAGAAATCCAGTCCGTCATGCGGTTGCGAGCTGGATACTTTCCTGTCAGAATGCTAGATCGTGTCGGCGAGCACACATGACAAGCTGCATAAGCGCTGGTAAACTTAACGCCTTTAGTCGCGAACTGATCGATATGCGGCGTTTCGTAAAAGCTGCTACCGAAGGATCCCACATCAGTCCAACCCAGATCATCAACGAGGAAGAAAACGACGTTGGGAGGCCTATCCGAATTGCCCTCATCTGCTGATAGGGAACACCCAACCAATAGCCATATCGGAATCAAACGAATACAATAGTATAATTTTAGCCTCATAGAAATTTCAGCATATTCAAATTCGAGCCAATAGGTTTTTCATTACTTAACGTTTTCTTTTGGTAGTGATTGTTTCAGTTTTGAGATCACCCTGGAAAACTCAGGATTCGCTGCCAAATTTTTCCATTCGTTGGGATCTGAATCGTGATCGTACAATTCTTCGCCTCCGTCGTTGTATCTTATATAGCGCCAGCGATCTGTGCGTATTGCGTGATTTTGGTATCCGAAAGTAGTTAACACAGGACGCTCCCATTTCTTGTTCGGGTTATTCAACAAAGGCACCAAACTCTGTCCATCCAAACTGTCGCTAAGTGGCAATCCGCACATGTCTAAGAGAGTCGGATACAAATCCACCAAACTCACGGGACGGTCGCACAATTCATTCTGTGCCACGCCTTCGGGTCCCGCGATTACTAAAGTGGTTCGCGTGGTTACTTCCCAAAGAGCGTGCTTCCGCCAATGCTGTTTTTCACCTAAATGCCAACCATGGTCGCCCCATAGTACGATAATCGTGTTGTCCGCGTGTTCACTCGCTTCCAAAGCATCCAGGAGACGGCCCACATGAGCATCGACATAACTGATAGTAGCCAAATAGCTCTGCACGGCCCGCTTCCATTGTTTGTGTTTCAACACCATATCGTGGTCTTCGCCGTGCCTAGCGAAATTTCGGGCGCCGGAAACATCATGGACTTCTACAGCAAACCGCTTGCCCCAATCCGGAAGATCATCTCGGTCACTATCCAGTGTATCCGGAAGGATAATATCCTCAATCGGATGCAAGTCGAAGTACTTTCGTGGAGCAAACCATGGCATGTGCGGCTTGGTAAAACCGCAGGCTATAAAAAACGGCGTGTCGTGCGATTTGCCCAGTTCGGCGATTGCCCAATCGACATTCTTCACATCGAACAACTCGGACTCTTCTACGTCTAGTGGACCCCAAGGAGCCCAGGCCTCTTTCGGCAGGTACGCATCTCGTTCGCCCGCGTGTCGATCGCGCTGGGGCTGATTGTAATAGTCCCACGATTCCGGATCGTAGGGGGAACTGCCGTGAAAGGTTTTGCCACCCCCTTGAACCGTATAACCCCCTTTGCTGCGCAGGTATTGCATCAACGTAACGGCATCGGGAACCTTGGTTCGCATCATTTCGCCATTTCCGTAAACCCCAGTATTCGAAGGTAAAAGACCTGTGAACAAACTGACCCGCGAGGGATTGCAAAGCGGCGCATTGCAATAGGCTTTGGTAAAGGAAACGCCACGCTTGGCGAGCCGGTCGATGTTTGGGGTCTTGGCTTGCGGATGCCCGCCTAAGTGCCCTACCCAGCTGTTCAAGTCATCGATGGGAATGAAGAGTACATTGGGCTTTTCCGTTCCCAGAAATGGGACAAGGGAAAGCCAAAGAGCTATGAATAAAAATAACGTCTTCATTATATTGATACAAAATAATCTTCCACAGATTCTTCAGATGACACAGATTTAATAAATCCAATAAAAACCTGAGTGATCTGTCAGCAAAGGGTCATTACTCCTAACATTCATTTCTTCGTCACATACACGTAGTACGCGCTCAGAATTGTACTTAAGTTTCCGCCTCCTCTATGGCCAGCACCTCCCCGAAACCAAGTATGCAATGCGATGGGGCCCTTTTCCAACTGGGCAGTGAACGTAACTGAAGTGTCGTTCGGTCCGATCTGTTTCGTCTCTCCCTCGAATCCATAAGCGGTCTTTTCGCTAATACTTAAGTGATGGTAGTTACTCAGATAAAAGCTCGCTTGAGTAATCGGGATTGCACCTTGGCCATCCTCCGATGGAGCTACCAGAGGACGATCGATTTCCTTCGGCCAACGACGAAGCTCGAAATCATATTCCCCGGGCTCAGCTACCTCCAACATCCAGTAGCCTGTTTTGTGCTGTCCAACACGAATCTGCCTTTGCTGATCAATAAATACGTCCAGCCACTCGCAGCCTGTTAAGCGCGACGGATTTTCGTGCTCGCTGCCGATAATCACCCGCTGAACGTCATTGGCATTTGGCCCTACGTCGGCCCACCAATCATCCAGCTTGCCTCGCATCTTAGACAGGACCTTCGGATACTTATCGATCACGTTGTTTTGCTGCAGCGGATCGGTCTCAAGATTGTAGAGCTCGCGATCTTCAAGCAATCGCCAGCGCTTCCAGAGTACCTCACCCATATTCCGCTGCATGAGCGTCTGAGCGAACGGGGTTGGGTAATTAACGAAACTGGGCATGCGGCTGTAGTTGATCACCAGCATCCGATCTTTAGGAACGACCGCTTTTCCTTTCAAAATAGAGGCCAGGCTCATTCCGTCGAACTTGGCGTCGTTGGGAATGCTGCAGAGATCAAGTAGCGTTGGCAGCATATCCTGAACTTGCGTGAGCCCTTGGATATCCTGCGGCTCCAACAAACCGCCGTTCGGCCAACTGATGAAGCAAGGAACGCGATGGCCTCCTTCCCACAATTCCGTTTTCCCACCCCGCATTCCAGCGTTGTAGTAACGTGGGCCGTGAGTGCTGCCATTGTCGGTCTGAAAAATTACAATTGTGTCATCTTTAATACCTTCGTCGGCAAGAAACTTCATCATCGCCCCCATGTTCTCATCGATGTTCAAGATCATGCCCAAGTAGTCGGCCAGACGGACCTTCATCGCGGGATCGATGTCATCGAACTCCGGTTGATCGAGGATCTTCTTGATTGCAGCCTCATCCTTGTCCTTCGCAACCAAGGGACCGTGTGGCGTATTGGGCATGATGATGGATAGGAACGGTTTTCCCTGTCGGGCAGCCTGCTTCATGAATGACATGCTCTCCTCAAAGAAAACATCGGTGCAGTAGCCCTTGTACTTCTTCCACTTCCCATTGTTCACGTAGGTGTCGTCAAAGTAATCATTACCCCAAAAATCCGGAACGGATCCAATGTGGGAGGAAGGAAACCAGCAGGTCTCATCAAATCCTCGATCTTCGGGACGAAAAGGATAGTTGGAACCCAAATGCCACTTGCCAAATAGGCCGGTCTCATATCCGGCGTCCCCAAAGAAGTTTGCCATAATCGGCACCTCCGGTCGCAACAGTCCGCGCCCGCTGCTTACATTGATGCACCCGTTCCGGGCCGCATCCAAGCCCGTCATCAGCTGACCGCGCGTGGGCGCGCACATGGGAGACACGTGGTAGTCTTCCAAGCGCAGACTCTCGCTGTGCAGGTCATCGAGGTGCGGCGTCTTTAGGATCGGATTTCCGTTAACCGACAACTCCGGGTAGCCCTGGTCATCGGTCATGACGATGATGATGTTGGGCTGCTTAGCCAGCGCCGCTGTAGCGATGAGGCTTACGATTATGAGGGGAACGAGTGATTTCATATTGGGTCGAAGGTTTCGGGGTTAGGCACTAATTGACACGGTACTGAGTCTTTAGTTGCTCGAGTTCCGTTTTCAGCCGAGCGATAGTCTCAGCGTATTCAGGATTTCCATATTCGCTTTTCATTTCACTTGGATCACGCTGGTGATCGAATAATTCCCACTCATCCACATCGTCGTGTTTGAAGTTAATCAGCTTATACCGTTTGTCGGCCACGCCTTCGTGGGGTGGGACGCCGTGGTTATAGTATCCTTCGCTCACACTTCCTCCACGCCGCTCGCCGTAGTATTTGTAATAAAAGCTCTTTCGCCAGTTTTGGGGAGCGGCACCCTTGAGCAAAGGAACCAGACTGCGGCCTTGGATCTCGCTCGGAATCGACGCTCCTGCCATTTCAAGAAACATGGGCGCGAAATCCAGATTAGAAACAATATCGCTGCTGACTCGACCTTCCTGAGTGACACCGGGCCACCGAACCAAAAGCGGCGTCTTCAAGCACTCCTCATACATCCACCGCTTGTCATACCAACCATGCTCCCCAAGAAAAAAGCCCTGATCCGCCGCATAGATCACGATTGTATTTTCCGCCAAACCACTCTCATCAAGATAGTCCAGTAAGCGACCCACATTTTCATCGATGCCTTTACTCGTCAGGAGGAAATTCTTGATAAAGCGCTGGTATCGCCACTTTGCCCGTTCGTCGCCTTGAAGATTCGCCTTTTCGAAGGCCTCGTTAGCTTCATCGAAATGGCTACGGTACTGAGCAAGCTGCTCGCCCTGTATCCGATAGTCAATACTGAGATTGCTAAGCGGCATCACGTTTGCGATACTGGTATTGTGATTCCCAGGAGCGCGGCTACGACCAGTATAGTCGTCAAAAAAGTTGTCCGGCAGGGGGACAGTGACGTCATCGAGCTCACCGAGATGGCGAAGGGCCGGTTGAAACGGGCCATGAGTCGCCTTGAATTGGCTCATCAGCATGAAGGGTTTGTCTGAATCCCGGCTCTTTAGCCAATCCA